>JAJZNB010000286.1 GCA_021848085.1 Actinomycetes bacterium
GGCCGGGCAGCTCCCCTTCGGCGTCCTCCAGCCCGGCGCTCACCGCAGGTGCCCCCCCAGCGTGGCCGCGTCGGCCTGGCGTTCAGCGTCGAGGCGGGCCTGGAGCTGTTCGGCGCTGTCGGCCGGGGCCTGACAGACGAAGCGGCGGCAGACGTAGGCCTGCCCGTCGCGCCGTCCCTGCCACAGCGGCGAACCGGTCCGCTCTCCCCAGGCCAGCACCGCGGTGGGTTCGTAGCGGCGGCGGACCACGTCGACCAGATCCGGGCGTTGCCCGGCCACCACCACCTCGGTGGTGCCGCCATGGGCCAGGGCGCAGGCACCCACCAGGTTGGCCATGGCCAACGGGTGGTGCTGGGCCACCGGCACCAGCCGTTGCAGCAGCCGCTGGCCCGCCTCCACGTGTCGTTCGTTGCCGGCCAGCACTCCCAGGCGCACCAGGGCGGCGGCTGCCACCGAGTTGGCCGACGGGGCGGCCCCGTCGAGCACGTCGACGGGCCGGACGACCAGGGATTCGGCGTCGGATCCGGTGGTGAACAGCAGCCCGTCGTCGGAGCCGAACAGGCGCAGGAGGTCATCGGCGCTGTCGACGGCCCGCTCCAGCCAGCGTCGCTGCCCGGTCAGCTCGCCCAGCCGGGTGAAGGCGTCGACCACCCAGGCGTGGTCGGCGGCGTAGGCCAGGTGCCGGGCCTGCCCCCCCTGCCAGCTGCGCAGGTAGCGGCCGTCGCGGCGCAGCTGCTCCCACAGGAACGAGCCGATGTCGACGGCGGCCCGGGCCCACTGGGGGCGTCCGGTGGCGGCCGCCGCCTCGCACAGCGCCGAGCAGAACATGGCGTTCCACTCGGTGAGCACCTTGTCGTCGAGGCCGGGGCGGACTCGGGTGGAGCGGGCCTCCAACAGCAGGCGGCGGGCCTGCTCCACGGCGGCAGGCCGGGTCCAGGGCCCGGCCACAGGCCGGCGCAGGATGGATCGGCCCTCGAAGTTCGGGCCGTCGTCGACCCCGTACCAGCCGGCGGCGACGGCGCCGAGCTCCTCGCCCAGCACCTGCCGCAGCTCCGCCGGCTCCCACAGGTAGAAGCGGCCCTCGACACCTTCGGAGTCGGCGTCTTCCGACGAGGCCAGCCCTCCGCCGACGAGGGCCAGGTCGCGCAGCACGTAGCCCACCGTCTCCTCCACCACCTGCAGCCACTGCGGCTGGCCGGTGCCCTGCCAGGCGTGCAGGTAGACCCGCACCAGCCCGGCCTGGTCGTAGAGCATCTTCTCGAAGTGCGGCACCGTCCAGCTGACGTCGGTGCTGTAGCGGGCGAACCCTCCGCCGAGGTGGTCGTAGATGCCGCCGGCGGCCATGGCGGCCAAGGTGGTGGTGGCCAAGGTCAGTGACCGCTCGTCGCCGGCCAGGCGGTGATGGCGCAGGCACAGCTCCACCAGCGCCGGCTGCGGGAACTTCGGCGCGCCGCCGAAGCCGCCCCAGGTGGCGTCGAAGCGTCCGGCCAGCTCGTCGACGGCCCGGTGCAGCAGCTGACCCGACAGGCGGTGCAGGTCGGTGTCGTCGCCGGCCGGCGCCGGCTCGGTGCCGCCCAGCGAGGTGGGCGCCGCGGCGCGCCGGGCGATGGCCTCGGCCAGCTGGTCGGCCTGCTGCTCGACCTCGGCCCGGCGGTTGCGCCAGGCGTCGTCGACGGCGTCGAGGACCCGGATGAAGCCCGGCATCCCGCGGCGGTCCGCCGGGGGGAAGTAGGTCCCGCCGAAGAACGGGCGGCCGTCGGGGGTGAGGAAGACCGTCATGGGCCAGCCACCGCCGCCGGTCATGGCCTGCACCGCCTCCATGTAGACGGCGTCGACGTCGGGGTGCTCCTCCCGGTCGACCTTCACCGCCACGAACCGGCGGTTGACCGAGGCGGCGGTGGCCTCGTCTTCGAACGACTCGTGGGCCATCACATGGCACCAGTGACACGAGGAGTAGCCGACCGACAGCAGCACGGGGCGGTCTTTGGCCCGGGCCCGGGCGAAGGCCTCCTCTCCCCACGGGAACCAGTCGACAGGGTTGTGTGCGTGCTGCCGGAGATAGGGGCTGGTCTCGTCGGCGAGGCGGTTCACGACCTTCGATGCTACGGGTCGGCGCTGCCCGGCGGGTTCGCCCCCCGGCGTCGCCGATCCTAAGGTGCCGGCCATGGATCTGACGCTCGCCGGGAAGGTCGCCCTCGTCACCGGAGGGTCGCGGGGCATCGGGTTGGCCATCGCCGCTCGCTTCGCCGAGGCCGGCGCCCAGGTCATGTTGACCTCGCGGCGCGAGGAGGGCCTGTCCCAGGCGGCGGCGGCATTGGCCGGTCGTCCCGGCACCGTCGACTGGCGGGTGGCCAACGCCGGCGATCCCGACCAGGCGCAGGCGACGGTGGCGGCGACTGTGGAGCGCTTCGGGACGATCGACGTCCTGGTCAACAACGCCGCCACCAACCCCTACTTCGGGCCGATGATCGACATCGACGTGTCCCGGGCCGACAAGACGGTGCAGGTCAACCAGACGGCCATCCTGACCTGGACCCAGGCGGCCTGGCGGGCCGCGCTGCGCGATCGGGGCGGCTCGGTGCTCAACATGGCGTCGATCGGGGCCATGACGGTGGAGCCCGGGATCGGTTGGTACAACGTCACCAAGGCGGCCGTGGTGCACACCACCCGGCAGCTCGCCGCCGAGCTCGGCCCCCGGGTGCGGGTCAACGCCATCGCCCCCGGGCTGGTTCGCACCCAGATGGCCCGGGCCCTGTGGGAGGCGCACGAGGCGGCGGTGGCCAAGCGGCTCCCGCTCGGCCGCATCGGCGAGCCCGACGACATCGCCAGCGCGGCGCTGTTCCTGGTGTCCGACGCCGCCCGGTGGATCACCGGCCACACCCTGGTCGTCGACGGCGGCGCCATGGTGACGCCGTCGGGCGGCACGTGATGTGGTGACGCCGTCGGGCGGCACGTGATGTGGTGACGCCGTCGGGCGGCACGTGATGTGGTGACGCCGTCGGGCGGCACGTGATGTGGTGACGCCGGCGGGCGGCACGTGATGCGCCAGGGCCGTTCAGCGCAGCGCGGCCCGGCGGATCTTGCCGTTGGCGGTGCGTGGCAGCTGCTCGACCAGCACCAGCTCCCTCGGCGCCGCCCACGGCGCCAGCTGCTGGCGGGCCAGGTCCTTCAGGTCGGGGAGCGTCGGGGGCCGCTCGGGGTGCCGCGGCACCACCCAGGCCACCACCCGCTGGCCCCACTCGGGGTCGGGGCGGCCGCCTACGGCCACCTCGGCGACACCGGGATGGGCGGCGAGGACCGGTTCCACCGCCGCTGGCCACACCTTCTCGCCCCCGGTGACGATCACCTCGGCCATGCGTCCGAGCACCTGCAGCCGGCCGTCGGCGTCGAGCCGGCCGGCGTCGCCGGTGGGGAACCAGCCGCCGGGCAGCCGGGGATCGGTGCCGTCGCGGTAGACGCGCAGCAGCATCGGCGCCCGCACCAGCACCTCGCCTTCGGCTCCCAGCCGCCCGTCGCCGATGCGCAGCTGCACGCCCTCGAGGGGACAGCCGTCGTAGACGACGCCGCTGCCGGTCTCGGTCATCCCGTAGGTGGTCACCACGTTGGGCGGGAGCTGGTGCGGCGGCGCCGCTCCACCCAGCAGCACCAGGCGGAAGAGCGAGGCGTCGATCCGCTGCAAGGCGGTGGCCACCAGCGACACCAAGGTGGCGCCGCGGCGGGCTGCCGCTTCGGCGGCGGCGGCGTCGAAGCGGCCGTGGACCTCGAGGCCGGTGCCGGTGGCCAGGGCCCGGGTGATCACGGCCAGGCCCCCGACGTGGGCCAGCGGCAGGCAGGCCAGCCACCGGTCGCGCTGGGGGTCGACCTGCAGGCGCTCGGAGGTGGCCTGGGCCGAGGCCTCGAGGGCGGCGTGGGTCAGCACCACCCCCTTGGGGGTGCCGGTGGAGCCGCTGGTGCCGAGGACCACGGCGTCGCCGGGCTCGACGTGGGCGCCGCCGTGGAGGCTGCGCCGCTGGCCGTCCTCGCCGACCACGGCGCCGGGACGCAGGGCTTGGCGCTGGGCCTCGGCGGCCGGCGGTGGCAGCCTGCGGTCCAGCACGGCGGCGGCGTCGCCGGCGTCCCACACCCGGCGCAGGGTGTCGACGAAGGCCGGACCCCACGGGGCGTCGATGGCGACCAGCTCGGGCACCCGAGCTAGCGTAGTGACCGTACGAGGGATCGCTCAAACAACGGAGTAGCTGGTCACATGGTCACCGGTGGCAGGTCGGCCGGCCCCGGCGCGCCGGCGCCGGGCCCGGTGCGCCGCTGGGTGCTGGGCGCCCGTCCCCGCACGCTACCGGCCGCCGTGGTTCCGGTGGCGGTGGGCGCAGCGGCAGCCTGGTGGGCCTGGCACCACGCCCAGCTGCCGGTCCTTCCCGGGGTGGCCCAGCCGGGCCCGGCGGCGGCCCCCCGTCTGGTTGCCGCCGGACCGCACCCGGTCGCCTGGTGGCGCTGCGGGCTGGCCCTGGTGGTCTCCTTGGCGCTGCAGGTGGGGGTCAACTACGCCAACGACTACTCCGACGGCATCCGCGGCACCGACCAGGCCCGGGTGGGTCCGCTGCGGCTGGTGGCCTCGGGGCTGTGCTCGCCGCGGTCGGTGAAGGTCGCCGCCTGGCTGGCCTTCGCCGTGGCCGGTGTGGCCGGCCTGGTGCTGGCCGCCGTGGCCGGCTGGTGGCTGCTCGCCGTCGGCGCCACCAGCGTGCTGGCCGCCTGGTTCTACACCGGGGGGCCGCGGCCCTACGGCTATGTGGGGCTGGGGGAGCTGTTCGTGCTCGTCTTCTTCGGCCTGGTGGCCACGGCCGGCACCACCTACGTGGCAGTCGGGACCTTCCCCGGCGCCGCACTGGTGGCGGCGGTGGCGGTGGGGCTGCTGGCCACCGCCCTGCTCGAGGCCAACAACGTGCGCGACATCGGCGGCGACCGGGCTGCCGGCAAGCACACCCTGGCCGTGCGGCTGGGTCGGCGCCGTGCCGCCTGGCTGTACGTCGGGTCGCTGGCGGCGGCCGCCGCCGCCGTCGTCGCCGTCGCCGTGTGCTGGGCGCCATGGGCGGCGTTGGCGCTGGCCGCCGTGCCGTTGGCCCGGCGTCCGGTGCAGGTCGTGCTGGGTCCGGGGGACGGGCCCCGGCTGTTGCCGGTGCTGTCGGGCACCGCCCGGGTGCAGCTCGGCGGTGGGCTGCTCCTGGCCGTCGGCTTCGTGGTGGGAGGGCTGCGGTGAGCAGTTCGTCCCCGGGGGTCTGCCGGGCCTGGTCGTCGGGGGCACCCCTGGTGGCGGGGGAGCTGGCGCCACCGGCCTCAGCGCAAGAAGCCGTCGACCAGTTCCGCCACCACCTCGGGTCGCTGCAGGTGACAGGCATGGCCGGCCGCCGGCACCAGAGCCAGGCGAGCGTTGGAGCCGATGGTGCGGGCCAGGCGCCGCCCGATGGCGACGAAGCGCCCATCGTCGGCGCCGGCCACCACCAGCACCGGCATCTCGAGCTGGCCCAGCCGGTCCCACAGCGGCTGCTGGGTGCCGGTGCCGCAGGTCCGCAGGGAGGAGGCCAGCCCCGAGCAGCGGTTGTTCCGGCGGGCGTCGAGGCAGGCTGCCTCCGGCGCCAGCGAGGCGAACAGGGGGCCGGCCAGCCACCGCTGCAGGAACCGCTCCAGACGCCGCTGCTGCTCCGACGCCGAGCCGGGATCCGGTGGGTCGAGCTCGTCGGCCAGCGCCTCGTCGGCCAGGCGCCGCCGTCGGCGCTCCTCGGCGTCGTCGATGCCGGCGGTGGCGCCGATGAGCACCAGCCGGCGTACCAGGGTGGGCTGGGCCAGCGCCAGGTGCAGCGCCACCCGGCCTCCCATCGAGTAGCCCAGGTAGTCACCGAAGCCGCCGGCCACTCCCAGCAGCTGGGCCGCCTCAGGCAGGTCGGCGGTCACCGAGGTGGAGCGGCCGTGGCCGGGCAGGTCGACGGCGACCACCGGCCGCGACGCCGCCAGCAGCCCGGGCAGCGGACCCCACGCCTCGGCGTTCTGGGTGAACCCGTGGGCCAGCACCAGCGGCGCGGCGCCGCCGGCATCGGGCGACGCCCAGGTGCGGCAGGCCAGGCCGCCGGCGCCGACCCGGCCCGAGGGGGGCGTCATCGACCGGCCGGCGTCAGCGCCGTGGTGGGTGGCGGCCCCGGCGGGCGGCGATCGGCGAGGCACGGCCGGTGATCGTAGCCAGGCGGTCGGTGCAAGCCACCTTCTGCGCCACCCTGGTCGACGAGTGGGTGCGGGCCGGGGTGCGCCACGCCGTGGTCTGCCCCGGGTCCCGCTCCACGCCGCTGGCGCTGGCCCTGGCCGCCGACGGGCGCCTGCAGGTGACGGTCCGTCTCGACGAGCGGTCCGCCGGCTTCAGCGCGCTGGGGATCGGCCTGGCCAGCGGCCAGCCGGCCGTGGTGTGCGTGACCAGCGGCACCGCCGCGGCCGAGCTGCACCCGGCGGTGGTCGAAGCGCACCACGCCCACGTGCCGCTGCTGGTGTGCACCGCTGACCGCCCACCGGAGCTGCACCATGTCGGTGCCCCCCAGACCATCGACCAGACCCGGCTCTACGGTCCGGCGGTGCGGTGGTGGGCGGATCCCGGCGTTCCCGATCCGGCCACAGCCGGCACCTGGCGGTCTCTGGCGGCGCGGGCCGTGGCCGAGACGTTGGGCAACCCGGCCGGGCCCGGGCCGGTGCAGCTCAACCTGGCGCTGCGCGATCCGCTGGTGGGCGAGCCCGGCGAGCTGCCGCCGGGGCGCCCCGGCGGTGCGCCGTGGCACCGGTTGGCGGCTCCCGCCGGCGGCGACGGCGACCGGCCGCGGTGGCGCCATGCCCTGGCCCCTGTCCTGGAGGCGGCGGCGGGGCGCGGCCTGCTGGTGGCCGGGGCCGGCGCCGGCCACCCCGAGGCCGTGCTGGCCGCCGGTGAGGCGCTGGGCTGGCCGGTGCTGGCCGATCCCCGCTCGGGGTGCCGCCTGGCCCGTCCGGGGGTGGTGGCCCACGCCGACGCCTTGCTGCGCGACCCGGAGCTGGCCGGCCAGCTGCAGCCCGAGGTGGTGGTGACCTTGGGCCGCCCCTGGGCTTCGAAGGTGCTGGCCGGGTTCGTGGCTGGCGCCGCCGGGGCCGGCGCTACCGTGATGGCCGTCGATCCCCACGCGGCGTGGCTCGACCCCGATCGTCTGGCGGCGTCGACGGTGGTGGCCGACCCTTCGGCGTGGTGCCGGGCGCTGGTCGAGGCCGTGCCGGCCGCCGCCACCGCTCACCGGGCGGAGGATGCGCCGGCCACCTGGAGCGGCCGGTGGGGCGCGGCCGACGCCGCCGCCGCCGACGCCCTGCGCCGCTGGTGTGCCGAGCAGCCCGGGCTCACCGAGCCCTGCCTGGCCCGCCTGCTGGTGCAGACCCTGCCGCCGTCGGCCACGCTGGTGGCGGCCTCGTCGATGCCGGTGCGCGACGTCGAGTGGTACGCGCCGGCCCGGGCCCGGCCTCCCCGGGTGGTGGCCAACCGGGGAGCCAACGGCATCGACGGGGTGGTGTCGACGGCCATCGGGGTGGCGCTGGCCTGCGGGCCGTCGGTGGCGCTGGTGGGCGACCTCGCCTTCCTGCACGACCTGAGCGCCTTGGTGCGCGTCGACCCCAGGCCCGTGGCCTGCACCGTGGTGGTGGCCGACAACGGTGGCGGGGGGATCTTCTCCTTCCTGCCCCAGGCGCAGCTGCTGGACCAGGCGCGCTTCGAGACCCTGTTCGGCACCGCGCCGCTGGTCGACGTGGCCGAAGCGGCTGGCGGCCTTGGGATCCCGACCACCGAGGTGGGTGACGCCGCCACCCTGGTGGAGGGGCTGCGGACGGCGCTCGGCTGCGGCCGGCTGTCGGTGCTTCGGGCCCGGCTCCCGGATCGGGGCACCAACGCCTCGCTCCATGACGACCTCCATCGGGCCATGGCGGCGGCGGCCCGCTCCGCGCTGGCCTCGGGCGGCTGAGCGTCGGCCCACCGGGGTCGGCGGCCCGGCCGGAGCCGTGCCCGGGGTCTCGCGCCTGGTCCGGGTCCGGTTCGCCGAGCCCGTGCGCCGCGAGCTTGTCCTTGCCCCAGGTAGCAACCTCGGCAACGATCGCGGCGTTCCACGACCCGCCGGAGGCGGTGATGGCGCCGGTGACGTAGTACGGGAAGATCCCCGGCAGGATCACGCGCGCCCACCACAGCCAGCCGCGCACGCGGAAATTCTTCGCCACTTCCTGCAGGTCGCCGGGAAAGGCGGAGGCGCCGGCGACGACGTTGAACAGGATGTACCACTGCGTTCCGAGGATTATCAGCGGTGTCAGCCAAATATCCGCGTTCAGCCGATAGCGCACGATGACGACGACGAAGATCGGAAACAGCAGGTTGGCCGGGAAGGCGGCGAGAAACTGCGCCGCCACCTGAATGCGCCGCGCCCAGTCCGGCCGCAGGCCGATCCAGACTCCGAGTGGAACCCAGAACAGCGATGCCAGCGCGATCAGCACCGCGACGCGCGCCAGAGTGGCAAAGCCCAGCGCCACCGCGATGCCAAGATCGCGCAGACCGACATGGTTCGTCGCGACGTAGCGGACAACTTCCCACGCGGCAGCGAGCGAGACGGCGCCGACCACGATCAGGAACACCGCATCT
>JAJZNB010000278.1 GCA_021848085.1 Actinomycetes bacterium
GCACCAGGCCCGAGGTGGCGCTGCGGTCGGCGCTGCATCGGCGAGGGCTGCGCTTCCGCAAAGACCTGCTGCTGCGGGTCGGCGGGCTGCGGGTCCGTCCCGACATCGTCTTCACCCGCGCCCGCGTGGCGGTCTTCGTCGACGGCTGCTTCTGGCACTGCTGCCCGGCTCATGGGACGACGCCCCGCTCCAACCCCGGCTACTGGGGCCCCAAGCTCCGCCGCAACGTCGAGCGCGACGAGCAGGTCGACGGGGCCCTCGCCGGGGCTGGCTGGCAGGTGGTGCGGGTCTGGGAGCACCAAGGTGCGGTGGTGGCGGCTGAGGACGTGGTGCTCAGCCTGCAGGAGGCCGCCACCCGGAGAGCCCGCTGCTCCCGGTGACGCCTTGTCAGGGGCACCCCAGAGGCTGGCGCCCGCTGACCTAGGCCAAGGCGAGTGGGCCGCCCGGGGCTCGAACCCGGCACCTTGGGATTAAAAGTCCCCTGCTCTACCCGATGAGCTAGCGGCCCGTGCTGCAGGTTAGGTCACGGGTCTCCTCCAGAAGCCTCGGAGCCGGGTGTGGCGCCGGCGGCGGCCCACCGTCGATCCCCGGGTTCGCTACGGTCGTCCCATGGAGCTGGGAACCGTCGGGATCTGGTGGAGCCGGTCGTGGCAGGTGGAAGGCGACGCGGCCCGGGACGCGGCGGCTGCGCTCGAGCAGCTCGGCTACGGGGCGATCTGGTCGTCGGGCGGCTTCGACCCCGGTCTGGCGCCACGCTTCGAACGGCTGCTGTCGTCCACCGAGCGGGTGACGGTGGCCAGCGGCATCGTCAGCATCTGGCCCAGCCCCCCCGAGGACATCGCCGCCGCCGTCGCCGAGCTCGACGCCGTTCACCCGGGTCGCTTTGTGCTCGGCCTCGGTGTCAGCCACGGCCCCATCGTGGCCGACTACCGCCGGCCCCTGGCCCACATGGTCGCCTACCTCGACCGCCTCGACACGCTCGGTCCGGCCGTGGCCCGGGACCGGAGGGTGCTCGCCGCCTTGGGGCCGAAGATGTTGCAGCTGGCCCGCGACCGGGCGGCCGGGGCCCATCCCTACTTCGTGCCGGTGGAGCACACGGCCCGGGCCCGCCAGATCCTCGGCGACGGGCCGCTGCTCGCCCCCGAGGTGACGGTGGTCCTCGAGCGCCACCCGGCGGAGGCCCGCCGGCTGGCCCGCGGCTTCACCACCGGCTACCTGGCCCTGCCCAACTACGCCAACAACCTGCGTTCGCTGGGCTTCACCGACGACGACGTGGCTGGCGGCGGCTCGGACCGGCTGGTGGATGCCGTGGTCGCCTGGGGCGACGTGGAGACGGTGGCCGGCCGTGTCCGCCAGCATCTCGACGCCGGCGCTGACCACGTGTGCATCCAGGTGGTGCCGGTCGGCGAGGGGTTCCCGCTGGACCAGTACCGCCAGCTGGCCGCCGCCCTCATCGGCAGCTGAGCATCTCCCTCGACGATCGCCGCCTCCCAGGCGAGGGCTCCGTCGTCGCCCGGTCGTAGCGGTCGGACAGATGGTCTCCTCTGTGGGGCAGCCGGCGCAGCAGCGCCGCGCCCCGGGCCGTGACAGCTTGCTCCGGGCTGGACGGGTGTGGGTGCCCGCTTGCCTCGGCGAGAGGCAAACCGGCGGGTCGGATCTGCGAGGTCCCGCCGCCGGGCCAGCCGGGACGGCCGCAGCTGCCTACGCTGGTGCGGTCATGAGCACCACCGCGCCCGTCGATCCCGGCTCCGGCGTCGAGGACCCCGACCGGATCCTGCTGGAGCTGCTGGCCACCCCCGAAGGGCGGGCCGATCCCTACCCCCGCTACGCCGCTCTGCGGGAAGGTCCGGGGACGTTCCGCTCCGGGCTGGGCAGCTGGGTGGTGACCCGCTACGCCGAGTGCCAGCAGGTGCTGCGCTCCCCGGCGTTCGGCAAGGCCGACGGCGCCGAGCTGCCCGACGTCGGGGACCGCCGCTGGCGGAGCTGGGGGGTCGCCGACTCCGAGGCGGCCGAGCTGGTCGCCTTCTTCCGGCCCCGGCGCACCATCCTCACCATGAACCCGCCCGACCACACCCGCCTGCGGGGGCTGGTGGCCCGGGCCTTCACCCCCTCCACCGTCGAGGCGCTGCGGCCCCAGATCGCCCGGCGCTGCGCCGAGCTGCTCGACGAGCTGGCCCAGCGGGCCGCCGGCGACGCCACCGTCGACGTGATGCAGACGGTGGCCTTCCCGTTGCCGGTCACCGTCATCGGCGAGCTGCTCGGCGTGCCGGCCGACGAGCGGCGGCAGTTCCGGCAGCTGGTGCGGGCCACCACCGTCGTCATCGAGCCCAGCGCCACCGCCGAGCAGCTCCGGGCGGCCATGGTGGCCCGGCTGGCCATGGAGGACTACTTCACCGAGCTGATCGCCAGGCGCCGGGCCCGGCCCGCCGACGACCTGCTCTCCCAGCTCATCGCCGTGCGTGACGGCTCGGACCGGCTCAGCGAGCAGGAGATGGTCTCGACGGCGATCCTGCTGTTCGCCGCCGGCTTCGAGACCACCACCAACCTGATCGGCAACGGGTTGCTGGCCCTGCTGCGCCATCCCGACCAGCTGGGCGCCCTGCGGGCCGGGCTCGACGACCCGGCCGTGGTGGCCAGGGCGGTGGAGGAACTGCTGCGCTTCGACTCGCCGGTCCAGCTCGACGTGCGGATGGCCCACCGCGACGCCGAGATCGCCGGCCGGCCCATCGAGGCATCGACCCCGGTGCTGACCCTGCTCGGCTCGGCCAACCGCGACCCCCGGCGCTTCCGCCACCCCGACACCTTCGACATCGGGCGCGACGAGGGCCCGCCGTTGAGCTTCGGGGCCGGCATCCACCACTGCCTGGGAGCCTCGCTGGCCCGAGCCGAAGGCCAGGTGTTCTTGGCGCAGCTGCTGCGGCGCTTCTCGACCATCGAGCTGCGCAGCCACGACATCCGCCCCCGCGACTCGATCACCTTGCGGGGCCTGGTCGACCTTCCCGTCGGGTTGCTCGCCGCCTGAGCGGCGCAGCCCGCTCTGGCGACGGGACGAGCCGAGCGGCTCGCAGGTGGGCACCTTCGCGCCCGAGCCGGCGCCCTGCCGCGCTGCTCGTTCCCGTCCGTCCCGCATCGACGCCGGCCCCGATCCCGAGGTGCCCGGCCAGGTGACGGTGCCGTGGGAGGCGGTCGACGCCTGGTTCGAAGCGGACGAGCGGGTGGTCGTCCACCCCCACAGCCCCGATCACCGCATCGACACCTTCTCCACCTCCCGGCGGGTGCAGGTGCGCCTCGACGGCACCGAGCTGGCCGGTTCCACCCGGGTCCGGCTCCTCACCGAGACGTCGCTGCCCGGTGCAGTGGCTGATCGCCTTCGGCGGCACCCAGGTCAAGATCAGCGTCGACGGTGTCGTCCAGCCGGCGTAGCGCCCGCCGCCGCCCAGCTCGTGTCAGATTCCGTGCCGCCCCGCCACCGAGCTCGGGCCTGCCCCTCACCGTGCTCGGCAGCGGATCGTCGTTCCCCGACCGACGCCGAGCCTCGTCGGGTTACCTGGTCTGGGACGGCGGGCTGGTCTGGGTCGGCGGGCTGGGCGGTGGCCGGGGGACCTTGGACTCTGCAGGGCTCCGGCGGCGGGCGTCACCGTGGGGGCATGCACCGGCTCCAACCGCACCGGCGGCGCGCTGATCGCCAGGTGGTTCGGGCGGTGCCCGGCGCACTGGACAGCGCGGTGCCCGGCGCAGTGGACAGCGCGGTGCCCGGCGCAGTCGACAGCGCGGTGCCCGGCGCAGTGGACGAGGAGCTGACGATGGGCGACGCCAACAACCCCCGGTCCGAGACGGCGGCAGGGGTCACGACGCTGCGCCAGGTCCCCGGCGGCGGATGGGCCTCGCTGCAGGAGCTGATGGCCGCCTACGACGCCGACATGCAGGACTCGTTGCGGCGCGCCCTGCAGGCCCCCGATGGCACCGAGAAGGTCCGCGTGCTGCACAGCACCCTGCGCCGGTCGGTGGCGGTGCACGACGCCACCCTGCAGTGGACGCTGTGCCCCCTGCTCGACGGGATGTCCGGCGGCGCTCCGCTCGTCGGCCGGCTGCGCCACGGCTGCCTCGAGCGCGCCGATCTGCTCGAGCGCTTCGAGGTGGTCACCCGGGGGGTCGGCGCCGCCAACGTCTACCCGGTGGCCGGCGAGGAGATCGAGGAGATCCTCGCCGGGCTGCAGACCAGCTTGCACCGCACCCTCTCCGACGAAGCTGCCGTTCCCGGCGTGCTCCGGGGCGGCGACCGGCACGTCGACCCCGACGCCGTCGTCGCCGACATGAACCGTCGGGCCCGGCAGACCCCCAGCCGGCTGCACGCCGCGCTGGTGCGCCACCCCGACGGCCTGCGCCGGCAGCTCTACCGTCTGCGCGACCGCTTCGAGGACTGGAGCGACGCCCACCACGGCTGGTCCGACGGGGAGCGCCCGCCGTGCTCACCGCGGGCGTTGCAGGTGGCCAAGCTGACCGGCGATGCCGTCGAACCGCCTCCCACCTTGCGCGACATCCTGGCCGGCTTCGACGCCACGGTGGAACAGATCATCGGCGAGCTGCGCACGGCGGCCGGCCCTGAGGCCGAGGCCGAGGCGACCCGCCGGCTCAGCGAGGCCATCGCCCTCCATGACGCCGTCCTCGGCGGGGTCCTGTGCCCGCTGCTGCAGCAGGCCCCCGGCGGAGCCCGGGCCGCTGAGCGGCTCCGCCGCCAGTGCCTGGTGCGCGTGGAGCGCCAGGAGGCGCTGCAGCGTCTGAGCAGCGACGTCGGCACCGCCAACCTCTACCGCCTGCGCCGCGCCGACACCGAAGCGGCCGCCTCCGCCCTCGTCGACAGCTTCCGGTCCCACGAGAAGGACGACGCCCTGGGCATCCTCGACGTGCTGCAGACGCTCCCCGACAGCGCCTATCGCACCAGCCGGTCGTGGCTGCACGACGCCCTGTGGCCCTGGCACAGCGAGGGGCCGAGCATGCTGGCCATGCAGATGGCGCAGTGGGCCCGCACCTCGCCGAGCCGCTCCCACCGTCGGCTGCTCCGGCACCCCTCGAGCCGCCTGTTGCGGTCCTCGTACCACTTGGCCGGCTGGTGGCGCGACTTGCCCTCCGACACCGCCTTCGGCCGCTGGCTGTTCCCCCGGGCCGCCACCCGGCGGCTGCCGCCGGTGCCGGCGGCAGCCGTCCCCACCCCGCCGCCGGCTCCTCCGGCTGGCCCGGCGGCTCCGGCTCCTCCGGTGGTGGGGGCCTGAGCCGCCTTGAGCGGCTGGCCACCGCCGCGCGGGGTGCCGCGGACCGCTTGGTAGCCTGATCGAGGCGATGGAGCTCGCCACAACTGCCTGCCGGGCTGATGGCTCCTACCCCGATCCCGCCGGCTGCGGCCGGCAGCGGCCAAGGAGAAGAGCACGTGTCAGCACCGAGCCGGGCCGGTGAGCTGCCGGTCGACCCGGACCTGCTTTGCGAGGACCAGCCCGCTGCCCGGCCCGCCCGCCGCCGGGCCGACCTGCTGCTCGTGGGGGCGGTCGCCGCCGGCGGGGCTGCCGGCGCGGTGGTCCGCTACGCCGTTTCGCTGGCCATGCCGACCGGCGCCGGCCAGTTCCCGTGGGCGACGTTCCTCATCAACCTGTCGGGCAGCTTCCTGCTCGGGTTGCTGCTCGTGCTGGTCATGGAGCAGTTCCCCCGGGGGCACCTGGCCCGCCCGCTGATCGGAACCGGCTTCATCGGTGCCTACACCACCTTCTCCACCATGTCGGTGGAGGCGGTGCTGCTGATCCGCGACCATCACCTGGCGGTGGCCACCGCCTACCTGGGCGCCAGCCTGGTCGGCGGGCTCGTCTGTGTCTGGCTCGGCATGCTCGGCGCCCGACTGGGGGTGCGGGCCGAACGGTGGCTGCAGCGAGAGCTGTCGTGAACGGCGCCGGCCCATTCCCCACCTCCGCCGCCCGCCGGATCACCATGCAGCTCAGCGGCCGCGACCAGGCCCATCACCGGTCGCTGGTGGTGGAGCTGCTGCAGCGCGCCCGCCGAGCGGGGCTGGCTGGCGCCACCGTGTTCCGGGCGCAGGAGGGCTACGGCACCTCGGGCCGTCTCCACACCACGCACCTGCTGTCCGACGACGCCCCGCTGTCGGTGGTCATCGTCGACCGGCCCGAACGCATCGACACCTTCTTGGCGGCCGCCGCCGACCTGCTGAACCAGGTGGTGGTGGTGGCCGAGGACGTGGAGGTGGTGCACCTGTGAGCCCGCCGCTGTTCGTGGCCGTGGCCGTCGGCGGCCTGCTGGGCGCCCCCAGCCGTTACCTGCTCGACCGCCTGGTGCACCGCCGCTGGGAGTCGGATCTGCCCTGGGGCACGTTCCTGATCAACGTGTCGGGCGCGCTCGTGCTGGGGCTGCTGACCGGGCTGGAGCTGGCCGGTCGCCTGCCCACCGGCGTGCAGGCGTTGGCCGGCGACGGCTTCTGCGGGGCCTTCACCACCTTCTCCACCTTCACCTTCGAGACGATGCGGCTGGTGGAGGACGGCGAGCTGCTGCAGGCCACCGTCAACGTGGTGGGCAGCGTGGGCGTCGGGCTGGCCGCCGCCGCGGCCGGCGTGGCCCTCGGGCTGGTTCTCTGAGGTGACGGTTCCCGCGAGGTGACGGATCCCGCGAGGTGACGGATCCCGCGAGGTGACGGATCCCGCTGCGAGGCGGGAACATCAGCCTTCGTGGCGGCCCTGGTCAGGGGTCATGTGGGTCTGCCTCGCCGGCGAGGTGGCGGCATTCGAGCCGGTGGCGCTGCTCGAGGGCTCGGTCGGCACCACAGCGCGTGGGGCTGTGCCAACCGGCTGGCCGGGTCGGCCTCCGCCGCCGCCGCCCGCTGGGGGGTCCTCCCGGTGGCCGGTCGGTCAGGGGCCGCGCAGCACCAGCACCGGGCAGTGGGCGTGGGTGACGCAGTGCTCGCTCACCGAGCCGATCAGCATGCCGCTGAAGGCGCCGTGGCCGCGGCTGCCGACCACCAGCAGCTCGGCCCCTTCGGAGGCGGCTACCAGCACCGGGGCCGGATGTCCCTCCTCGACCCGGACGGTGATCGGCACCGCCGGATGGGCTTGGCGCACCACCTGAAGCTCTTGGTCGACCACGGTGGTGGCGTCGGCGGCGGGGTCGAAGTCGGCCGGCAGCGGCACCGCCCAGCCGTAGGTGGTCGGCCACTCCCATACGGCGATGGCCTCGAGCGTGGCTCCGGTCAGCTCGGCCTGGCGTGCCGCCCAGCGCAGCGCCTGCTGCGAGGACGGCGATCCGTCCACTCCCACCACGATCCGTGGCGGTGTCGCTGGGGTCGTACTCACCTGGTCACGCTCCCGACCCGGCCCTCCGGCCGCTCCTGGGCCCGCCGGCGCCGACCCTGCCGGCGCCGGCGCCGGACCCACTCGCCTGCAGGTTAGCGGCGCACCCGACCGCCCTGAGCAGGACGTTGGCGGTTCCCGCTCCGGCGCGTCGGGCCGGCGGGAGCGGCGGGGACGGCGGTTGTCGAGGGCGGGCGGCACCCACAAAGTTCACCCAACGTAGTGTTCGGAGCACCCGCGGCGTCAAGACGGCGGGTGGGCCGTCGATACAACAACCATGCCTGTCCGCCGCGCCCTCACCGTCATGGTCCTGGTGCCGGCGTTGCTGTTGGCCGTGTCCACCGCGCTGGCGCCCGTGGCCACCGCGCTGGCGCCCGTGGCCACCGCGCTGGCGCCCGTGGCCACCGCGCTGGCGCCCAGCGCTCGCGCCCCCCGTGCCACGCCCCGAGCTGACGCCCAGAGCCTTGGCCGGCCAGCACCGGGGAGCCCGCCGGCGCCCGAGACGATGGCCACCCACGGCATCGTGCCTCCCGCCAACCCGCCGGCCAACATCCCACCGTCGCCGAACTTTCTGCAGACCTGCTCGGGCGCGACGCCCGACTCCTCGCCGGCGTGCGTCGACGCCGCCGTGCAGGCCTTCGACAACGCCCGCGAGCAGGAGGGCCTTCCGGGCCTGGTGCTGCCCAGCGACTGGGCCCAGCTGACCCCGACCGAGCAGCTGTTCGTCATCACCAACCTGGAGCGCACCGTGCGGGGCCTGCCTCCCATGGCTGCCATGGCCAGCGCTCTCGACCAGGCCGCCGCCCAGGGGGCGGCCTCGAGCGCCGACCCCACCCCCCCGTCGAGCTTCCCCTGGTCGCAGTGGGGCTCCAACTGGGCCGGCGCGCTGGGCAACCCGCTCGAAGCCGTCTACCTGTGGATGTACGACGACGGGCCTGGCTCCAGCAACATCGACTGCCCGTCCTCGGGCGGCGGCGGCTGCTGGGGACATCGCGACAACGTGCTGTTGGCGCTGTCGTGCCAGGACTGCGTCATGGGGACCGGCTTCGACCCCCACGGCTGGGACGGCTATCCGTCGTGGACCGAGATCCTGGTCGAGACCTCGGGCAGCCCCGCCACCGACTTCACCTGGGCGCAGGTGGCCTCCTTTCTCCCCGGAGCCCCGGCGGGATCGGCCATGGCCGCGCCGGCCGTGGGCATGGCCCCCGCTCCCGGCGGGGGTGGCTACTGGCTGGTGGCCTCCGACGGCGGCGTGTTCAGCTTCGGCGACGCCCGCTTCTTCGGGTCGATG
>JAJZNB010000019.1 GCA_021848085.1 Actinomycetes bacterium
GGCCGGGGCCGGCTCGGAGCAGGGTGCTGGCGCACCGGGCGCGGCGGCGGCCGCGGCCGCTGACCGCAGCCCAGCCGGCACCGACGAGGCCCGGCGGGTGGTGCTCGACCGCCTGGCCGGCGCCCTGGGGCGCCCCACCCCCAGCGTCGACCCGGCCGCCGTGGCCGCCCGGGTCCCCCGCCACTACCGCCCGGCCGGCGCCGACCCCGCCGGCGCCGAAGAGCTCACCGCCCGGTTCGTCCGCCACGTCGCCGACTACGGCGCCCGGGTCACCACCGTGTCGGCCGGGCAGCTGGCCGCCGCCATAGCTGCGCAGGCCGGTCCCGGCCCGGTGGTGGCGGCCCCCGGCGTCGACCCGGCCTGGCTGGCCCAGCTGCCCGACGCCCGCCGCGACGACCCGGCCGGCGCCCCCGCCGCCCTCGACGCCGTCGACACGGTGGTCACCGCCTGCGCCGTGGCCGTGGCCGACACCGGCACCATCGTCCTCGACCACCGCCCCGACCAGGGCCGGCGGGCGCTCACCTTGGTGCCCGACCACCACGTCTGCGTCGTCGGCCAGCACCAGATCGTCGCCTCGGTGCCCGACGCCGTCCACGTTGTCGACCCCCGCCGCGTCCTGACCTTCGTCAGCGGCCCGTCAGCCACCAGCGACATCGAGCTCGACCGGGTCGAAGGGGTCCACGGCCCCCGCCGGCTCGACGTGGTGGTGGTGACGGGCTGAGCTCCGGCGCCCCGCCGGCTCGACGTGGTGGTGGTGACGGGCTGAGCTCCGGCGCCCCGCCGGCCGCCGGCACCGGCTGGGGCCGGGCTCGGCGCCACCCCGGCCGACCAGGCCGGTACGGTGGCCGCGATGCACCCCGGGATCCACGCCGCCGCCGCCCCCGACCGTCCCGCCGTGGTCATGACCACCACCGGCGAGACCGCAACCTACCGGCAGCTCGACCGGGCGTCGCGGGCCGTGGCCCGCCTGTTCGCCTCGCTAGGCCTCGCCCCGGGCGACCACGTCGCCTTCCAGCTGGCCAACGGCCCCCGCTTCTTCGACGTGCTGTGGGGAGCGCACCGCGCCGGCTTGCTCTACACCGCCATCAGCACCCGGCTGGGCGCCGAGGAGGCGACGTTCATCGCCGGCGACTGCGGAGCCAAGGTGCTCGTCGTCGACGCCGCCCAGTGCTCCACGCTGCAAGCGCCGATCCCCGGCACCGTGGAGCACTGCTACGTCACCGGCCGGGCCGCCACCGGCGGCTGGCAGTCGCTCGAGGAGGCGCTGGCCGCCCAGCCCGACGAGCCTCTCGACCAGGAGCGGGCCGGTGACGACATGCTCTACTCGTCGGGCACCACCGGCCAGCCCAAGGGCATCGTCCACGCCGTGATCCCCACCGACCCTGAGCAGGCCGACGGGGTGACCGCCCTGTGCCAGGTGGTGTGGGGCTTCGACGCCCAGACCCGCTACCTGTCACCGGCGCCGCTGTACCACGCCGCGCCGCTGCGCTTCACCCGGGCGGTGCACCGGGTCGGCGGAACGGTGTTCGTGATGGAGCACTTCGACGCGGCCGACTACCTGCGGCTGGTCGACCGCCACGCCATCACCCACTCACAGCTGGTCCCCACCATGTTCATCCGGATGCTGAAGCTGCCCGCCGAGGTGCGCCGGGGCTTCGACGGGTCGTCGCTACGGGCCGTCATCCACGCCGCCGCCCCCTGCCCGGTTCCGGTGAAGCAGCAGATGCTCGACTGGTGGGGTCCGATCATCTGGGAGTACTACGCCGGCAGCGAGAGCAACGGGCTGACCCTGGCCAGCCCCGAGGACTGGCTCGGGCATCCCGGCACCGTCGGCCGCCCGCTGGTGGGCGCCGTCCACATCGTCGACCGCGATGGCCGGGAGCTGCCGGCCGGCACCCCCGGCACCATCTACTTCGAAGGCGGGGGCGGCTTCGCCTACCACCACGACCCGGCCAAGACCGCCTCGGCCCACGACAGCCACGGCTGGAGCACCCTCGGCGACATCGGCTACCTCGACGACGACGGCTTCCTGTTCCTCACCGACCGGCACGCCAACATGATCATCTCGGGCGGGGTGAACATCTACCCGCAGGAAGCCGAGAACGTGCTGGCCCTGCATCCCAAGGTGGCCGACGTGGCCGTGTTCGGCGTGCCCGACGAGGAGATGGGCGAACAGGTGAAGGCGGTGGTGCAGCCGCTGGACTGGGCCGACGCCGGCCCCGACCTCGAACGGGAGCTGATCGCCTACTGCCGGGAGCGGCTGGCCCACTACAAGTGTCCCCGCAGCGTCGACTTCGAACCCGAGCTGCCCCGGCACCCGACCGGCAAGCTCTACAAGCGGCTGCTCAAGGACCGCCACTGGAAGGCAGCCGGCGTCGAGCCCGACGCCGGGCGCTGACCGACGGCGCGCCTGCCGCCGGGGTTGCCCGGCCGCCGCTCACCGCTCGACCCGGGCCATCGAAGCCCGCACCTGGTCGAGCGCCCCGGGCGGGAAGTCCACCGCGCCGCCCACCGCGGTGGCGGCCAGCTCAGCCTGGGCGCTCTCCTCGATGGCCACCACCAGGCGGGCGGTGGCCAGCGGATCGGCGGCGAACACCAGCAGCCCGTGGTTGGCCAGCAGCACGGCGGCGGTGGTCGGCTGCTGGTCGATGGCGGCGGCGATGCCCCGCACCGATACGTCGGAGCCGCGCGGCCCCCACGGGACCACCGGGATCTCCTCGGCCTGCCCGAAGCGCAGCAGCGGCTCGGCCCGGCACGGCAGCGGACGATGGGCCAGGGCGAACGCCGTGGCCGCCGGCGAGTGGGTGTGGATGATGGCACCGACATGGGGGCGGGCACGGTAGACGACGCTGTGCATGGCCACGATCTCGGCGTTCTCCGAGCCGAGGGCGCCGCCGAGCACCTGCCCGTCGAGGTCGACGGTGGCCAGCTGGTCGGCCTGCAGATGCCGCACCATGCCGGTGGTGGTGAGCAGGAAGCGGCGCTCATCGAGCCGGCCGCTCAGGTTGGCGTGCCCTGAGTGCGACATGACAGCGGCCTCGAACAGCAGGCGAACCGCCGCCACCACCTGCCCGGCCCGCTCGGTCGCCTGATGTGTGGCCTCGGTCATCGCCTCTCCTGCTGCTCCGGCTGCACCTGCACCTGTGGCTCCGGCTGCACCTGCACCTGTGGCTCCGGCTGCACCTGTGGCTGTGGCTGTGGCTGGGGCTGGGGCTGGGGCTGGGGCTGCCATTCCCGGGCGGCGGACGCCGCAACCGGAGCCGGGGCCAGCCAGCTCGGGTCGAGGCGGCGCACGTCGGGGCAGCCCAGCAGCTCCAGGGTGTGGGTCAGCTCGTGGTGGACGATGCCCAGGATCCGCTCGATGCCGGCCTGGCCGCCGATGGCCAGCCCGTAGAGGTAGGCCCGCCCGACCAGCACCGCCCGGGCTCCCAGGGCCAGGGCCACGGCCACGTCGGCGCCGCGGCGCACGCCGCTGTCGAAGAGGACCTCGGCATGGGCACCGACCGCCTCGGCCACCTCGGGCAGCACGGCCAGGGTGGGCAGGGTGCCATCGAGCTGGCGGCCGCCGTGGTTGGAGACCACCACGGCATCGGCGCCGCAGTCGACGGCTCGGGCAGCGTCGGCCGCGCTGAGCAACCCCTTCACCACCAGCGGGCCGTTCCAGCGTCGCCGCAGCCAGACGATGTCATCCCAGGTGAAGGGGGAGGCCCGCATGAGCGGGATGAGCCGGGCGGCGAGCCCGCCGGCCGCGGCCGACGGCGCTCCGGCGGCCTCGGGGGTGCCCGGCGCCATGGCTGGACGGGCGGCGGTCCGCTCGGCCCACGCCTTGCGGGCATAGGCGGCGAGATAGGCGGGGCGGGCGGCCAGCTGCAGGCCCAGGTGGGCCACGACGCGGGGGGTGAGCTGCAGCGGCTGGCCCATGCCGTGGCGGACGTCGCGCTCGCGCAGACCCAGCACGTTGGTGTCGACGGTCACGACCAGGGCCTGGTAGCCGGCGGCAGCAGCCCGCTCGGTCAGCTCGGCTGCCGGGCCGCGGCCGGCGGCGTAGAGCTGGAACCACTTGGGGCCGCCGGTGGCTTCGGCCGCCGCTTCGAGCGGGGTGCCGGCCACGGTGCTGACGGCGACGACGGTGCCGGCGGTGTGGGCGGCCCGGGCGGCGGCGACGACCCCGTCGGGGTGCATCAGCGACATCAGCCCGCAGGGAGCCAACAGCACCGGCAGCGCCACTGGGGTGCCGAGCACGGTGGTGGCCGTGGCCGGCGGGGTGGGTGCCTGGCACATGCGGGGCCGCCAGGCCCAGGCGGCGAAGGCGGCGCGGTTGGCGGCCATGGTGCGCTCGTCCTGGGCGGCGCCATCGATGTAGTCGAAGACGGCGGCCGGCAGCCGCCGCCGGGCCGCGGCCCGAGCGGCGGCCACGCTGTGCACTCGACGCAGGTCCACGGTCGCCCCTTTGGTCGCTGCCGCGAGCCTACCGGCGGCCGCCGCCGGGGGGCGGGCCCGCTCGTGAACCTGTGCGCGGCACGGTGGCCGGTGAGGACGGGGCGGGACGGTGGCCGGTGAGGGCGCGGCACGCCAGACGCCAGATCACAGCACCCCGACCTGGCGCAGGTGCTCGATCTCCTCGGCCCGGTAGCCGGCCTCGACCAGCACCTCGTCGGTGTGCTCGCCCAGCTGCGGGGCGCGGGGGTGAGGCCGGGCGGGGGTGGCGCTGAAGGCGACGGGGACCGCCACCACCGCGGTGGGGCCCTCGGGACCGTCCACCTCGGTCAGGTAGCCGTTGGCCCACACGTCGGGGTCGGCCACCACCTGGGCGCGGTCGCGCACCGGTGCGCAGCGCACGTCGGCGGCGTCGAGCCGGCGGCACCACTCGGCGGTGGTGGCGGCGGCGAACACCTCGTCGAGGATGGGGAACAGCCGGGCCTTCTCGGCGTCCCAGTAGATGCGCTGGGGGAAGCGCTCTTCGAGGTCGGGACGGCCGAGCTCGGCGTAGAGCCGGCGACGCATGCTGCCGGCCACGCCGACCAGGGCGATCCAGCCGTCGGCGGTGGGGAAGATGCCGTAGATGCCGGGGATGAGGGCGTGGCCGCGGTCGGCGGGGGGCAGCTGACGGCCGGCGGCCAGCGCGGCGGTGTACTCGGCGGCTTGGGCCCAGATCTGCCCGCCCAGCAGCGAGGTGGTGACCTGCTGGCCCCGGCCGGTGCGCTGGCGGGCCACCAGAGCGGCCAGGATGCCGGCCAGCAGGTTCTGGGCGGCGACGTGGTCGGCGATGGTGGTGCCGACCGGGGTGGGGTGTCCGGCCGGTCCGGTGCCGGCGGCCAGCCCGCCGGCAGCCTGGCCCGACAGGTCGGCGCCGCCGCGCCCGGCGCCGGCACCTTCGGTGCCGAAGGTGGAGCCCAAGGCGTACACCAAGCGGGGGTTGACGGCGGCCACCTCGTGGTAGCCGAGCCCCCAGCGCTCCAAGGTGCCGGGGGTGAAGTTGGCCACGAGCACGTCGGCGCCCTGCAGCAGCTGCAGCAGCACCCGGCGTCCCTCGGGGCGGCGCAGGTCGAGGGTGACGCTGCGCTTGCCACGGTTGTTGGCCTCGAAGTAGGCGCTGCGCCGCTCGCCAGGTCCCAGCGGCAGGGACCGGGCCTGGTCGCCGAAGCGGGGCAGCTCCACCTTGGTGACCGCCGCGCCCCACTCGGCCAGCGTGGCCGCCGCCTGCGGCCCTTGGATCAGCAGCCCGGCCTCGATGACGGTGATCCCGTCGAGCGCCCCCACGGCGCCGGTTCTAGCGCGTGGGGGCCGGCGTTCGGAGCCGCAGGAAGCACACCTGGCGGCGCACCACGAAGCCGAGGTGCTGGTAGAGGGCGATGGCGCCGGTGTTGCCCGCCGCAGCGTGCAGGAACGGCACCGCGCCAGCGGCGCGGATCTGTCCGGCGACGTGGCCGACGAGGGCCGAGGCCAGCCCCCGACCGCGCCAGCGGGGGTCGGTGGTGACGGCGCTGACCTCGGCGAAGCCCGGCGGCGCCATCCGCCGGCCGGCCATGGCGACCAGCCGCCCCCGGTGGCGCCGACCGACGTAGCCGCCGAGCTCCACCGTCCGGGTCCGAAACGGCCCCGGGCGGGACCGCTCGATGAGGTCGAGCATGTCGTCGACGTCGGCGGGTCCCAGCGGCTCGGCCTTCGGATCCGCCGACCCGCAGACGCCGTGGGCGATCATCTGCACGCCGGTGCCGACCGCCTCGAGGGCCAGGCCGCCGGGGAGCTGGGCGCAGACGCGGGCCTCGTCGGCCGGGTCGACCGGCACGCTGAGCGGCGTTCCCGGGGCGGCCAGGCCGCAAAGGTCGCGCCAGGCGGCGGCCAGCGTCGCCCCGCCGGCGGCGACGGCGGCCGGGTCGAGGGCGGCGAAGGGAGCCACGTCGGGGTGGTAGCAGCAGGCGCCACCGGCCCGCAGGCCGACGGCGGCCTGCGGGCCGGACAGCGCCTCCCACACTGGGTGGTCGAGGGCGGCGACGGCCGCCGGGCCCTCGGACCGTGGCGCCGGGGAGGGCGAGGTGAGGCTCAGCTGGCGTCCTTGATGGCCGACAGCTCGAACTCCAGGGTCACCTTCTCGCTGACCAGCAAGCCGCCGGCCTCGAGCGGGGCGTTCCAGTTGAGACCCCAGTCCTTGCGGTTGACCTCGACGCTGCCCTCGAAGCCGACGCGCTGGTTGTTGAACGGGTCGACGGCGGAACCGGTGTACTCGAAGTCGATGGTGACCGGCCGGGTGACGCCTTTGATGGTCAGGTCGCCGCTCACCCGGAAGTGGGTGTCGTCGAGGGGCTCCACCGAGGTGGTGACGTAGCGGATCTCGGGGTACGTCTCCATGTCGAAGAAGTCGTTGCTGCGCAGGTGGGCGTCGCGGTCGGCGTTGCGGGTGTCGATGCTGGCCGCCTTGATGACGACCTCGGCGTGCGACTTCGACGGATCGTCGGCGTCGAAGTAGCCGGTGCCGGTGACGTCGTTGAAGGCGCCGCGAACCTTGGTCACCATGGCGTGACGGGCGACGAAGCCGAGCCGGCTGTGGCTGGCGTCGAGGGTGTAGCTGCCGGTGGCGATGGCGGTGGCGGTGCTCATGGACGAGGCTCCCTTGGTTGACGGCTCAACAATACGCTCCACAACCGGGTGGACTCGTCAACTATTCCCGCCGCCGGCGAGTTCTTGCAGCAGCTTGCGGTAGAGGCGGTCCGTGCCGGGGTCGAAGGCGACCAGCACCACCTGCTCCACCGCGGTGTCGGCGCCGTGCACGGTGGTGACGGCCACCTCGGCGGCCTGCTCCGGCGGGTAGCCGTAGACGCCGGTGGACACGGCCGGGAAGGCCACCGACCGGGCTCCCAGCTCGTCGGCCACTTCGAGCGAGCGCCGGTAGCACGAGGCCAGCACGGCCGCCTCCCCGGCCCGGCCGCCGTGCCACACGGGCCCGACGGTGTGGATGATCCAGCGGGCCGGCAGGGCGAAGCCAGGCGTGGCCTTGGCGTCGCCAGGATCACAGCCGCCGAGGGCGGCGCAGGCCCGGGCCAGCTCGGCACGTCCGGCGGCACGGTGGATGGCGCCGTCGACGCCGCCGCCGCCGGCCAGGGCCCGGTTGGCCGCGTTCACCACGGCGTCGACCGGCAGCCGGGTGATGTCGCCGTGGACGACCTGCAGCTGCGGGGGTGGCATCGCCCCATTGTGGGCCAGCGCCGGCGCGCCGGGGGCCGGCGGCGACATCGGGTGCCCGAGACCGGTGGCGCCGGCGTGCCAGAGGCCGGCCCGTACACTTCGTGGGCGTGGGTCACGACATGCACGGTGAGGCGGCCCGGCGCCGCACCTTCGCCATCATCAGCCATCCCGACGCCGGCAAGACCACCTTGACCGAGAAGTTCCTCCTCTACGCCGGGGCCGTGGCCGAGGCCGGAGCGGTGAAGGCCCGGGCCGGGCGGCGCCGGGCCACCTCCGACTGGATGGCCATGGAGCAGGAGCGCGGCATCTCCATCACCTCCACCGTGCTGCAGTTCACCTACCGCGGCCACGTGGTCAACCTGCTCGACACCCCCGGCCACCGCGACTTCTCGGAGGACACCTACCGGGTCCTCACCGCTGCCGACGCGGCGATCATGGTGCTCGACGTGGCCAAGGGCATCGAGGCCCAGACCCTGAAGCTGTTCGAGGTGTGCCGGGCCCAGGACCTGCCGGTGCTGACCTTCCTGAACAAGTGCGACCGGCCGGGACTGGACCCGCTGGCGCTGCTCGACGACATCGAGCGCCGCATCGGGCTGCGCCCCACCCCGCTCACCTGGCCTGTCGGGGATCCCGGCGACTTCCGGGGGGTCCTCGACCGCCGCAGCGGCCAGTTCGTCCGATACGCCCGCACCAGCCACGGCGCCACCGCCGCCGCCGAGGAGCTGGTCGACGCCCGACGAGCTGCCGCCGAGGAGGGCGACGCCTGGCGGCGCGCCGCCGAGGAGTGCGCCTTGCTCGACGAGGTCGGCTCCACCCTCGACGTCAAGTCGTTCCTGGCCGGGGAGACCAGCCCCCTGTTCGTCGGTTCGGCCCTCACCAACTTCGGGGTCCGCCACCTGCTCGACGCCGT
>JAJZNB010000038.1 GCA_021848085.1 Actinomycetes bacterium
CGGATCGTGCAGCGCCTGGCCGCCGGTGCCGTGGCGCCCGGCGCCCACACCCCGTCGCAGGCGCTCGGCCCGCAGTTCGTGGCCGAGCTCGACGGGGTCGTCGTCCGCCCCCCGAGCTGAGCGGCACCGGCCCGGCCCCGTCTCGGCTAGAGTCGAACAGGTGTTCGACGCTGGCTGGGACGCCGGGCTCGACGACGAGCAGCTGGCCGTCGTCACCCACGGCGAGGGGCCGCTGGTGGTGCTGGCCGGGGCCGGCACCGGCAAGACCCGGGTGCTGACGGCCCGGGTGGCCCACCTGCTCGAGCGGGGGGTGGCCCCCGAGCGGCTGCTGCTGCTGACCTTCACCCGGCGGGCCGCCGACGACATGCTGGGGCGAGCTGCCCGGCTGGCCGGGCGGCGCCACGACGCCGAGCGGCTGCAGGGCGGCACCTTCCACGCCGTGGCCCAGCGGCTGCTGGCCACCTCCGGCGAGGTGGTGGGGCTGGCCCGCCATGCGTCGGTGCTCGACCCCGAGGACGCCGCCGACGTGATGGACCTGCTGCGCGACGAGCACGGCCTGGCCGGCACCGAGCGGCGCTTCCCCCGGGCCGCCACCCTGGTCGACATCTATTCGCGCTGCGTCGACACCCGCCGCCCGCTGGCCGAGGTGCTGGCCGTCGACTTCCCCTGGTGCCACGAGCACCAGCCGGCCATCGCCGAGCTGTGCCGGGCCTACGTGGCCCACAAGCGGGCCCGCCAGCAGGTCGACTTCGGCGACCTGCTGCTGTTCTGGCATGCTGCCCTGGTCCATCCCGAGGTCGGCCCGGCCTTGGCCGGCCGCTTCGACGCCGTGCTGGTCGACGAAGCCCAGGACGTCAACGCCGTGCAGGCCGACATCGTCCGGGCGCTGCGCCCCGACGGGCGGGGCCTGACCCTGGTCGGCGACGACGCCCAGGCCATCTACGGCTTCCGCGGCGCCGACGCCCGGCATCTGCACCAGCTGGCGACCGCTTTCCCCGACGTCACCGTGTTGCGCCTCGAGCGCAACTTCCGCTCGCTGCAGCCGGTGCTCGACGTGGCCAACCAGGTGCGCGCCGACCTCGACGCCGGTCCGGGCCGCACCGGCGGCAACCCCAGCGCCGACCTCGACGCCGGTCCGGGCCGCACCGGCGGCGGCAACGGCGCCCCCGGCCGGGGCGCCATCGGGAGCCTGGTGCTGCGGGCCGACCGGCCCGGCGGCCGGCGGCCCCAGCTGGTGCGCTGCCACGATGCCGCCGGGGAGGCGCGGGCGGTGGTCGACCGCATCCTCGACGCCCACCAGCGCGGCACCGCCCTGCGTGACCAGGCGGTGCTGGTGCGGGCCGCCCACCACAGCGACCTGATCGAGCTCGAGCTGTCGGCCCGCGGCGTCCCGTACCGCAAGTACGGCGGGCTGCGCTTCGTCGAAGCCGCCCACGTCAAGGACTTCGTGGCGGCCGCCCGGCTCCTCGACAACCCCGCCGACGACGTGGCCTGGTTCCGGCTGCTGCGGCTGCACCACGGCGTGGGCCCGGCCCGGGCCAAGGCGGTGCTCGGTGCCCTGGCCCCGCGCCGCGGCGACGGAGGCGACAGCGCCGAGGCGGTGGCGGCGGCGCCGGCCTCGGCCCGGGTGGCGCTGGCCGCCACCTTCGCCGCCCTCGACGCAGCCCGGCAGCTGCCCGACCCGGCGGCGCAGCTGGGCGCCCTGGTGGAGCTGCTCGGTCCGCTGGTGGCCGACCGCTACCGCGACGGCGCCGCCCGCCTGGCCGACCTGCGGCGGCTGCACGAGGCGGCCGCCGCCCACGGCGACCTGCACGACTGGCTGGCCGCCGTCACCCTCGACCCGCCGGCGTCGTGCGGGCTGCCGGCCGGCCCGCCGCAGCTCGACGACGACTTCGTGGTCCTGTCGACGGTGCACTCGGCCAAGGGTCTCGAGTGGGCAGCGGTCCACCTGCCGCACCTGGTCGACGGCGCCTTCCCCTCCGACATGGCCGTCGGCTCCACCGCCGGGCTGGCCGAGGAGCGGCGCCTGTTCTACGTGGCCGTCACCCGCGCCCGCGACCAGCTGACCCTCTACACCCCGCTGCGGATGCCGCATCGCCGCCACGCCGGCGACGACCGCCACAGCCTGGCGCCGGCCAGCCGCTTCCTCGACGCCGAGCTGATGGCGCTGGTGGAGGTGCAGCACCCGCCGCCGCGCCCGCCGGCCGAGCCGGCCGCGCTGCCCGGCGGGCCGGTGGCGGTCGACCTCGACCACCTGTGGCGCTGACCGGCGGGCCGGGCCCATCCCCAGCCGGGCGGAGGCAGGCCGGGGAGGCAGGTCCGGGGAGGCAGGTCCGGCGGAGGCAGGTCCGGCGGAGGCAGGTCCGGCGGAGGCAGGTCCGGCGGGTGCCCCGGATCAGCGCACGGCGCCGGTGGAAGCGCCCCGGTCGCCGATGCGGACCCGCTGCAGCAGGTCCTCCACCCGCTGCAGCAGGTCGTCGACGGTGTCGTCGTCTTGGGCCATCACCACCGCCACGCTGATGGCCAGCGGCACGGTGCGGCTGCCGTCGTCTTGATGCCAGGTGAGCGGCTGGGTCACCGACTCCACCACCCGGGCCCGCAGCTTGGCCAGGCCCACGGCGTCGATGTTGTCGCACAGCACCACGAACTCGTCGCCGCCGAGCCGGGCGACGGTGTCCTCCTGGCGGACGCTGGCCAGCAGCCGGGCCGCCACCGTCTTCAAGGCGGTGTCGCCCGCCGGCCGGCCGAAGGCCTCGTTGATCTGGCGGAAGCTGTCGATGTCGAGGGCCAGCAGCGCCACCGCCCGGGCCGGGTCGGCCAGCCGGCGGCTGCGCAGCAGGGCGTGCTCAGCCCGATCGAGCAGCACCGCCCGGTTGGGCAGCCCGGTCAGGGCGTCTTGGAGCGCGACCCGCATCCGCTTCGCCTCGGCCTCAGCCCGCGCCACGGTGTCGGACAGCTCGGCCTGCAGCTGCCGGACTCGGACCTGGGCGGCGGCCAGGTCGTGCCCGGCACGTAGGCGGGCGGTGGCGTCACGCTGGACCAGCAGCACCAGGTCGGGGCCGACGGCGGTGACGGTGTACTCGGCGCCGCAGGGCCGCCCCATGTGGTCGGCGGTGTGCTCGATGATGCCGGCTGCCGGGCCGCCGCCGTCGGCCACCTCGAGGCAGTGGCGGAAGGCGCTGGTGCGGGCCAGTTCCGGCCACAGCTCGCTGCAGCGACCCCCGACGGCCCGGCCCGCTCCCAGCCGTTGGGCGCGGGCCGCCGCGTTCAGGTAGCGGACCCGCAGGTCGAAGGCCACGCCAGCCGGGTCGCGCTCGGCCTGCAGCACCAGCACGGCGTCCGGCAGCTGCTCGAGGGCGGCGAGCCGTTCGAGCACCTCGGCGTGGCCGCCCGCCGCGTCGGGGACGCCCACGCCGATCCCGCCGGCCTCCACCTCGCTGCCAGCCACGCTCTCGCTGCCAGCCACGCTCTCGCTGCCCGACACGCTCTCGCTGCCCGACACGCTGCTGTTGCCCGGCGCACGGCTGTGGCTGTTGCAGGACGCGTGGCTGCTGCCGGCGGTCTGGTCCATGACCTGGTGCTCACCTCCTCCGCCTTCTCGTCCCGAGGCCATCGTGGCGATGGTCGGGCCCGGCAGTGCTCCGCCACAACACCATCGGCAGGTGTTGGGAGAACCTTGACTTTCAACCGGCTCCGCCATGTCAAGATCGCCACAACAGCGGGGGCGGCCCTACACATCCCCCGGGACGGCGCCGACATTGCAGCTGATCGGTTCGCGGCAACCAGCACATCTGGCGCCAAGCCGCAACGAACCACGACCAGGCGGAGGATGACGATGCCGATCCAGACGATGCGCTGTCGCAGCGGGCTGACCGCCCACAGCGACGGGGTCCTCGAGTGCGAGGACCCCAGCTGCTCCACCGCCGGCACCAATCCCGACACGGCGCTGCAGCAGCACGTGGTGGTGGTGCTCTGCCGCCAGCCGGGCTGCCCGCACTGCAGCTGACGGGCCGAGGCGCCGAGGCCGCCGACCCCGCCCGGCTCCGACCCGACCGCTGGCGCTCTGGCCGCCGGCTCAGTGGTGGAAGCCGGTGCGGGCCGCCGCCGAGGAGTGCACCCCGCCCTGGAGCCTGTCGATGACGGCCACCAGGGCCTCGAGCAGCATGCCGGCCAGGTCGCGGCTGAACCCGTTGCGCACCACCACCCGCAGCACGGCGACGTCGTCCATCCCCGGCGGCATGGTGTAGGCCGGCACCAGCCAGCCGTGGGCCCGCAGGGCGTCGGAGACGTCGTAGACGCTGAAGCCGGCGGCGGCCGGATCGGCCAGGGCGACGGTCACCGCCGGGATGCCCTGCTCTTGTGACACCAGCCGGAAGGGCCCGAGCTGGTCGAGCTGACCGGCCAGCCAGTCGGCCGTGTCGCGGCACTCCTGTTGCACCCGGCGGTAGCCCTCCCGGCCCAGGCGCAAGAAGTTGTAGTACTGGGCGACGACCTGGGCGCCGGGCCGGCTGAAATTCAAGGCGAAGGTGGGCATGGAGCCTCCGAGGTAGTCGACCTCGAACACCAGCTCCTTCGGCAGGGCCGCCGCGTCGCGCCACAGCACCCAGCCCACCCCGGGGTACACCAGCCCGAACTTGTGGCCCGAGGCGTTGATCGACTGCACCCGGGGCAGGCGGAAGTCCCACACCAGCTCGGGATCGAGGAACGGGGCGACGAAGCCGCCCGAGGCGGCGTCGACGTGCAGGGGGACGTCGGGTCCGCCGCCGGCGGCCAGCTCATCGAGAGCGGCGGCGATGGCCGCCACCGGCTCGTAGACGCCGTCGTAGGTGGAGCCGAGGACGGCGACCACCCCCACCGTCCGCTCGTCGCAGGCGGCGGCCGCCGCCTGCGGGGTGAGGCAGGTGCTGTCGGGCCCCACCGGCACCAGGCGCGGCTCCACGTCGAAGTAGCGGCAGAACTTCTCCCAGCAGACCTGGACGTTGGCCCCCATCACCAGGTTGGGGCGGTCGTCGGGCCGCCCGGCCTCCTGGCGGCGGCGGCGCCAGCGGCGGGCGAGGGCCAGCCCGCCGAGCATGGCGGCCTCGCTCGACCCGGTGGTGGAGCAGCCGGTGGCCTGCTCGGCCGCCGAGGCGTGCCACAGGTCGGCCAGGATGTTGACGCAGCGCTTCTCGAGCTCGGCCGTCTGGGGATACTCGTCCTTGTCGATCATGTTCTTCGCCGCGCACTCGGCCATCAGCCGCTCCGCCTCGTCCTCCATGAAGGTGGTGACGAAGGTGGCCAGGTTGAGCCGGGCGCTGCCGTCGAGCAGCAGCTCGTCGTGGACGATCTGGTAGGCGGCCCCCGGGCTCATCCCGCCGGCCGGCATCCGGTAGCGCGGCACCTCGCCGGCGGTGACCTGGTCGATGAACTGGGGGCGGACGGCGACGGGGGACGTCGCCCGGTCGCCGGTCTCGTGCGGGTGCAGGGCCATGGCCTCAGCTTCGCGGAAGCGGCGGCGCCGCGGCGGGCGGGGGCGGCCGGCGGGTGTTTGGATCTTCTGCAACGGGCATGAAGCCGGGCATGCCCAACGCCATCGTCCCCGACGATCTGCAGCAGCCGGATGGGGCGGTCCGGGTGATGCTGCGGCCGTTCGGGACGCCGCTGCCGCTCGCCCTGGCGGCGTTGGCCGTGTCGAGCACCTGCGTCAGCTCGGTGGAGCTGCACTGGATCCCCCTGTCCCAGGCACGCTTCGTGGCTCTGGCCCTGGTGGCCATGGTGGCGCCGGTGCAGCTGGTGGCGTCCGTCTTCGGCTTCATGGCCCGCGACCCGGCTGCCGGCACCGGAATGGCCATCCTGTCGGGCACCTGGGCCACCTTGGGGCTCACCTGGCACTTCGAGGGCGCCACCCGCCCCGAGGCCGCCCTGGGCGTGTTCCTGGTGACGGCAGGGGCGGTGCTGAGCGTGCCGGCCGTCGCCACCAGCCCGACCAAGCCGCTGGTGGCGATGGTGCTGTTCGTCACCGCCAGTCGGCTGGTGCTGTCGGGGGTGTCCGACCTGGCCCCGGCCGGGTCGCTCAAGGAGGCAGCCGGCATCCTCGGCGTGGTGCTGGCCGGGCTGGCCTGGTACGCGGCGCTGGCCCTCGAGCTCGAAGGCGCCCGCCACAAGCAGGTGCTGCCCACCATGCGGATCGGTGGGGGACGCCAGGCCATGACCGGCTCGTTCAGCGACGAGGTGCGGGGCGCGACCCACGAGCCTGGGGTCCGCCAGCAGCTGTAGCCGGCGGACCTGGCCGGCGGCGAAGGACCCACAGCCGGCGGACCTGGCCGGCCCCGAAGCGCCTGCAGCCGGCGAAGACCCGCCGGACCGTCTCCCCTGGGCGCTCCGAGACGGCTCAGCCGGCGGCCTCCCTCCGACCGGGGCTGCTGAAGGCCACGTCCTCCCCGTCGCCGTCGGCGCCACCCACGGCCCGGCCCGCACCGGCTCTCTCGCCGGCGCCGGCGGGGACGGGGCCGGCTCCCACCGCCGGCAGCACCTGCTCAGCCACGACGGTCTGGTCCGGCACCGTCATGCCGTGCACGTACTTCTTGCCCCGCAGCCACGAGGCACCGGCGGCCAGCACGCAGGCGGTGGCGGCGAAGTAGAAGGCCTCGTGCAGCCCGTTGGCAAAGGCCCCGCTGATCAAGTGCGGGAAGAAGCTGTGGCCGGTCAGGTAGTGCAGCTTGGCTGCCGGGAGGTGTGACGCCGAGGGACCGAGCAGCTGCTGGATGGGGTTGTAGCCCAAGAAGGCGGCGAACAGGCTGCCGACGGGCGGCAGGTGCGACACCCGGGTGGCGGCGGCGGGCGGCACGCCTTGGGCCGTCAGCCCCTTGAACAGCGCGCCGGGCAGCCGCGAGGACAGCCCGATGATGATGAGGGTGAAGAAGATGCCGATGGACAGCACCTGCGCCGAGTTCTGGAAGGTGTTGGCCACCCCGGCTCCCGAGCCACGCTGGTCCGGCGGCAGCGAATTCATGATGCCGGCCCGGTTGGGAGCGGCGAAGATGCCCATGGCCACCCCCATTACGAACAGCACCACGGCGAAGACCAGGTAGTTGAAGACGATGGGCAGCACGGTGAGGGCGACGAAGCCGGCCGCCGTCACCAGCATGCCGCCGGTGGCGAAGGGGCGGGCGCCGAAGCGGTCCGACAGCCAGCCCGACACCGGGGCGGCCACCAGCATGCCGCCGGTGAGCGGCAACATGTAGATCCCGGCCCACAGCGGAGTCTGGGCGAAGTCGTAGCCGTGCAGTGGCAGCCAGATGCCCTGCAGCCAGATGATGAGCATGAACATCAGGCCGCCGCGGCCGAGGGCCCCGAGGAACCCGGCGAAATTCCCGCCGGTGAAGGCCCGGATGCGGAACAGCGACAGGCGGAACATGGGGTGGGCCACCTTGGTCTCGATGACGGCGAACACCACCAGCAGCACGCCGCCGCCGATGAGGGCGCCCAGCACCTTGGGGTTGGTCCAGCCCATCACGTGGCTGCCGTAGGGCATGATCCCGTAGGTGATGCCGGCCAGCACGGCCACCAGGCCGGCGGCGAAGGTGACGTTGCCCCACCAGTCGATCGGCGCCGGCTTGCGCACCCCCTGGTCACGCAGCTTCAGGTAGGCCCACACCGTGCCGAACAGGCCGAAGGGCACCGACACCAGGAACACCAGCCGCCACGACACCGGACCGAGCAGCCCGCCGAGGATGAGCCCGACGAAGGATCCGACGACCAGGGCGATGGCGTTGATGCCGATGGCCAGGCCCCGTTCGGTCTCGGGGAAGGCGTCGGTCAAGATGGCGGTGGAGTTGGCCATCAGACAGGCCGCGCCGATGCCCTGGCCGATGCGCATGCCGATCAACCACAGCGCCCCGCCCGGCCCGGTCATCCAGGTGACCGACAGCAGGATGGAGAAGGCGGTGAAGATGGCGAAGCCCATGTTGTACATGCGGACCCGGCCGTACATGTCGCCGATGCGTCCCAGGGTCACCACCAGCACGGCGGTGACCACCATGAAGCCCATCAGCATCCACAGCAGGTAGCCGGTGCTGCTGGGCAGCAGCGGGTTGAGGCGGATGCCCTTGAAGATGTCGGGCAGGGCGATCAGGGTGATGGAGCTGTTGATCGCCGCCATGATCATGCCCAGCGTGGTGTTCGACAGCGCCAGCCACTTGTAGTGCGGTGGCAGGTCCTCCGCTGCCACTCTCCGTGTCACCGGTGCCGATCTGGCCATGCCGCCTCCTCGAGCGCTCGCCGCTCCACCTTACCGTTGACGTTCACGTAAACCGCCTGGGGTGACGGCTGATTCCCGCGGGAGCAGCCGTTGTCCGGCCGGCGGGATGCCGAGGCCGCCCGATCGCCTGCCGCGTGCCCGCCGGCCCAGTCGATCCCCCGGTCCCGCCCTCCGTCGGCCCCCCACCCGGTCCGCCCACGCGCCGCTCCCCCCAGCGGCCGGCCGCCCACCCGGTCCGCCCACGCGCCGCTCCGCCCAGCGGCCGGCCGCCCACCCGGTCCGCCCAC
>JAJZNB010000057.1 GCA_021848085.1 Actinomycetes bacterium
GGTCCGCGTTGACGCCGAGCAGCCGGTCGACGGTGGTGAACCGGTAGCCACCGGCGCGGAGCCGGGCGATGACCAGGCGGACGGCGTCGACGGTGGCGGACCGGTCGCCGCCTCTGGCGTCGAAGCCGTCGTGGAAGATGAGGATGCTGCCCGGACGTGCTTTGGCCACCGCCCGGCGGGCGATGCGCGCCGGTGACGGCTGGAGCACCTCGAGCACGTGGGCGAACTCGCCGGAGACGAGCTGCAGCGAGCGCTCACCGGCCAGGTGGAACAGCGCCGGGGTGCGGAGCAGCCATGGCGGGCGGAACAGCACCGGCCGCAGCCCGAGGTGCCGGGCGAACACCTCTTCGGCCCGGGACAGCTCGTCGTTCACCGTCTGGCGACCGGCGCAGCGCGGCAGCCGGTGCGAGTAGCCGTGGCTGCCGAGCACATGTCCGTCGGCGACGAGCCGGCGGGCGGTGCCGGGATCGCGTTCGACGCAGGCGCCGACGGCGAAGAAGGTGGCGCCGATCTGCTGGTCGGCGAGCAGGTCGGCGATCTGGGAGGTGTAGGGCTCGTTCGGGCCGTCGTCGAAGGTCAGGGCCACGATCCGCTCCGTCGTCCGCCGGCGGTAGGGGAACGGCCCGAGGAGCTGGGAGTACGGGGACATGAACGTCCAGTACGAGCCCATCCCCACCCCGACGGCGGCGGCTGCCACGGGCCGCCACCGGCGGTGCGGAACGCCGCCGGCGGTCCGTCGGGCCGTCACCAGATGAGCGCCGCCAGGTAGATGCCGCCTCGCAGCAGGACCAGGCCGGCGACGAGCATGGCGGAGGCGAGCACCAGCCGGCCGGCCCACGGCGCAAGCGGTGCCGACCGGCGGCCGTGGCGAAAGGCCGGAGCGGTGCCCAGGACCGGCCGTCGCGCCACGCGGTTGATGGCGTAGGCGAGCAGGTAGTACACGAGGAAGGTGACGACGAGGTTGTAGGCCAGGCCTCTCTGGAGCCGCCGCGGCGAGGTGAAGGTGGGGTTGTGCCTGTCGAAGACCACCGGCCCTCGCCGCTGCAGGCGCCGCAGCAGGTCCAGCTCGTCTCCCCCCTGGGTCAGCTGGGTGTCGTAGCCGGGCCACGCCTCACGGCGGAAGGCGACGTTGGTGGCGGTGACGTAGACGACATGGCCGGTCAGACGGTGCACCGCGGCGACGGCCCCGAACAGCAGCCGCGGGTAGACCACCGCCCACCACGGCCTGCCGGCGGTGAAGCGGCACGGCCCGCCGACGGCGACACAGCCAGGATGGCGCTCGAACGCCTGGTCGATGTTCGAGAGCCAACCGCGGTCGAAGACGGTGTCGGCGTCGGTGGACACGATGATCTCGCCCCGGGCGATGGACGTGCCGCGCTGGCGGGCGCTGCACACCCCGGGACGTCGCTCGTGCACCACCACCGCCCCGAAGCTGCGGGCGACGGCCGCGGTCTGGTCGCTGCTGTTGTTGTCGACGACGATGACCTCGACCCCGCCGGTGAAGTCCTGTGCCGCCAGCGACCGGAGGCAGCCGGCCAGGTAGTCCTGCTCGTTGAAGGCGGGGATGACGATGCTGAACCGCGGTCGCGGTGCCAGCGGCCGGTCACCCATCTCCTCGTCTTCGTCCTGCTCGTCGACGGAGCCCACCTCCCCTGCCGCCGTGGCTTCGGGACCGAGCCGAGGCTCGAAACCGCACGATAGCCCGGCGGCGGGTCAGATGGTCGTCACCGCCGGGCGGCCGGCTACCCCCGCGGATCGTGCCCTTCGTGGCCCGGGGGCCGGTTCCGTCCCTGGTCGCCGGGCACTTCGGCAGCCTCCCCGAGCACCTGCTGGGCTTCGGCGTCGATGACGGCGCCAGGTCCGAGGCCGCGGCGCAGCACGTCGCCCAGCCCGACGTCGAGCATCGAGACGGCGATGGGGATGCGGTCCCCGCTCTCGCCTTCGAGCAGCAGGGTGTGGCCGGCGCCTCGGGCGAGCCCGCCCGGCAGCCAGCTCTCGTCGGAGAGCCGGACGCTGCGGACCTGGCCGAGGTCGAGGGTCCGCCACCGCCCCAGCAGACGCAGGCCGATCCAGCCGGGCCCGGCGGCGACCCCGGCCCGCCCGCCGAGCAGCAGCACCACGATCAACCCGGCCAGCGGCACCACGCCGAGCACGAACCCGATGACGGCCCAGACCACGGGATGGCCGAACGCGGCGGCCAGCGCCGCCCCGATGGCGGCGAGCACCGCCACCATGGCGGCCAAGACCGCGGCGGTCCGGGTCAGCAGGCGTCGCACCAACCACAGCCGCCGCAGCGGCCACACGACGTCGGCGCGGCGAGTGCCCAACCTCATGACCTCAGGCTACGGGCCGCCGCCGGCCAGGCCACCGCGGCCGACGGCCGCCTCTGGCCCGGCACCCGGCGCTCAGGACCCGGCCCGGCGGCGCTGCAGCTCGGCGGCGACCAGCTTGCCGTTGGCCTTGCCCCCGGTGGCCTTCATCACCTTGCCGGTGAAGAAGCCGGCCAGCTTGTCCTCCCCGCCGCAGTAGCGCTCCCACTCGGCCGGGTTGGCCGCGATCACCTCGCCGACCACGCCGGCCAGCGAGTCCTCGCCCAGCGCCTCGAAGCCGAGCCGGCGGGCGATCTCGGCCGGGTCACCGCCCGAGGCGAGCAGCTCGCCGAGCACCGTCTTGGCCTGGGTGGCCGACAGCGACCCGCGCTGCTCGAGCTGCAGCAGGGCGCGGTAGGCGTCGCGGTCGACGCGGCGGGCCGCCTCGGCGTCGGCCGCCGCCTCGTTGGCCGTGCGGGCCAAGGCCAAGGAGACGTCCACCCCGGCGTCAGCCGCAGCGTGCACCAGCGGATCGAGGTCGAGCTCCACCACCGTGGCGATCTGGTCGGCGCGGGCGCTGTCGGGGCCTTGCTGGCCGAAGCGCCGGGCCAGCTGCTGGCGCCGCTCGGCCGGCATGGGGCCCAGCGCCTCGGCCACCTGCCGCTGCCAGGCCTCGTCAGGAGCCACCGGCACCAGGTCCGGCTCGGGAAAGTACCGGTAGTCGAAGGCCTCCTCCTTGGAGCGCAGCGCCACGGTGCGGCCCTCCCCCTCGTCCCAGTGGCGGGTCTGCTGCACCACCCGCTCGCCCGCCTGGAGCAGGGCGATCTGGCGGTCGATCTCGAAGTCGATGGCGCGACCGAGCGACCGCAGCGAATTGAGGTTCTTGATCTCACAGCGGGTGCCCAAGGTGTCGGACCGGGCCGGCCGCACCGACACGTTGGCGTCGACGCGCATGGAGCCTTCCTCCATCCGCCCGTCGGAGGCGCCCGACGCCACCAGGATGGCCCGTAGCTCCGCCGCGTACAGCCGGGCCTGGGCCGAGGAGCGGAGGTCGGGGGCCGACACGATCTCGACCAGCGGCACCCCGGCCCGGTTGTAGTCGACCAGGGAGTGGCCGGCCTCGTGGATGCGCCCGCCGCCGCCGACGTGGGTCGTCTTGCCGGTGTCCTCCTCCATGTGGGCCCGCTCGATGCGCACGGTGGAGCCGTCGGGCAGCTGCAGGAAGCCCTGGACGTTGATCGGCTCGTCGTACTGGCTGACCTGGTAGTCCTTGGGCATGTCGGGATAGAAGTAGTTCTTGCGGTGGAAGATCGACGGCTGCACCTGGCAGTGCAGGGCCAGACCGATCCGCATGGCGTACTCCACCGCCCGCCGGTTGAGCACGGGCAGCGACCCGGGCAGCCCCAGGCACACCGGGCAGACGTTGGTGTTCGGCTCGTCGCCGAAGGCGTTGCGGCAGCCGCAGAACATCTTGGTGGCGGTCCGCAGCTCGCAGTGGACCTCGAGGCCGATCACCGGCTCCCAGCCCGACCGCTCCGACGCCGACGCCGTGGTCATCGGCCCACCCCGCTGGTCGAGGTGGCGTCGACCTGGGGCGCCGGCACGGCCGGTGCCGCCGCCTCGAGGGCGGCCGCCACCTGGAACATGGTCGGCTCGCCCAGGGCGGGGGCGAGGACCTGCACCCCCACCGGCAGGCCCGCCGCGTCGGTGCCGAACGGCACGCTGATGGCCGGATGGCCGGCCAGGTTGGACGGGATGGTGCACACGTCGTTCAGGTACATGGCCAGCGGGTCGTCGACCTTGGCCCCCAGGGCGAAGGCGGCGGTGGGGGTGGTGGCCCCCAGCAACACGTCGACGTGGCCGTAGGCGGCGTCGAGAGCGGCCAGGATGATGGTCCGCACCTTCTGCGCCTGCCCGTAGTAGGCGTCGTAGTAGCCGGCGGAGAGGGCGTAGGTGCCGAGCATGATGCGGCGCTTCACCTCGGCTCCGAAGCCGGCAGCCCGGGTGGCGCCGTTCATGACCTCCACCGTGTCGCCCTCCACCCGCAGCCCGTAGCGGACCCCGTCGTAGCGCGACAGGTTGGAGGAGGCCTCGGCCGGGGCCAGCAGGTAGTAGGCGGGCAGCGCCACCCGCAGCTCGGGCACCGACACCGGCTGCACCTGCGCCCCGGCTGCCGCCAACGCCTCGGCGGCCTGGCGGACCCGCTCCTGCACGGCGGGGTCCATGCCTTCGGCGCCGACCAGCTCGTCGACGAGGCCGACCCGCAGGCCCTGCACCCCGCGGCCCAGCGCGGGCAGGCACGGGGCCGGCCCCTCGGGCAGCGACGTCGAGTCGCGCTCGTCGTGCCCGGCGATGACGTCGAAGAGGACGGCGGCGTCGGCCACCGACCGGGCCAGGGGGCCGATCTGGTCGAGGGAGCTGGCGAAGGCGACCAGGCCGTAGCGCGACACCGCCCCGTAGGTGGGCTTCATGCCGACCACGCCGCACAGGGCGGCCGGCTGGCGGATGGACCCGCCGGTGTCGGAGCCCAGCGCCAGCGGCACCAGCCCGGCCGCCACCGCCGCCGCCGATCCGCCGCTCGAGCCGCCCGGCACCCGGCCCAGGTCGTGGGGGTTGCGGGTCGGCCCGAAGGCGGAGCTCTCGGTGGACGAGCCCATGGCGAACTCGTCGAGGTTGGTCTTGCCCACGACCACCGCCCCCGCCGAACGCAGCCGTTCGACGACGGTGGCGTCATAGGGCGGCAGCCAGCCGGCGAGGATGCGCGAGGCGCAGCTGGTGGCCTGACCCCGGGTGCACAGGTTGTCCTTGAGCGCCACCGGCACCCCGGCCAGCGGGCCGGGGTCGGTGCCGTCGGCCACCTGCCGGTCGACCTCGGCGGCCGCCGCCCGGGCGGCGTCACCGAGCACGGTGAGGAAGGCGTGCAGCTCGGCGTCGTGGCGCTCGATGGCCTGCAGGTGCGCCTCGACGATCTCGAGGGCCGAGCGCCGCCCGGCACGCACCTCGTCGGCCAGCGTCAGCGCCCAGGCCGGCGGGGTGGAGGCGGGCGGGGTGGAGGCGGGCGGGCCGGCGCTCACGGCGCCTCCCCCAGGATGCGCGGCACCCGGAAGCGTCCCGCTTCGACGTCGGGAGCCTGAGCCAGCACCTCGTCGCGGGGCAGCGACGGGCGCACCTCGTCGTCGCGCAGCACGTTGCGCAGCGGCAGCGGATGGGCGGTGGGCGGCACCGAGGCGGTGTCGAGCGAGGCGACCTGGGCGGCGTGCTCCACCACCGCGGCCAGCTGGATGGCGAAGCGGTCGAGCTCCTCGTCGCTGAGGTCGATGCGGGCCAGGCGGGCGACGGCGGCCACGTCGTCGCGGGTCAGGCGGGGGGCGCCGCTCACGCCGAACCCTCGCGGCTCAGCACCTGGGCCACGAAGTCGATGGTGCGGGCGGTCACCTCGTCGGCGTCGTGGTCGAGGGTGGCCACGTGGTAGCTGTTCTCGAGCCAGATCCGCTCCACCGGCCCGCCCACCAGCTCCACCACCCGGTCGCCCGAGGCGGGGTCGACGACGTGGTCCTGTCGGCTCGACAGCAGCAGCACCGGGCACGAGATGCGGTGCAGGCCGTCGCGCACGTGGGCGGCGTGCTCGAACATCGACAGGGCGGCGCGCAGCGGCGAGCCGTCGTAGGTCAGCTCGCTGACGCCGGGCTTGGCGATGTCGGAGCCGATCCCCGGGGCGATCTCCACCCCGTCGTCGAGGAGCTGGTGGATGGCCTGCACCATGTCGTCGCCGGGGGGCTCCACCAGCGGGTTGATGAGGACGACACCTCTGATCTCAGGGTGGCTCTGGGCCAGCCAGCAGGCCAGGGTGCCGCCCATGGACAGACCGACCAGCGCCACCGCGTCGCAGCGGGCGTGGAGGTCCTGGTAGGCGGCCTCCGCCGCCGCGCTCCAGTCCTCGAAGCGGGTCGGCACCATGTGCTCCACGGCGGTGCCGTGGCCAGGCCACAGCGGCAGCGACACCGACCAGCCGGCGTCGGCCAGCGCCTCGGCCAGCGGACGCATGGACTGGGGGGTGCCGGTGAAGCCGTGCAGCACGAGCACACCTTCGGGCCCACCGTCGTGGGAGAACGGCTCGGCCCCGGGGAGGATCGGAGCGGTCACGGGCGAATGCTACCGGCCCGGCCGCAGCGGCCCGCCGAGCGGCAGGACACGGCGGTAGGGTTTGCCCAGGCAAGGCCGCAGGGGCGCCCCGGTACCGACCATCCGGCGGCGTCGGCCGTCCCTGCGACTCGGCCGTCCCTGCAACTCGGGCGTCCCTCGACGTCGATCGTCCCTCAACCTCGATCGTCCCTGCGACAAGGAGCAACCCGACGATGGCCACATATCCGTTCCTCAGCGACGAGTGGATCGAGGAAGCTCGCCGCATCCGCGAGGAGTTCGAGGGCAAGGCGCCGGCGGTGCCCCATGCCGTCAGGATGAACCTGGTCATCACCGACGTGCCGTTCGGGGACGGGCCGGTCGACGCCCACATGGACACCACCGATGGGGTGCTCGAGCTCGACGTCGGCCACCTCGACGCCGCCGACCTGAAGGTGACCGTCGACTACGTGACGGCCAAGGCCATCCTGGTGGAAGGCAACCCGCAGGCCGGCATGCAGGCCTTCATGGCCGGCAAGATCCGCGTCGAAGGTGACATGGCCAAGCTGATGGCGCTGCAGACGTCGCCGGCGGGCGCCAGCCCCGACGCCGCCGCCCTGGGCCAGCGCCTCAAGGAGATCACCGCCTGACGGCCGGCTCGGCCGTCGCCGTCGCCGTCGTCGGCTTCGGCGGCGTCGGCTTGGGCGGCTTCGGCGGCGTCGGGTTCGGCGGCGTCGGCTTGGGCTTCGGCGGCGTCGGCGGCGTCGGCGGCGTCGCCGTCGGCGTCGGCGTCGGCGTCGGCGTCGGCGTCGGCGTCGGCGGGCACCGCCTGGATCACCTCGATGCCCGCCACCGTTCCCGACCCGTGAGGTGACCGCCCCGGCGAGGGTGGCCACGCTGGTGCGAGCTCCGGGTCAGCCGCCGCCGACCAGGCCGGGCAGCTTCTCCTCGAGCTCGGCGACGCTCCAGCGGTCTCCCTTGTCGATGGTGCCGGTCATGGTCCACGGCTGGAACAGCCGTACGGTGCCGCCCTGCACGAAGAACACCTTGCCGGTGATGGCGCACCCGGCGGTCGACAGCGCGGCCACCAGCGGGCTGACGTTGGCCGGGTCCCAGGTGTCGAACATGGCGGGGTCCGCCGGTGGCTTGACGATGTCCTCGAGGCCCGGGGTCTGCTCGGTCATCCGGGTCCGGGCCGCCGGCGCGATGGCGTTGACCCGGACCCCGTAGCGCGACAGCTCCTGGGCGGCGATGACGGTGAAGGCGCCGATGCCGGCCTTGGCCGTGCCGTAGTTGGTCTGCCCGGGGTTGCCGAGCAGCCCGGACGTCGACGAGGTGTTGACCACCGCCGCCTGCACCTCGCGCCCGGCCTTGGTCTGCTCGCGCCAGTAGGCGGCGGCGTGGCGGGTGGGCACGAAGTGCCCCTTCAGGTGGACGTGGATGACGGCGTCCCAATCCGCCTCCGACATGTTGACCAGCATCTTGTCCCGGAGGATGCCGGCGTTGTTGACCAGCACGTGCAGGTCGCCGAAGGCGTCGACAGCACCGCGGATCAGGCGCTGGCCGCCCTCCCAGTCGGTGACGTCGTCGCTGTTGGCAACGGCTTCGCCGCCCGCCGAGGTGATCTCGTCGACCACCTGCTGAGCCGGGGAGCGATCGTCGCCGGACCCGTCGACGGCGCCGCCCAGGTCGTTGACGACCACCTTGGCCCCCTCGGTGGCGAACAGCAGGGCGTGCTCGCGGCCGATGCCGCGACCGGCACCGGTGACGATCGCCACCCGTCCATCGAGCGCACCCATGAGGACCTCCTGGTCTGTGGTCTCTGGCCGCCGGGCGGCACACCTGGTCGGAGCTTCGGCGCCCACCTTAGGGGGTGGAGCCCTGAGGAGCCGGCGATCGGCGCCCCGCCGTCGCCGGGCCGCCGCGCCACCACACGCCAGGCCGCCGCGCCCCCACACGCCGCCCCCGCGCCGGCCCGCCGGCCCGCTACGACGCGCCGACCGCCTCGCCGATCCCGCCGGCGGGCGGCACTCGCTGCGTTG
>JAJZNB010000164.1 GCA_021848085.1 Actinomycetes bacterium
CGATCTCGATGGCCACCCCGGCGACCGGCTTGCCGGTGAACAGGCTGACCACGCTGCCCTGCACCACCGCCGTGTCGTTGTTGGGCTTGCCCACGTAGGGCAGGGAGAGGTCGACGGTCTGGGTCTGCCCGGCGGCCACGTCGACCTGGGCGGTGACGGTGGTGTAGCCGTAGGCGACGGCGGTGAGGACGTAGTGACCCGGTGGGACCTGGCCGAAGTCGAAGCCGCCGACCGGCGCGGCCGACTCGCTCAGGGTCTTGAAGGTGTCGGTGCGGTTGGCCAGGGTCAGCCCGACGTTGGGCAGCCCGGCGCCGCCGGCGGCCGACACCACCCCGACCACGTCGGCTCCCGAGGGGGTGAGCGAGGCGTTGACGGTGGTGTTGCCGTCGAGCGGCACCGACCGGGTCTGGGGGATGAACCCGCGGCTCGAGGTGGTGAGCGTCCAGGTGGAGGGGATCGGCAGGTCGGGCAGCAGGTAGTGGCCGACCGGATCGATGGTGGAGGTGGTGGCCGTCACGGTGGTGGACCCGTCGGTGGCGGTCACCGTGACGCCCCCCACCGGCTGCCCGGTGCGAGCCGAGACGACGGTGCCGGCGATGGAGCCGACCCCGGGTTGCAGCTGCAGGTCGACGCCGCTGCGGCTGGCGCTCGGGCCGAGGGTGACGGTGGTCGTCTGGGTGCCGAAGCCCGGGTCGCTGGCCGTCACCAGGTAGCTGCCGGGGGTGCTCAGGCCGGTGAGGGCCCAGGTGCCGACCCCGCCGCCGGTGCTGGGGGTGCGGGTGGTCATGGTGAGCGGTCCGTCGGTGACGGTGATCGACACGCCGCCCAACGGTCCGGCGGGGCCCGACACGGTGCCGCTGAGCGCTCCGGTGCCGGGGCTGAGCGACGTGTCGAGGGTGATGTTGTGGCCGGGGGCGGTGGTCTGCACGACATAGCGGCGGACGGTGTAGCCGGCCTTGGCGAAGGTGAGCAGGTAGGTGCCGGGGGCGGGCACCCCGCTGAAGACGAAGGTGCCGTCGGGAGCCGAGGTGGTGGCCAGATGGGGGGCGGCCGAGGCGGCCAGCGCCGGCTGCAAGGTGGCGGCCGCCGCGATGGCGAACACCTTGCCCGGCACCGACAAGGTGGAGCGCAGGGCGGCGGTGGTCACGGCGCCGGGTGCCGCCGCCGAGGCGCCCAGGGTGGAGGGGTTGACCAGCGAGGTGGGAGCCAACGTCACCGACACCCCGCCGGGCGCGGGGCCGCCGATGCGGCCGGTGACCCGCACCGTCGACAGCGCGGCGGTCACCTGGGGCTGGCCTGAGCCCCCCGAGCCCCCCGAGCTTGGCGCCCTGCCCGCCCCGTTAGCGCCGCTGCCGCCGCTGGCGGCGGGGCTGGCCGCCGTGGCGCGGACGCTGGCGGTGTGGTGCAGGTGCGACGACAGGGCGGAGATGCCGACAGCGGCGACCGCCACCCACAGAGCCAGCACGGCGGCGATGGCCGCCACCTTGGCGGCCTTCTGGGGCAGCAGCGGCCGGTTGGTGAACGAGCCCTCCACCGTCACCGGACGGCCCCGGGCCTGCACCTGCACGGCGAAGGGATGGCGGCTCTCGGCTCCGACCAGCCGGGTTCGGCCGTAGACCTGGGCCGCCACCCGCAGCTCGCGTCCGGGCTGCAGCAGCGGCGCCGAGGTGTCGAGGTGCAGCGACACCCCCCGCTGCGGGACGTGCCCGCTGAGCTGCACCGGCAGGGTGCGGTCCTGGCGGTTGCGCAGCACCACGTCGAAGCGTCCCCGGCGCCGCCCGTGGGTGTCGGCCGGTTCGAGGCGCACGGCCAGCGCCGCCGCGCTGCCCACCACGACCTGCAGGTCGCCGGTGGCCGGACCCGACGGCTCGTCGTGGCGGGCCGCCCCCGAGCGGGCCGGGGCGCCCGATCTCAGATCCACCGGGTCGGCGCCGCGCCACCGGGTCGGGTCGCCGCCGGCCGGCGCCCGGCTCGCCTCCCCGGCGAAGATGGGGGTGACCACCATGGCGGCGGTCAGCGACGACGGCGGATAGCCCGGCGGCAAGCTGACGGTGATCGGGACGTCGGCGCTGGCGCCGGGAGCCAGCGGTCCGAGCACCTCGGGGGCCTGGACCCAGCCCGCTTCGATCCCGGTCACCGCCACCGTGAAGGCGCACGGGGTCGACCGCAGGTTGGTGACGGTGACGGTGGCCGTGGCGGCCTGGCCCGGGGTCACCTCGACGGTGGTGGCGGCGACGGCGGCGGCGGGGACGAGGCTCATGGCCACCCCATCCAGCGCTGTGCCGGGCGGCCCTTCGAGCGGTTGGCCGGGCGGCCCTTCGAGCGCTTTGCCGCGCTGCCCTTCGAGCGGTTGGCCGGGCGGCCCTTCGAGCGGTTCACGGCGTCACCGCCAAGGGATCGGTGGTCGGGTCGCACGCCGAGCCGCCCGAGCCGCCCGTGGAGCCCGAGCCGCCCGAGCCGCCCGAGCCGCCCGAGCCGCCCGTGGAGCCCGTGGAGCCCGAGCCGCCCGTGGAGCCCGTGCCGCCCGTGGAGCCCGTGCCGGTGGCCTGCGAGCCGCACACCGCGGTGGCGGTGCCCTGGGAGGTGGTGGCCGGCACGGTGAGCTGCGGCGTCGATCCGGCGGGGTAGGCCACGGCCAGCAGGTAGTCCTGGGGGGCGGCCACGTTGGCGAAGGTGAACGAGCCGTCGGCGGCGGTGGTGGTGGTGGCGGTGGGCGTCGCCGGATATTGGTCCGACAGGTACAGCAGCACCTGGGCGCCTGGCAGCGGCGCCCCTGAGGCGGCGTCGACCACCACCCCGTAGATGGAGGCTGCCGGGGCCAGCACCGGGTTGTCCTGGAGCTGCTGGCCGGCGGCCAGGGTGACGATGTTCGACACCGGCACCCCACCGGGCCGGGTGAAGCTGACGGTGTAGGTGCCCGGGGTGATGCCGTCGATCTGGTAGGCGCCGGCTGTCGGCGCGGCCGCCGTGGTGACCTGGTAGGTGGTCGACCCCGACACCAAGGTGACGGTGATCTCGGCCAGCCCGCCCACGCCGGACTGGGTCACGGTGCCCGACAGCACCGCCGTCTGCGACTGCAGCGACTCGTCGACGCTGCTCTGGTTCGGCTGCCCGACGCTGAGCGCCACGTCGACGGTCTGGCTCTGCAGCCCGGCGCGCGAGAAGGTGACGGTGTAGGTGCCCGGCACCGGCAGGCCGGTGAGGGTGTAGGCGCCGACGGCGCCGACGCTCGAGGTGACGGTGGTGGCGGTGGTGACGCCCGAGATGGCGGTGACGGTCACCCCGCCGGGCGCCGCTCCGGCCGGGGTGGTCACCACCCCGCTGATGGTGCCCTGGCCGGGTTGCAGCGTCACCGACAGCCCGGTCAGGTGCTGGTCGGCGGCCAGCGACACCGTCAGCGTCTGGCTGGCGTAGCCCGAGGCGCTCACCACCAGGCTGATGGCGGCCGGGGTGGGCAGGCTCGACAAGGTGAACGCCCCGACGTTGCCGGCGGTGGTGACGGTGACGGTGGTGACGGTGGTCGACCCCGAGGTGGCGGTGACGGTGGCGCCGCCGAGCGGGCCGGCGGGGCCCGACACGCTCCCGGCGATCAGGCCGTCGCCGGGGGTGAGGACGATGGTGATGTTGGTGCGGCTCTCCCCGCCGCCGAGGGAGACCTCCTGCACCGCCGGGGCGTCGCCGGCCTTGGTCACCACCAGCTGGTAGGTGGCCGGGGAGGGGATGCCGGTCAGGTCGAAGGTGCCGGCCGAGCCCAAGGTGACGCTGGTGACGACGGTGCCGTTGGCCACCTCGCCGCCGGTGGCGGGCGGACCGGTGGAGGCGGTCGGGGTGGCGCCTGAACCCGAGCCCCCCGACCCCGATCCGCTCGAGCCGCTAGAGCCGCCGGCTCCGGGTCCGCCCGCCCCCGACGCCGCCCCCGACCCGCTCGGGGCGGACCCCGATCCGCCGGGAGCGGATCCGCCGGAGCCGGGCGGTGCCGCCCCCGACACCGAGGTGACCGGCTGGGCGGTGGGGAGCTGCACGGTCAGCACCGCGCCGCTGGGATCGGCGCCGGTCACCTGACCCGAGATGCTGGCCGGCAACCCGCCGATGTGGATGTCGATGCCGTTGGTGTGCTGCCCGGCGGTCAGGCTCACCGTCTTGGCGTGGGCCGACGTCAGGCTGTCGGGGTACCACAGCTCGGCGAAGCCGGCGCCGGTGAAGCGAAGGTCGTAGGAGCCGGCGGACAGGTCGACGAAGCGGTAGGCGCCGGAGGTGGTGGTGGCGGTCGACGACACCGGGGTGGCGAGGCTCGAGGACCGGTACAGGTCGACGGTGACCCCCGACTGGGGGGTGCCGGTGGTGAGCAGGGTGACGGTTCCGGCGATCGACGCCGTGCCGGTGGCCGGATGGGCCTGGTTGGCCTGCGCCACCTGCAGGGCCAGCTGCTGGTCGGCGTTGGACTGGTCGACGACCTGGGCCAAGGTGGCGCTGATGACGACGGCGAAGACGGTGGCCACCACCACCAGGCCGAGGAGGGCCAGCGCCCCGCGGCTGAGGCGCGGGTGCTGCACCCAGGCGCCGTGGGCCACCACCGGCGCCGCCGAGGAGCCGGCCTCGATCCGGTAGGGGCGGACCTTGGGGCTGCCGAACCACGGGCGCGGCGCCTGCAGCCGGGCGGCGACCACCACCCGCTCGCCGGGGACGAGCTCGGGGGCGGGCGGATCGAAGCGGGCGTGGACCTGGCCGGCGTCGTCGTGGGCGGCCAGCTCGGCCCGCAGGGCGGTGGTGCCGGTGTTGGCCGCCACCACCGACACCTGGGCCTCGCGCCCGCCGGTGGCGCTGGGCGGGTCGATGCTCAGCTCCAGGTTGGGGTTGGCCGGCACCGACAGCTCCACCGGCACGCTGACCTGCTCGTGTGGCTCGGTCAGCTCGCGGACGTCGACCGAGCAGGTGCGGATGCCGGCCGGGACCCCGGCGGGCAGGGTGATGGTGACCTGGGCCGTGCCGCTGGTGGCCGGGAACAGCGACAGGCTGTCGTCGTCGATGGTGACCCAGGCGGGGTCCAACCCGAGCACCCGCAGCTGGTGGCCGCTGATGACGGCGCCGGTGTTGGTGACGGTGACGGTGACGGTGGCGGGGCGGCCTACCGCCACCGACACCCGCCGGGGGGAGACGTCGACGCGCATCAGCCGGCCGATCCGGCGGGGAGCTGCACGGTGACGGTGTCGTCTTGGCCGGCGGCGATGGTCACCAGCACGGTGGTGGTCCGGTAGCCGCTGTCGGAGACGGTGACCGAGTAGCTGCCCGGCGCCAGGCCCTGCAGCACGAACCGCCCGGGCGGGCTGGAGGTGCTGTGGGTGGTGATGGTGGTGGCGCCGCTGGTGACCGACACGTCGGTGCCGGCCAGCGGGGAGCCCGAGGTGGAGGTGACGGTGCCGGTCAGGGTGCCGTCGGCCGGGGTCAAGGTGGCGTCGATCCCGCTGGCCGACCCCGAGGCGCCGAGCTGCACCGGGACGGTGACGCTCTGGTAGCCGGCCAGGGAGAAGGTGAGGGTGACGTCGGACGGCACCGGCAGGCCCGACAGCTGGTAGGTGCCGACCTGGCCGGCGGTCAACGTCTCGGTGGACAGGGGTGTGGATGCGCCGGTGACGGTGACGGTCACCCCGCCGAGCGGCTGGCCCGACGGGTCGCTGACCGTGCCCGACACCTGCCCGGCGCCCCCGACCAGCGACACGGCCAGGCCGGTCAGGTTCTGGCCCGGTCCGAGCTGCTCGGCGACGGTGTCGGTGCCGTAGCCGGAGGCGCGGAAGGTGAGCAGGTAGGTGGCCGGCGACGGCAGGTTGGCCAGGGTGAAGGCGCCGACCTGGCCGCTGGTGGGGGTGGCGGTGGCGAAGGTGTCGCCGTTGGCGGCGGCGGTGACGGTCACCCCGCCCAGGGGCACCGAGCCCGCCGTGACCGTGCCGCTGATGGAGCCGGCCGCCGCGGTGAGGACCACGGTGTTGGCGATGTCGTGCTGGCCCCCCGACAGCACCTCGGTATCGGTCCCGACGTGGTAGCCCGGGGCGCTGAAGCTCAGGTCGTAGGTCCCCGGGGTCGGCAGGTTGGGGATGCTGTAGCTGCCCTGGGCGTTGGTGGTGACGGTGGCGATGGGCGTGGTGGTGGCACCCTGCTTGGGCAGCACGGTGACGGTGACCGTCGGCGGCGGGCTCTGGATGGTGCGGACGGTGCCGGTGATCGACCCGGGGTCGCCGGCGATGTCGACGTGGAGCCCGCTGGTGCCGGCCGCCGCGCTGACCGGCACCTGCTTGGCTCCGGCCGCCGAGCTGGCCGAGGGGTACCAGACGGTGCGGTAGCCCTGGGCGCTCAGCTCCACCAGGTAGGAGCCGGGCATCAGGCCCGGGATCGACCACGAGCCGTTGCTGGCGCTGGCCGTCGACGCGCCCAGCACCAGCCCGCCCGGGGCGACCTGCCAGGCCTGGACGGTGATGCGGCCCACCCCGGCGCCGGTGCTGCCGGCGTCCACCGTGCCCGACAAGGTGCCCCCCAGGCCGATGGCGGTGCCGGTCTTGGGCACCGCTCCGGGAGGCAGGCGGCCGGCAGCCAGGGCGGCACCGTGGTCGGCGTAGAAGGAGGCGGGGGCCTGCTTGGTCAGCGGGTTGCTCGACAGGGCGTGCTGCAGGGCGATCACCACCACCGCCGCCCACACCAGCACGATGGCGCCCAGCAGCATGGCGGTGCGGGCGCCGCGTGGCAGCACCGGCTGCTGGCGGAACGTGGTCGCCGCCTCGCTCTGGACAGCGGCGCCGTCGACCTCGCCGGCGTCGGCCACCACCTGGGTGGGGTAGACGACCTCGGTGCCGAGCAGCCGCCGGCGGCCGCGCACCTCGAGCTGGGCGCCGGCGCTCGAGCCGGGCGGCAGCTGCAGGTGGGTGGGGGTGAAGCTGGTCCGCAGGGTCCGGCTGGCGTCGACGGCGGCCAGGTCGACGTCGAGCGGGGTGTTGCCGGTGTTGTCGCAGATGACCTGGAACCGGGCCCGGCTCCGGCCGCTGCGCTCGGCGGGGACGGCGGTGACGGCCAGCCCCGGGGTAGGAGCGACGATGAGCGGCACCTCGACGGTGGCCACGGTGCCGGTGGCTGTGGAGCGCAGCTGCAGCGGCACCAGGTGCTGGCCGGCCGGCACGCTCCGGCTGGCGGTGAAGGTGACGGTGACGGTGCCGCTGGTGTCGGGGAACAGGGCCAGCAGCGGCGGCTGGGCCGACCAGGCCAGGCCGAGGTCGGCGTCGACGCTGACGGCGACGCCGTCGATCACGTCGAAGCTGTTGGTGACCTCGAGGCTGACGGCGGCGGGCTGGCCAGGTGACAGTGGTGCCGAAGGCGGTGCGACGCGGACGCGCATGGTCGGGCCTCAGCCGGGGTCGGGACGGCGGCGTCCCTCCATCACCAGCGCCCCGCCCTGGCCGCGTCGGCGCAGCACCGGGGGCGGGTCCGGCTCGGCTGCGTCGGCTGGCGGCGGCGGGCCAGCCGGGGCGACCTGGGCCACCACGGTCTCCACCGGCTCCTCGCGCTCGGACCAGGCGAAGGCCTCCACCGGCAGGGTCACCTCGAGGGTCACCGCCGCCTTGGTCGTGCTCCCGGGCCACAGCTGCAGTGGAAAGCGGTGCTGGTCGTCGCCGAGGCTCAGCCCGCAGCGCAGGGAGCGCAGCGGCTCGGGCAGCACCGGCGCAGGCAGCCGGTCGTGGGCGAGGACGGCGGAGAGGAGGGCGCCGAGCAGCTCGTGCTCGTCGCGCTGCTCCCGGGTCCACGCCGAGGCGACGTAGCGCAGGGCCACCACCGGCGTCGGCGGCCGCCACCGGCGGTGGCCGCCGGGGCCGGTGTCCTCCTCCACCCCGGCCCGGGCCGAGGGTTGATGGCGGCTCACCTCCCACAGGAACAGGTCGATGGTCGGCCGGGTGAGCCCCGACGTCCAGGCCTGGTCGGGGGCGTGGAACGAGATGTCCACCGTGCCGGCGCGCACCGGCACCACATCGCGCAGGAATTGCTCCAAGGCGCGGTCGACCTGGTGAATCATGATTCTCCCCCGATAAGCGCCCACGACTATAGCCCAACGGGTGCCGGCGAAGCTGCAAGACGTGGGAATTTCGCCCACAGTCGCAGCCGGGCTGGTGACGGCGGGCGGCACCGCCGACGCGACGGATCTACCATCGGTCTCCGGCCCGGGGGGAGGGTCCGGAGGGCGAGGCGATGGCACGGAGCAGAGGAGGGCGCAACGAGCGGGCTCCCGGCGCCGCGCTCCACGGTGCCGGTGAGGCTGGCGACGGGGCCGGCCCGGCGGTGGGGGCTGGT
>JAJZNB010000039.1 GCA_021848085.1 Actinomycetes bacterium
CGCGCCAGTTCGCCCGCATCGCCGCAGAGCTGCGGGGTCGCCGTCGGAGAGTGCCGGTCCTCGACGCCCTTGTGGCGGCCACCGCCGCGGTGGAGCAGATGCCTGTCGTCACTCAAGATCGGGACTACGACGCGATCCCGGGAGTCGAAGTCATTCGAGTCTGACCGCCCAGGTCGGGGCAGCGATCCGCAGGTAGCCGGCGCCGCCGGTCCCCGAGCTCTCGGCTCGGATACGAGGGTCTACGCGCCACCGGGTCGTCTGCCTGGACCGGCGCGCGTGTGTACCACGGCGTACGAACCGACAGGCGGTGGCCGCGACCCCCGGAGCCGCCCCAAGCGGCAGACCTTTGGGCTACCGGAGTGCTGGCGACTCCTATCTCATCGACCACGGAGGCGTCCCCCCAGCCGGGCGTCGCGCCGGCCCCGATGCGGCACGGCTTGGATCCGCCAGAGCCCGGTTCCGACCGATCCGCTCGAGGACATCATCGGGCTGCTCGGCCGCATGGTCCACTGCGATGCGATGAGTCGCGGATGCAGATCCGGCTCGTCGGGCAGCACGCTGATCCGCTGCTGGTGGTGCCCGGTGACCTCCTGCAGGCGCGCGACGACCCCGGACCGGTTCAGGGGGAGGTGTGGCCAGCTGGGTCAGCGTTCGTCTCGGCAGGTGCCGGGCTGCGAGGCGGGGAAGCACGGTCAGCCCCGTGACAGCAAGTCGCGCCCGTCGCAGCTGACGAGCCGACCGCTGACCGCCGGCGCCGCCGCCACGTAGGCGGCGTCGTGCACGGAGATGCCGTGCTCGTCGGCGATGGCGGCGGCCTGCTCCAGGAGGTGCCCGTCGACTCGAGCGAGCCCGGCGTCGTCGGCGACGGCGGTGACGCGGCTTCGAAGCCGACGTGCCGCGGGCGGGTCGCACCAAGAGCGGACGGCCACGTTGGTCGCCTCGTAGAAGGCCAAATCGAGGGTGGCCAGCGGATCGCCGCCGATGAGCAGCCGGGGGGAGTCGTCATGGTGCTCGTCGTCCGGGTCTTGGCTGGCCAGCAGGACGCTGGCGTCGAGGAGCCACAGGGTCAAGGTTCGGGCCTGTCCGCCTGGACGAGCGCTGCGACACCGCCGCCGTGGCACGTGACGGGGCCTTCGTCGGTGTCGATCTCGGCCATCCGCTGCGCGCTGCGCGCTTCTGCGGCGCAAGGCCTCTTCGGCCAGCTCGCGGAGGTATCCGCTCCTGGTCCTTCCGCGACGGCCGGCCTCCAGGTCGACAGCCCGCAGCAGATCGTCAGGGAGCGACACCATCACCTTCGCCACGTCAGGAGCAGACCCGGTGTTGCTGGCTGTCCCGTTCGAGCGGGCTGCTGCGTCGCGTCGGTGGACGCCGGCCACGGCGGGCGCGGCGAGCCGCCCGCTTCTCAAGTCCGGCGCCGCAGCTGCCGATGGCTCGATGAGCGGCTGACGACGCTCAGAGAACCGTCTCGGGTCCCCAATGCCTTCGAGGTCGCCCGGCGGTGGTGGAGCGCCTGGGGGTGGGGCGATGGGCGACAGGGATTGGTGGCGCGGCTGTCGACGGAGCCAGACGCAGGACGAGACGTCGTCACGGCGCCCGGCCCGTGAGCGATGGCGGGCACGGCCGTGGCTGTTGGGCGCCGCCCTGGGCGGGCTGGGGCTGGTGCTGGCCTGCGGTGTCGCCGGGGCGGCCGGCGACCCGATGCTCGACGGGCTGATCCTCAAGGCGCCGGTCGCCGGCTGGGCGGCAGCGCCGACCGCGCAGATCGCCCCCGTCGTCGCCCGCATCCAGAAGATCGACGCCGATGCGCTGCCGGCCGCGGCGGCCGGGTCGGTCCAGGTGGGCGCCGAGCTGTGGTCGTCGCCGTCGCGCGGCAGCATCCTGGCCGTCACCTTGGTGCGCTGGCCGTCGCACGTCACCGACCTGGCTCAGGTGGTGCAGGCCAGCGCTCGCCAAGAGTGCGTGCTCGTCACCGGCAACAACCCGTCTCTCAGCGAGCCGATCGCCGGGCTCTCGGGCGGGACCCTGTCGCAGTGCAGCGGTCAGGATCGCCTGGGGCTGGTCGTGGTGGCCCTCAAAGGCGACGTGTCGGAGCTGGTGGAGACCTACACGGTCGCCGGCGTCGGCACACCCCTGGCGGCCAGACGCATCGAGAGGCTGGCCGCCTCGCAGTATGCCGCGCTGCCCAACCCTCCCGGTGATCCGCTCCGGACGCTGGTGGGCGTGGTGGTGGCCCTGGCCGTGGTGGCCGGCGCCGCGGCCGTCGTCGCCGCGGCGGTGACGAGGCGGCGCCGCACCAGGATGGCTGCCGGCGGCCCCCTCCCCGCCGCAGGCGGCTGGGCGCCGGCACCGTCGCCGGGGCCGTCGGCATGGGCCGGCCAGGCTGGGGCGACGGAGGCCGGAGGTGGTAGGTCGCCGGCCCAGCCGATGTCGCCTCCGGTCCCGGCCTGGCCACCGCCGCTGCCGCATCCAGGCGGACGGCGAGCCGCCTCGGGGACAGGCACGGCCGCCGAGCCGCGCTGGGCCCGCCCAGCCGCTCCGGACCCCTCTGCCGAGGTGCCGCTGCCTTCGCTGCACCTCGGGCCCCGTGACGGAGGCACCCACGGCGGAGGTGCGGCCCCCAACGGTCCGGGCGCCGAGCCCGCCAGGATGGCTGGCGACACCTGGCCCGCCGGTTCGGCCGGCGAATCTCCCCGGCCGCGGTCTGGTGGGTCGCCGCCCCCCAGGCCGACGGTCCCCGGGTGGCATCCGCATCCCGACGATCCCGCTGTCCGCCGCTACTGGGACGGTCGAGCCTGGACAGCCACCGTGCGCTGGGACGGCTCTCGCTGGGGGCACGACGGCTGACCGCTCTCGGCCCCCGTGCTGACCAGGGCCAGGGTGCTTCCCCCCAAGGGGCTTTCCCCCAAGGGGCGCAACACCCACATCCACCTCACCCGAGCGCCGCCCGGCGGTCTGATCCCGGGCCGGCACCGCAGACCCGCGCCCCCATCAATGGTTGCCGTCACTACGCTCGGGGAGTTGCCACTACCGGGGAGGAGGTGGTCGCCATGGCCGTGGGTCGCATCCCCAGCCGTGCCGGTCGATTGGTGTTGGCCGCCGCAGGGCTCGGTCTGGTCTTGAGCGCCTGCAGCTCGTCGTCGTCGACGACGGCACGGACCGCGGCGCAGAAGCCGGCCGGGGCCGGAACGGTGATCGACAGCGTCCACTCGTCCCGCTACGGCACCATCCTGGTCAGCGCCTCGGGCCGGACGCTGTACATGTTCACCGCCGACACCTCCACCACCAGCAACTGTCGCGGTGCCTGTGTGCCGGTCTGGGTGCCGGTCACCACCACCGGCACCCCCCGAGCCGGCGCCGGCGTGACGGTGAGCCTGCTCGGTACCATCACCCGGCCGGGCGGCAGCCACCAGGTCACCTACGGCGGGCATCCGCTCTACACCTTCGTGCGCGACAGCGCCGATGGCCAGGTGAACGGCGAGGGCATCGACAACTTCGGCGGCCACTGGTACGTGGTCGACACGGCAGGCCATCCGGTGACGGCCCCGACCTCCGGCACCGCCGGGGTGACGTCGGGAGCGGCCGGCTACGGGTCGAGCGGGACCAGCTCGGGCTCCAGCGCCGGGTCGAGCTCCGGGTACAGCTACTGAGCCCCCCGCGCCGGCCCCTGGGCATCCGCGCCTGGGCCGCGGCGAGGGGCGACGCCGCCCCCAGCGCAGACCCAGCGTCCAGTCGAGATCGGCAGAGCTGAGCGCTCCAACAGCCTCCGACCAGCGCCTGGCTGGGCCTGGGCTCTAGCGGCGCGCCGGCAGCCGACGTCAGCCGCAGGTGTTGGCAGCTCGTTGACACGAGCACTACACGTAGCCGTACTTGTGATCCGAATCACAAAGCCTGGTTCTCAGCGTGTTGCCCAGACGCGCCAGCGGAATGCCGCCTCCACCGGTAACGGGACTTCTCCATACCGTTTGACCAGGGAGAACACGCTGCTCGTGGACGAGACCGCCGGCAAGTACCGCTGCGCCCTGTGGCTGGTTCGCCTCGCCAACCGTTGACACTCCATAGTGAGATCACGTAGAGTGACATCACTTGTTGTCGTGTGCATGTGGCACGGAGCCGCGGGCGGGCGACAACGGCGCCACCAGTCCGCCACCACGCAGGAGCTTCCGGATGACGCAGCACTCAACCACACCCGGCCGCGACGGTTCCGCCGGAGCTCGACGTCGGGGACATCTCCGCTCCGGCCAGGCCTCCCTGAACGGTTCGCTGCCGGCCCGCCTGCGGCGCCTGGGGCGGTGGCTGGTCACCGCCCGCGGTGGCATGGTCGGCGTGGTGTCACGCCTGGTCGCGGTGGTGATGGCCCTGACCGGTCTGGTCCTCGGCGGCATCGGCGCCTCCACCGCGCTGCCGGCCTTTGCCAGCGGGCTCGGCCACAGCGGAGCCACCGCCGGCACCGCCGGTCACGGCGGGTCCGGCGACGGCACCGCCAGTCACGGCGGGCCCGGCGACGCCGCTGCCGGTCATGGCGGGTCCGGCGACGCCGCTGCCGGTCACGGCGGGCCCAGTGCGGGCAGCAGCGGGCCGAGCAGCGGACACGGCAACAACAGCGGCCACATCCAGGTCAACTACTTCACGCCAGTGCCGAACGGCAAAGCCAACCACCCCCACATCGGCTGCGGCATCAGCGTCGAGTTCTACGGCTTCGACATCCCGACCGGCGCGGCGGCCGACATCTCGATCATCCCGTGGGCGCCGACTCCGGGCACGCCCTATGCGACCACCTTCTCGGGCTGGACCACGACGACAGCGAGCGGCAGCGTCAACAACGGCGTCGACTCGATCCCCGGCTCCGAGCTCACCGCCATGTTCGCCTCCATGACCCCGCAGCCCGAGCAGGGCTACCACGTGCGGGTGGAGGCCTCCATCCCGGCCATCGGCTGGACGAGCAAGAAGATCCACACCATCTGGATGCAGGGCTGCGCCGCGCCGCCGCTGTCGCTGCAGGTGGTCAAGACCAACGACGCCTCCGGCACCGGCTTCGCCGTCAACTCGACCGCCACCCGCGTCGGTGAGGACGTGCCGTTCGACGTGACGGTGACCAACACCTCCTCGGTGTCGGTGGACATCACGTCGCTGACCGACGCCTACGGCTCCACCTCGGCTCCAAAGAGCTGCACCCTCCCCGACAGCAGCAGCCTGGTCGGCTCGACGCTGGCGGCGGGAGCCACGGCCACCTGCACCTTCACCATCGACGGCTACGCGCCGGCACCCGGGCACTCGCTGGCCGACACCGTCACCGTCACCGCCTGCCAGCACGGCGCCAGCGCACCGTGTGGCAGCGGCGCGGCCACCTCCACGGTGACCACCCCGTCCACCACGCCGAATCCTCCGCTGTCGCTGACGGTGGTGAAGACCAACGAGGCCAACGGGTCGGGCTACGCGCAATCCGAGGTGGCGACCGCAGCGCACGAGAACGTGCCGTTCCGGGTGGAGATCACCAACCCCTCGGCGGTGTCGGTCACCATCACCTCGCTCACCGACCAGTGGACCGGCCAGGCGCCGTTCCCGCCCAGCTGCGACGTGGTGGGCCAGACCCTGGCCGCCAACGGAGGAAGCATCACCTGTGACTTCACCGTTCCCGGCTATGCCCCGGCAGCTGGGCGCTCCCGCACCGACACGGTGTGGGTGACCGGCTGCCAGGGGGGACTGGCCGACAACTGCACCAGCAGCCCGGCCACCTCCACCGTCATCACCCCCGGCACCACCCCGAGCGGCTCGGTGTCGCTGACGGTGGTCAAGACCAACGACGCCGGCGGCACCGGCTACGCCCCCTCGGAGATCGCCCCGGCTCCGAACGCTCCGGTGCCGTTCGAGGTGACGGTCACCAACACCTCGGCTGAGGCGGTGACCCTCGGGTCGATCACCGACCAGTGGCCCGGCCAGAAGCCGTTCTCCCCGACGTGCACGGCCAGCTTCGACGGCACCGTGCTCGACCCGGGGTCATCGGCCACCTGCGCCTTCACCCTCGGCTCCTATGCGCCGCCGGCTGGGCAGTCGCTGACCGACACGGCGGTGGTGACGGCCTGCAGCACCACCTCGTCGGCGTGCGGCACCGGCACCGGCACCTCCACCGTCACCACCGCGAGCCCGACCATCACCTTGACGGTCACCAAGACCAACGAGGCCAACGGGCAGAGCTACGCCCAAAGCGAGCAGGCCGCTTCGGCCACCGAGGACGTCCCGTTCGAGGTGACGGTCACCAACCCCACCTCGGTGCCGGTGACCATCAGCTCCATCACCGACCAGTGGCCCGGCCAGACGCCGTTCTCGCCGAGCTGCGCGGCCAGCTTCGACGGCACGGTGCTCGATCCGGGGTCATCGGCCACCTGCTCCTTCACCGTGCCCGGCTACGTCCCGGCGGCCGGCGGGTCTCGGACCGACACCGCCATCGTGACGGCATGCCAGTCGGATGCCCCGGCCAACTGCGGCATCGGCACCGGCACCTCCACCGTCACCGGCCCGCCGTCGACGCCGCCATCGACGGCGCCGCTGTCGTCGCTGACGCTGACCGTCACCAAGACCAACAACGCCGACGGGTCGGGCAGCTTCGCCCCGTCGGAGACCAGCACCGGCGCCGGTGAGACGGTGGAGTTCGCGGTGACAGCGACGAACAGCTCGGCGGTGCCGGTGACGATCCAATCCATCACCGATCAGTGGCCGGGCCGGGCGCCGTTCTCGCCACCGTGCGCCGCCACCCTCGACGGCACCGTGCTGCAGCCAGGAGACACCGCCACCTGCACCTTCAGCGTCACCGGGTACGCCCCGCCGCCCGGCACGGCGCGGACCGACCTGGCCCTGGTGACGGTCTGCCAGGCGAGCACGCCGAGCAACTGCACCACCGGGTCGGCGTCGTCGACGGTGTCGACCCCGCCTGGGCCGGCCCTGTCAGGTGCGGCGGGTTCGACCCCGACGTCAGCCGGGTCGCCGAGCCCGGCACCGGCCCTGAGCGCCTCGAGTGGACAGGGGCCGTCGGCTCTGGCCTTCACCGGCGCGCCGGCCGACCTGTGGCTGCTGGTGGAGCTGGGCCTCTCGCTGGCCTCGGTCGGGTTCTTCCTGCTGTGGGCGACCCGGCCGCGGCGCCCGGCGGTGGTGCAGCGATGAGCGGCGAAGGCCCCCGCGCTGGCGACAGCGGCCCGGGTGACAGCGGCCCGGGTGACAGCGGCCGGCAACAGCGTTCCCGCTGGTCGGTGACCGCCGCGCTGACCGACCTGCGCTTCGCCGGGGCGGTGCTGTGCGCCGGCGGGGCGGTGTTCACCGCTTTGGAGCTCGGCGCGGCGGCACCGATCGGTACGGCGCTGCACCACGCCGCCTCGGGCCTCGAGCAGCTGGTGGTGCCCGGATCGGCCCGGGTGGCTCATCCGGCCATCGCCGCCGCCCGCGGCGGCTCGGACAGCGCCACCACGGCCTCGAACGGGTCGGTGCGCCGCAGCACTCACATCGACACAGGTTCGTCGGCGACCAGCGGGTCGGCTCGAACCGTGGTCGGCGCCTCGCCGGCGGCAGGCTCCGGCGGCGCCAGTCCGAGCCGTGGCGCTCAGGGCGGAAGCACCCCCGGCGGTGCCGGTTCGGGCTCCAGCGGCGGATCGGACCACCCCGGCAGCAGCCCCTCCGGCGGCGCTGGCGGCACCGGCGGCACGGGGAGCGGCGGTCGCTCCGGGGGAACCGGGGATGGCAACGGGGGCGGGACCGGCACCTCCTCGCCGCCAGGCGGCCCTGCCCCTGCCATCGGCGCTCCGGCCGGCGGCTCGCGCACCGACACGGGTACGGGCGGGTCAGGTTCGGGCGGCGGAAGCGACCACGGTTCGGGCTCGACCGGAGCCGGCGGCGGGGCAAGCACCTCCGATCCGACAGGTCCGGTCGTCTACCCGCCGAGTCCGGCCACCCCCCAGCCCAGCGGCAACTCGGGCGGCTCCGGCTCGTCGGGCGGCACCTCGAAAGGCACCGGCAGCTCCCACGGGACCGGTGGCTCCCACGGCAACAGCGGATCGGCCCCCGGCTACAGCGGGTCGGCTGGTGCGACGGCATCGCCGGGCAACAGCAGCACCTACGGCAAGACCGGCTCCGACGGCCACAGCGGGTCGGCTGGTCAGGCGGCATCGTCGGGCAACAGCGGTTGGCACGGGACCGGTGGCTCCCCCGGCCACAGCGGGTCGGCTGGTGAGGCGGCATCGCCCGGCAACAGCGGCGCCCACGGCAACAGCGGCGCCCACGGCAACAGCGGCGCCCACGGCAACAGCGGCGCCCACGGCAACAGCGG
>JAJZNB010000158.1 GCA_021848085.1 Actinomycetes bacterium
GACCGGCGCCGCCAAGCCGGCGGCGCCGCCGACTGCCCGGTGTGCACCGAGGTCCACGAGCGTGGCCGGCCCGTCTTCTGGCAGCAGGACGGTGCCGACCCTGGACACGGGCGCCGCGACAGCGACACTGCCGGCGGGCGCGACGACACCGCCGGCGGGCGCGGCGACAGCGACACAGCCGGCGGGCGCGACGACACAGCCGGCGGGCGCGACGACACCGCCGGCGGGCGCGACGACACCGCCGGGGGCTTCGCCGCGGCGGCCGCCGTCCCGGTCGAGCCGGCCGCCGGTCCGAGAGGAGCCCTGGCCGTCTGCACCCCGCAGGCCGGTGGGCTCGGCCCCGACGACCTGTCGTTCCTCGAGACGGTGGCCAGCGTGCTGGCCGCCGCTCTCAGCCGCCGCCGGGTCGAAGTCGAGCTGCGCCGCCAGGCGGTCCACGATCGGCTCACCGACCTGCCCAACCGGACGCTGCTCGAAGACCGGCTGCGCACGGCGCTGGCCCGCCTCGGCCGCCGCGGCGGGGCGGTCGCCGTGTGCTTCGTCGACGTCGACGACTTCAAGCTGATCAACGACAGCCTCGGCCATTCCGTGGGCGACGCGGTGGTCGCCGCCGTGGCCGAGCGGCTGAAGGCCGCCGTGCGCTCCCCCGACACGGTGGCCCGCTTCGGCGGCGACGAGTTCGTCGTCGTCAGCGAGAGCAGCGACCCGGCCGACGCCCGGCTGCTGGCCGAACGGCTCCGCCAGACGGTGGCCGCCCCGCTGACCGTCGAGGCGGGGACGGTGGCGCTGACCGCCAGCATCGGCTGCGCCACCACCGCCGACCCGACGACCAGCCCAGACGGTTTGTTCGCCGACGCCGACATGGCCATGTACGAGGCCAAGCGGACCGGCAAGAACCGCGTGGCGCTGTTCACCCCGGCGTTGCGGCGGCGGACCACCGACCAGCTCCAGGCGGTGTCGGGCATCCGCCGCGGGCTCGACGCCGCCGAGTTCTGCCTGTACTACCAGCCGGTCCACAGCCTGGCCGGCGGCGACGTCGTCGGCTACGAGGCGCTGGTGCGCTGGCAGCACCCGACGGCGGGGCTGCTGCTGCCCGACCAGTTCCTCGACCACGCCGAGACGTCGGGGCTGATCGTCCCGTTGGGTGCCTGGGTGCTGCGCACCGCCTGCGCCCAGTCGGCCGCCTGGCGCCGGGCGGGGAGGCCGGCGAAGGTCTCGGTCAACGTCTCGGGCCGCCAGCTCACCGACGGGGACGTCGTCGCCGAGGTGGCTGCCGCTCTCAGCTACGGCGGCGCCGACCCCGACGACATCTCCCTCGAGGTGACCGAGCGGGGCCTCATCTCCGACCGGCGGGCCCGCCGCACCCTCGACGCCCTGCACGAGCTGGGGGTGCATCTGGGTCTCGACGACTTCGGCACCGGCTGGTCGTCGCTGTCACAGCTGGCCCGGCTGCCGTTCGACTTCGTCAAGATCGACCGGAGCTTCGTGCGCGACCTGCGGCGCGACGAGCGGACGGCGGCGCTGCTCGAGAGCATCGTCGGGCTGTGCGCCACCCTCGGGCTCCACGTCATCGTGGAAGGGGTCGAGACGAGCAGCCAGCTCGACCAGCTGAAGCAGCTCGACGTCCGGCTGGTGCAGGGCTTCCTGCTGGGCCGGCCGGTTCCGCCCGAGGCGCTGGCCTGACGTGGCTGCCGGCTCCGGGCCGTCAACCTGTCGTAGGTCTGCTCGCCGGCCCGAGGACATGCCGGTGCCGGCCTACGCCCCGGTTTCGAAGCGGCGGCGCAGCTCGGCTTTGGCCACCTTGCCGGCCGGGGTGAGCGGCACCTCGGCCACCACCGTGATGTGGCGGGGCACCTTGTAGTCGGCCAGGCGTTCGGCGCACCAGGCCCGCAGGGTGTCGGGGTCGGGCTCGGTGCCGGGGCGCGGCACCACGAAGTAGACGCCGACCTCGCCGTAGACCGGGTCGGGGACGCCGAAGCCGGCCGCCAGGGCCACCGTCGGATGGGTGCCGAGCACCGCCTCGACCTCGGCCGGGTAGACGTTGAAGCCGCCTTGGATGTACATCTCCTTCTTGCGGGCCCGCAGCACCAGGTGGCCGTCGGGTTCGGCTTCGACGATGTCGCCGGTGGCCAGCCACCCGCCGGGCAGGAAGGTCTCGGCGGTCTCGGCCGGCATGTCCCAGTAGCCGGCGGCTACGCCGTCGCCGCGCAGCTGCAGCTCGCCGACGGTGCCGGCCGGCACCGGCTGGCCGTCGGGGTCGACGACGCGGAAGGCGAAGTCGCCGATGACCACCCCGATGCTGCGGGTGACGGTGCCGAGGTCGTCGCCGGGGGCGGAGAGCACCGAGGCGCCCGAGCTCTCCGACAGCCCGTAGAGGTTGATCAGCTGCGTGGCGGGGAAGGTGGCGGCCACGGTGGCGGCCAGCGACGGGTCGAGGATGGAGCCGCCCACGATGACCTGGCGCAGCGAGCTGGTGTCGACGGGATGCTCGGCCAGGGTCTGCAGCAACATGACGAACATGGTCGGCACCCCCGACAGGACGGTGGTGCGGTGGGCGGCGGTGGCGTCGAGGACGGCGGTGGGGGAGAAGGCGGGCAGCACCACGATGGTGCCGCCGGCCACCAGCAGCGACAGCACCCCGCAGGTCAGGCCGCCGACGTGGTTGAGGGGCAGGGCGCCGACGGTGGAGGTGCGCTCGTCCCAGCCGAGGTGGCCGACCTGGGCTCGGGCCGAGGCCAGCAGGCTGCGGTGGGTGAGGACCGCTCCTCGGGGCCGTCCGGTGGTGCCCGAGGTGTAGAGGATGACGGCCGGGTCGTCGGCTGCCGGCGCCGCCAGGTCGGGTCCGGCTCCGCTCGCCGCGGCGGCGCGGCCGGCGCCCACCAGCTCGTCGAAGCTGCCGGCGCCCGACCACGTCTCCTGCCGGCCGGGCCGGTCCAGGAAGACGTAGCGCTCCACCGTCGGCACCTGGGAGCGGAACCCGGCGAAGAAGCCGGCGTAGTCGAAGCCGCCCAGCTCGGCTGGGCACAGCAGCAGCCGGGCGCCGGACTGGTTGAGCATGTAGCCGAATTCCTGCTCGCGGTAGCGGGGGTTGAGGGTGACCAGCGCCGCTCCCAGCCGGGCCGCGCCGAACAGCAGGCCCAGCCAGGGAAGCCCGTTGGGGGCGGCCACCGCCACCCGGTCGCCTCGGCGGACCCCCCAGGCCCACAGGCCGGCGGCCACCTCGCCGGCCAGGCGGTCGAGGTCGGCGAAGCTGACCGGCTGCCCGTCGACCACCAGGAACACCCGCTCGCCGTGGTGGGTGGCCCGCCAGGTCAGCAGCTGGGGGAGGGTGGCCGCCTCGGCCGCCGACGGCGGGCCGGTGCCGGGGGAGGCGGCGCCGGGAGGCCCCGCGCCGGAGGGCGTGGTGGCACTCACCGCGGTTCGGTATCCACCCACCCATCGTACCGTCACCGGGCCGCCACTTCGTGTAGCACAATCGTGCGGCATGGTTGCTGGCCAGGTCCGGTCCTCGATCGGGGTGGCGCGAGCGCGTGATGGTCCGAGGACCGGGCCGAGAGGGAGCGCCGGTCAGCGGGCCACGGTCCGGTACGAGGCGCCGACGGCGGCGACCGCGCGCCGGATGCCGGGGCCGTCGTCCCCGTCCCACACGCACAGCGTGGCGCCGAGATGCTCGGCTGCGGCGGCGGCTTCTGCTCCGAGGGTCGACACGCGGTGGACGACGGCGATCTCCGCCATGCGGTAGGCGAGCGTCCGCATCGGCGCCACCTGGATCGACTCGGGCAGGGCGAGGAGGCGACGGCCCAGCTGGCGACGGTGCTCGGCGGACCAGCGGCCGGTCAGCGTGCCGCCGCGGGCGGACACGACGCTGCGGGCCAGCCGGTGGAGGTACAGGTTGGTGGTGGCCGGCTGGTGGCGGTCGAGGACCTGGGACAGCTCGGGGCTCAGGTGCTGAGCCAGCAGGTCCCGGAGCAGGTGGTCGTCGAGCAGGGCCGCCATCAGCTGGTGGCCAGGTCGGGGTCTGCGGCCAGTGAGGCGACGAAGTCGGCGTGCGCGTCCGCGGGCAGCAGGTCGTCGAGCAGGCGGCAGGCGTCGCCGCTGGGAAGCAGCATGACCGCGAAGCCGAGATCGACGACGTCCACCGGCCCGCCGCCGTCGAGGCCCCAGCGGTGTCGGGCCGCAGCCGGTAGCGACAGCTGTCCGGAAGAGGAGACGAGGTATTCCTGGATGCCGGCCATCACCCCACGATACTTGGTGAGAGGATGGTTCTCACCAAGAGTGCGTAGGCGGCGGGGAGAGCGGCAGCACCCGCCTCGTGGCCGGCTCGGCAGAGGACCGGTGTGTCTGCCACCACGGAGGCGGCGGGGCTCGCCGCGTCAGCTCCTCGCCGATGCCGCTGCCCCGATGTCGTTCCCGGCCCGCCCCCGGCGCAACCGGCCCACCTGCGTACGACCGCCTCGGGATTCCAGGCTTTGAGGCGCACGGCAACTGTCAAGATATATTGATAGGGTGGATCCAGTTGTCCTGGCCAGTGCTCGCAGCCAGTGCTCGCAGGCACGCAGTGGCCGACCGAGACATTCTCCATGCGTACCGAAACCCAGTCCGAGTGTTCGCATTCGATGATCTCACGATGCTGATTGGAGCCGATGCCGCGGGCCGCATGCTCGAGATCGGGCTGGCAACGGCTGAAGGCACCGAGTTCATCGTCCACGCCATGCCCGCCCGCGAGAAGTTCCTGAGGTGACGATCATGCCCCGTTCTGTGCAATGCATCCTTGACCATGCCGACCAGCTGGCCACGCGCTTCGAGGACTACGAGCCGTCCCCCGACGATGAAGTCGCCGTCGCCGAGCACCTCCTGCGTCGAGCCGTCCTGGCGCGGGCAAGAAGTGAGCGACAGATCAGCGAGGCTGTGGATGTAGCTCGGCGGGCCGGAATCTCCTGGAAGCGGATCGGCGTGGAGCTCGGCATCTCCGCCCAGGCCGCGCAGCAACGGTACGGGGCGCTGTACCGAGCCAGCCGGTAGAACAGTCAGGGCCGGACGTCGAGAGGGGCGCTATGGCCACGACCGGGTGCGCCGGGACAGCCCGGTGAGCGGCGGGCCGCGCCCCATCGGGGGCCACCTCCTCTGACGCCCTGGTCGGCGCTGAGGACGGATCGGATCTGCCCGATCCGGTGCTGGGCACCTCCATGCTCTACACCTCGGGCACCACCGGACGGCCCAAGGGGGGTCCGGCGCCCCCCGGCCGCCAGCGCCGCCGCCTCGCTCAACCTGTTCGACTGCCGCGGCTCCAGCAGCTACAGCAGCGACCGCCACCTGTGCACCGGCCCGCTGTACCACGCCGCCCCGCTGGCCTTCTCGCTCAGCCTGCCCCTGTGCCACGGCGTCACCGTGGTGCTGATGGAGCGCTTCGACGTCGAGGAGACCCTGGCCCTCGTCGAGCGCCACCGCGTCACCCACACCCACATGGTCCCCACCATGTTCCACCGACTGCTGGCACTGCCAACCCCGGGCTGGAGCCCAGCGCCGAGCTCCACGACCAGCGCCGAGCTCCACGACCAGCGCCTGGCCCACTGCCGCCAGCGCCTGGCCCACCTCAAGTGCCCGAGGCGGATCGTCTTCGTCGACGAGCTTCCCCGCCAGGACAACGGCAAGCTCTACCGGCGGCTGCTGCGCCAGCGGTTCGCCGCCCCACCCCCACCCACCGACGGAGGCTGACCATGGCCGACACCACCACCCACCGCGGCGCCAGCGCCGCCGGCACCACCGGCACCACCGGCCAGTCGGCCGCCACCGCCACCGGCCAGTCGGCCGCCGCCGCCACCGGCCAGTCGGCCGCCGTCGCCCAGGAGGCCAGCGGCGCGGCCCGGGAGGCGGCCGGCGAGTCGCCCGCCCTCGGCGAGCTGCGGGCCTGGCTGGCCACCAACTGGGACCCGGACCTGAGCGTGGGGGAGTGGTGGGAGCGCCTGGGGCTGGCCGGCTGGGCCGCCCCGGCGCTGCCCGAGGACGCCTACGGCCGGGGCCTGTCGCGCACCGACGCCATCGACGCCGCCCAGATCATCGCCGACGCCGGCGCCCTGGGCGCCCCGGCCGGGCTGGGGTTGCTGCTGGCCGCCCCCACCATCGTCGCCCACGGCACCCGGGCCCAGATCGACCGCTACGTCCGGGCCATCGTCACCGGCCAGCAGGGCTGGTGCCAGCTGTTCAGCGAGCCGGCCGCCGGCTCGGACCTGGCCGGCCTGCAGACCCGGGCGGTCAAAGACGGCGACGAGTGGATCGTCAACGGCCAGAAGGTGTGGACCTCCGGCGGCCAGTACGCCGACATGGGCATGCTGCTGGCCCGCACCGACCCCGACGTCCCCAAGCATCAGGGCATCACCTGGTTCGCCTTCGACATGCACCAGCCCGGCGTGGAGGTCCGCCCCCTGCGCGAGATGACCGGCCAGGCCCTGTTCAACGAGGTGTTCCTCACCGACGCCCGGGTGGCCGCCGACGCCGCCATCGGCCCCGTCCACGGCGGCTGGGCGGTGGCCAACACCACCCTGGCGGCCGAGCGGGCCGGGCTGGGATCGGGAGCCGGCGGCGTCGGCGCCACCGCCATCCCCGGCACGGTGGCCGGCAACCTGGAGCGGCGCGCCGGCGACGTCGTCGACGCCGGCCGCACCCGGGGGGAGACCTCGGGCAGCCATCTGCGCCGGGTCGACGCCAGGCTGCTGGCCGAGCTGGCCCGGGCTCTCGGACGCATCGACGACCCGGTCGTCCGCCAGGGGCTGGCCCGCCTCTACACCTGGGGGGAGCTGGGCCGGTTCAACAGCCTGCGGCTCAAGGCGGTCACCGAGGCCGGCGGTGACATCCCGGCCATGCCCAACATCGCCAAGCTGTCGATGAGCCACATCGTCCGCCTCGGACGCGACCTGGGGTTGCAGATCGCCGGGCCGGCCGGCCTGCTCCACGGCTACGACCCCGCCGGGCAGGCCAGCCTGGCCGGCCGGATCCACCCGCTGGTGCGGGTGGTCACCGAGGCGGCGCTGCTGGCCCAGGCGCCCCCCATCTACGGTGGCACCGACCAGATCCAGCGCAACATCCTGGCCGAACGGGTCCTCGGCCTGCCCAAGGAGCCCGGCCCGGACCGCACCACGCCGTTCTCCGCCCTGCCCCGAAACGGCTGATCGCCGCACGCACCGCGCCGGAGCTATCACCAGGGGATCCGCGCCATCATCGAACCGTGAAGCAGCTGCTGCTGCGGGCACCCGACGAGCCAGGACACGACGAGGCGCTGTCGCTGCTCGAGGACGCCAGCGTCGGGCTGATCACCGGAACCTGGACCAGGGTCGAGGTGCCGGGAGCGCTGGTGCGGGCGGCCCGGGCGGCTCGAGGAGACGAGGACGGTCTGCTCGCCCTGCGGCTGCGGTGAAGGGGCCGTGCCGGGCAGCCGGCGGACCAGGGGCGCAGCACCGTGACCTTCGGCCCCGTCGGGCCAGCCGGCCGCGGCCGAGCAGCCCGGTAGCCTTCCCATGAGATGTCGCCGCTGCCCGCCACCACCGGGATCCGCCCCGACGGCGCCGGCGGCGACTGGATCGCCCTGGCAGCCCGTGGAAGGCTTCGATGACGGTGCTGATGCCCTCCTCGCCTCCGATGCCCCGGCTGGGTCCGGGGCCGTCCCGCACCGACCCCCGCCCTCCTGGCCCCCGCCGTCCATGCCCCCGCACGGGCCGGTCTGACCACAGCACGTGGAGCCTCAACCTCGACTCGAGGGTTGAGGAGCTGTCCGGGGCCGCCCGGCCCGGCCCGGCAGGTCGGCTGAGCCGTGGGGGCCGACCCGGCCCGGCGAGGCGGCCGTGAGCCTGGCCGCCACCGGCACCGTCTACGCCTTCGGCCTCGGCCTGGTCGGCGCTCTGAACCCCTGCGGCTTCCCGCTGCTGCCCGCCTACCTCTCCCTGTCGGCCGGCGCCGCCGCCACCCCCGCCGCCGTCCACGGCGCCGGCGCCGACGTCGTCGGCGGCTTCGGCCCGGCCCCGTCGGATGTCGCGCCCGCCGCGCCAGCGCTGGCCACCCGGGTGGGCCGGGGGCTGGCCGCGGCGGGGTCAGTGACGGTCGGGTTCGTCGCCGTGTTCGCCATCGTCGGGGCCGTCACCGAGTCGGGCACCGCCGTGGTCACCACCTGGGTGCCGTGGGTGATGATCCCCCTGGGTGCCGCCCTGGCCGTCTTCGGGCTGCTGTCGGCCGTCGGCCGGCACCTGCGGCTGCCCACCGTGCCGGCCAGCCGCCTGCCGCTGGTTGG
>JAJZNB010000091.1 GCA_021848085.1 Actinomycetes bacterium
GCTGCTGGCCCAACCCGACGTCGACGGGCTGCTGGTCGGCGGGGCCAGCCTGCAGGCGGCGTCGTTCGCGGCCGTGGTCGACGCGGCGGTGACGGTGGTGCGCAAGACCCGGCGCTAGGCGCCCCCTGGCCCCCTGGCCCCCTGGCCGCCTGGCGCCCTGTGCCGCCGGTGCCGCCGGGGGCGTGGCAACCCGGCGCGGCGTGCCTCCGACGGAGCTTTGCTACCGTGGCCAGGTCCCCAGGGCCCTCAGGAGGATCCCCGAGTGCTGACCACCGCCGTGCTGATCATCGATGTGCTGTCGGCCCTGGGGCTGGTGTTCCTGATCCTGCTGCACTCCGGCAAGGGCGGCGGCCTCTCCGACATGTTCGGTGGCTCGGTGGGGCAGACGGCGGCCGGCTCGACGGTGGTGGAGAAGAACCTCGACCGCATCACCATCACCATCGCCTTGGTCTTCGCCTTCTGCACCGTCATCTTGAGCCTGCGGGTCGGGTGACGGCGGCTGGCTCGGCTCGGCGTCGGCGGTTCGTGCCGCCGTGGCCGGTGCTGCTGCTGGCGGCGGCGATCGTGGCCGCGGTGGGGGCCACGGTGTCGGGGCCCACCGGCACGTCGCGCACCGCCACCACCGCCAGCCACCCCGGGCCGCCGCTCGAACCAGGCCGCGGCGGCACCGTCACCGTGGACGTGCCGGCGGTGCCGACCACCCTCAACCCCCACACCGTCGCCGGCCACACCGCAGCCACCCGGGCGGTGGGCGACGCCATCTGGCCCCAGGTGTTCGAGACCAGCCCGGGGCTGGTCCCCCAGCTCGACACGTCGGTGGTGCAGAGCGCCGAGGTGGTGGGGGTCGACCCGCAGACCGTCGTCTACCAGATCAACCCCAAGGCGATGTGGTCCGACGGCGTGCCCATCACCGCCGCCGACTTCATCTACGCCTGGAAGGCTCAGGCCGGCAGCGGGGTGGACATCACCGGCACACCCGACTCGGTCTGGTCCGACCTCGGCTACCGCGACATCGCCAGCATCACCGGCTCCGACCAGGGACGGACGGTGCGGGTGGTGTTCCGCACCCCCTACGCCGACTGGTCAGGGCTGTTCAACAGCCTGCTGCCGGCCCAGATCGCCAGCCAGGCCGGGTGGAACACCGGCTTCGACCGCTTCGATCCGGGGGTGCTGGTGTCGGGCGGGCCGTGGATGGTACAAGCCTGGATCCCCGGCAAGCGCCTCGTGCTGGTGCGCAACCCGGACTGGTGGGGGGCACCGCCGCCGCTGCACCAGCTGGTGCTGCAGGCGGTGCCGTCGCCCGCCGCCGAAGCCGCCGCCGTGGTGGCTGGTCAGGCCCAGGTGATGGCCCCCGACGGCTTCGACCCGGCCGTGCTGGCGGCGGTGTCCTCATCGCCGCAGCTGCTGAGCAGCACCGGTTCGGGCACCAGGCTGCTGCAGCTGGTCATGAACACCCGCCGTCCGCCGCTGGCTCTCCTCGACGCCCGGCTCGGCATCGCCCATCTCATCGGCCGCACCAGCCTGGTGACCAAGGTGGCCGGATCGCTCGACACCAACCTGCAGCCCCTCGGTGACCATCTGATGTCTGACCTGCAGCCCGGCTACGCCACCGACGGCGCCAGCTACACCAACGCCGACACCGCCGCCGCCGCCACCCTGCTGCAGTCGGTGGGCTTCACCCGCAGCAACGGCGTCTGGGAGTCCGGCGGTCAGCCGCTGACGCTGCACCTGGTGTGGTCGAAGGACGATCCGTGGGCCGTGGCCAGCGGCCCGGTCATCGCCGACCAGCTGCGCAGCCGTGGCGTCACCGTCACCACGGAGGCGGTGCCGTCGGCTCAGCTCCACGACCAGGTGCTGCCCAACGGCGCCTTCGACCTGGCCCTGGTGGCCATGTCCACCGGACCCTACGTGTCGCAGACCGAGCGCTGGTGGGTGCCGGGCGCCCCGGCTGGTGGCACCTCGTCGGACTGGAGCGGCCTGGCCGACCCCCAGGTGCAGCAACTGTACCAGCAGGCCATGCAGCAGCTCAACCCGGCCCGAGACCAGGCCATCTACCAGCAGCTCGACCAGGTCCTGTGGAAGAACATGCCGGCGCTGCCGCTGTTCGCCGAGCCGACCCTGGTGGCCCAGACGGTCCGTCTCACCGGGGTGCAGATCGACCCCGGCGGTGCGGGCATCTTGTGGGATGCGGCGTCGTGGGCCCCGCTGGTGGCGACCCCCAAGGGCACCGCCCCCAGCACCACCTCGTCCTCGATGCCGACCACCACCGCACCGGCCGGGCAGCAGCCGAGCAAAGCGGTGCCCACGACGCGGCCGACCGGACACCGCGCCGGCGACAAGGCGGCCGCCGCCGGAACCACGCGCCCCGGCCGCTGACGGCGGCCACCGCGCTAGAGTGCTCCATGCCCTCCGACGCGGCCAGCGGTCGGAGCGTTCGCCCGTCGGAGTGGCGGAATAGGCAGACGCGCCAGCTTGAGGGGCTGGTGCCCGCAAGGGCGTAGGGGTTCAAGTCCCCTCTCCGACACCACCGAGCGGGAACGTTCCCCACGGCCGCTCGTCTGCTCGACTCGGGTCCAGGCGACCCCGAGCCGGCCTCCTCCGGACCTCAGTCGCCTCCGGGGTCCGAGGGGCTCGCCGCGGTCGGAGCGCCTGAGCGCGCCTGGCCCGGGTGCCCAGCCCCGCCCGGGCCGGCGGGGTCCCCTCGGCGGCTCGCGCCGGACGTCGTGTTGGGGGCGGCGGGTGCCGGCGCGGCGGTGACTGCGCCGACGCCGACACCTCGGACCTGTCCGGAGGTGACCTTCGCCAACCATCTCCGCCAGGACCGCCGCCACCGCGTGCTTCGCCCGGCGCCCACCCGCCGCTGCCGACCAACCCGGCCCCCCGGCCCGGCGCCGTCAGCAGGCCGGCCGGCCCGCCGCCGGGGGCGGTGACGTATCTCCGGCCCGCTACCTCGGTTCGGTACCGGTGATCCGCCGGGTCGACCGTGGCGGGCGGGTCCTGTGGGACGGCTTGGCCCGCCTCCTCGGCCGGGAGCCGGGCCTGGCTCCCGAGGCCAGCACCACCGCGGCGCGCCACTGGGTGACGTTTCGTTCCGCCGGCCGGCCGCACCGGCCCGCCCAGCGGCGCCTAGCCCACACCGACGCCAAGAGCCGTCTGGTCATCCCCGATGCCGCGCGCTGCTCTTTCGGCTGCGACGCCGGCGATCAGGTGGTCCTGCGTGCCCAGCCCGACGGTGTCCTCGAGGTCGCCGACGCGTCGCTGCTGGCGCGAGCACTCCACCTGCTCGAACGCGTCGACGGCGCCTGACCGGCGCACCGCCGCCGGCGTCGCACTGTCTGGTCACAGACTCGCCACCGGTCCGCCGGCCCGTTTCGAAGGAGACCCCCCGATGACCACCCCCGCACCGCTCGACGCCTCCCAGCTGCGTGCGCTCAAGGCCCAGCTGCTGCTCGAGCAGCTCGACGCCGCCGGCCTCAGCCTCGACGACCTGCTCGCCATGCGCTCGAGCGGCACCCTCCCCGGCCAGGTCACCTTGCACCAGTACCTCGCAGCGGTGCGTGGCGCCGCGCCGGTTGGCAGCAGCAAGGTGTACGAGAGCTCCTGGAGCCTGCTCGACGTCGGCCTGCCGAACTTCTGCGGCTGTGGCTGTGTGGCGCGCCTGGCGGTGCTCGGTCGCCGCGACGTCCACCGGACGCAGCCGTGGTGCCCGTGCCTTGCGAGCCGCGCCTGCCGCTGCCCGAAGACCAGCTTCCGCCATCCGGCTGTCACCAGCTGCGCTCAGACCTACGCCGGGATCGGGCAGCGCCCTCTGGTGGCAATCACCCCCGCGGAGATCGAAGCGGCCCAGCAGTGGGCCGAGACCCGAGCCACCAAACGCTGGGCGGTTCACGGTGCCACAGCCCGAGGATTCCGAGGGGCTTCCCTGGTACTCCTAGTTCGGGTCCGACTACCGTTCGGCGCCCGAGGCGATCCAAATCCTTGTCAGACCTGGGCGCCACGTTGAGCGCAGCGAACGATCCTGAGGGAGGACACGATGCTTAGCCATCCGAGGGGACTGCACCCGACGAGGCAACAGCAGTACCTGGCACGCGGGCGACGCGGTCGGACGGCGGCGGCTTCGGTACTGGCGCGGCGGCTGGTCGGATTCGCGGCGCTTGCCGCGCTTGGCTTCGGCGTTTCGACCGCCGTGCCCGTGTCGTTCGCCTCGGCGCAGACGTCAGCTGCCACCTCGTCGGAACCGGTGTGCACCTACGTGACCAACAGCGGTGTCCGATACACCAGCATCTCGGCCATCCCCGCCGAAGCACGCGGAACGGCGGTCGCCATGGCGACAGCAGGCAGCGGAACCGGCTACTGGATCACGACCGACAACGGGCAGACCTTCACCTGCAACATGAGCACCACCTGGGGGTCATGGACCATCCCCGGATCTCCGGGAACGCAGTCGCCAGTGGTCGGCGAGGCGGCACCCGCCGGTGGCGGTCTGTACCTGGTCACCGCGTCAGGAGTGGTGGCCGCGTTCGGGGCTGCCACACCACACGGCTCGATCGGCACCGGCACCGTCCTCAACAAGCCCATCGTCGGCATGGCGATCGACCCGGCTACCGGCGGCTACTGGCTGGCTGGCGCCGACGGCGGCGTGTTCAGCTTCGACGCCCCGTTCTACGGTTCGCTGCCCGCCCAGCACATCACCCCGGCTGCTCGCATCGTCGGCATCTCGGCCATGCCCAACGGCGGCGGCTATCGGCTGGTGGGAGCCGACGGCGGCGTGTTCGACTTCGGCAACGCCGGCTTCGCCGGCTCGGCCGCGTAACAGCCGGCGGCGCTCAAACCTGCACGTGTCATCCTCGACACCCGATACGGCACCGCGGCGGCCCAGGCTCCCGCCCACGACCTCGTGATGTCGCTCTACGGCGGGATGTCCAAGGGAGAGCGCAAGTGTCCGATCCCGGGTCGATGGCGCCTCCCGCCTCCGGCACCCACAGCGCCACTCCATCATGGGCCAAGACCGGGAAGGTGAGGCCGAGCTGGTTGCCGGCGAAGGCGCGGGCGGGCTCGCCGATGGCGACCGCCTCGTAGCCGCCGTCCGGCCTGCCAACGCATCGAGGAGCGAGGCCGCCTCGGGCCGGCGCTTCCACGGCAGGGAGCGAGACTGGCCTGCCTCGCAGCCGCGGACGGTGTCGATCACCACGGAGCCTCCCCAGTAGTACGCTGACTGCGGAGGTAATACCCGATGATCACCACGGTGAATCCGAAGGGACAGGTCACCATCCCCGAGCCGCTGCGCGACCGCTATGGGTTTCCGCCGGGCACGAAGGTCGTGTGGCTGGAGCGCGACGGCGACCTCATCCCCAAGCCCCTCCTGTCGGTCGAGCAGCTGCGTGGGCGCTTCAAGGGCGGCGAGCTGACGAAGATGCTGCTGGAGGAGCGGGCTCGAGACCGCAAGCACGAGGATGCCTGATCGCGTCGTCCTCGACGCCCACGCGGTTCTCGCCTTCCTCGGCGAGGAGCAAGGCTGGGCCGAGGTCGACGAAGTGCTCCGAACCTGCGAACCGTGGATGACGCTCGTCAACCTCGGCGAGGTCGCCTACATCCTCGAACGCGCCTCCGGCGCCGCAGCCGCCGATGAGGTGTGGGCGAACCTCCGCGCGGAGAGCCGGCCCGGCGGGGCGCCAGTTCGCTGGATCGACGTCGACGACACGCTTGCACGCCGGGCGGCGGCCATCAAGGCGCAAGGAGGGCTCAGCTATGCCGACGCCTTCGCCGCCGGAGCTGCGTCCATCCTCGACTGCCCGGTCCTCACCGGCGACCCGGAGTTTCGTGTGGCGGAGGAGCTCGGGGTGACGGTCCGCTGGCTCGGACACCAGGCATAGCACCCTTCGCCGGGTCGCTCACCCCTCCATCGCCAGCTCCGTCCGCAGCACCAGCGTGGGCGTCGAGTACGGATCGGCTCTCCGACACGACCGAGCGGGAACGTTCCCCACGCCCACTCGACCTCCTCGACCCGCCCCTCTCCGACCCCGAGGCGCCGCACCTTGGGTCCGAGGGCCACAGCACACTTGGACGGCTTCGTTGTCGAGCACGATGACCTGGCTCCACCGCGCAACCCGAGGTGCCGCCACGGTCGCTGCCAGCTGGGGAGCAGCGCCGGGCCGGGACCCGAGCGTGGCCACGGCCGACGTCCCGACCGAGAACCGGGTCTTCAAAGCCACCCACCTGAAGGCCTGGTCCGGGTCGATCTTGAGCTTGGAGAGGCGGATCCCATGGCGAGCCGTCCTCGTCTTTCTCGGCAAAGAACCCGGTTGGGCCAAGATGGAGGAGATCCTGCGGTCCGGCGAGCCGTGGACGACACCCGTCAACCTCGGAGCGGTCGCCTACATCCTCCCACGAGCGTCCGGCACCGAGGCTGCCGACGAGGGCCGCGGGCGAACCTCTGGGCGGAGCGCCGGCCTGGAAGGTGCCCGTCAGCTGGATCGACGTCGACGACACCTTCGTGCACCGGGCGGCGGCTCGAACACACCTCGGACCCTGATCATGGCTCCCGGCGCCAACAGCCGGCCCTCGGCTGGGTCTGGCAGAGTGACGGCGATGACGAGGAGACCAGGCAGGACCATGGGGCGTGGGGGTGGGACGTGGCTCGTTCTCAGCCGCGACGTCTCTGACTCGGTGCGAATCGACGGGGAACCGAGCGTCCGGGCGGCCATGGTGCTCGACATGGACACCGGGCTGGTGCGGGGAGTGACGGCGAGCAGCACCGAGAGCGGCGCGGTCGCTCAGGCCGCCGAGATGGGCCTCACCAAGCCGGCGGGCAGCCTGCCGCCGGGACGACCCGATGAGGTGCTCTGCGCCCCCGAGCTCGAGGCTCTGATCATCGACGTCCTGTCGGCCCTCCTTGGCGACGGCCGCTTGCCTCCGGTACGGGCGGTCGCGCCACCGCCAGACGCCGAGGACATCTTCGATTCCTTCGTCGGTCACATGTCGGGGCGCCCGCAGCCCAGCGAACCCCCGAACCCGTCCGACTGGGAGCTGTTGTTCCGGCAGGCGCTCGAGTTCGCCCGGGCGGCGCCTTGGACCCGATGGGACGACGGCATCGTGCTGGCGCTCGAGACGAGCATCGACCAGTCTCGTGTCGACTTGGCCGCCGTGGTGATGGGCAACTCCGGTATCCAGCACGGTCTGGTCTTGTTCCCCGGAGGCCAGGTTCCCGCCGGTCTGGACGACTGGGAGCCAGGGCTCCCGGTGCCGATGCCGCCGGGAACGCTTTCGGTCATGTTAGACCCACCCTCGGACCTGCCTTCGGACCTGCGCAACAAGGCGTTCCGTTACGGGTGGCCGCCTGACGCTGAGCTGGTACCTGCGGTGCTTCGGCTCGGCCGGGAAGGCGGAGGCGATCCGGGACGAGCAGACACCCAGGTGCTGGCGGTCGCGCTGGCCGCGGTGACGGTCCACGACGCCCGCGGGCCTGTGGCGATCGGCTCAGCCCATCAGGTCACCACCGGTGGGATCGTGCTGGGAGACGGGCGCCGGGCCAATTACTCCATCACGCAGAAGCCACCTGCACCGGCCCCCGACGTTGCCCGTCTGCGTGTCCACCGAGCCGGCGCCGATCTCGTCCCGCAGGGGACGCCGGTCGTGCTCGGCCACCTGCCCTGGTCGTCGGTGACCGCGCTACGCGCCGTGGCGCGCCTTCACCGGCCTCTTCCCGCCGAGGCACCACGACGGGCCGGAGCCGAGGTTCCGCTCCTGGCGATCCTGCCGAAACCCGGGAAGGGCGAATCCATCGCAGCCAGAGTCGCCGAGCTCGACCCCTACGGGGTGACCCCGGTTCACACCGACGACGGCCAGGAGGTGTTCGTCCTGGCCGGCACCAACGGCGCCCAGCTGCTCATGGAGGTGCCCGCCGACGATCCCAGCATGTCCGACTTCCGCCGACGGATGACAGCAACCAGAGGGCTCCACGTCGTGATGGTGGCCGACGAGTCGACCAGCAGGGGCGAAGGTGCCGTCTACGGCTTGTTCGAGTGCCACCAGCCGCTACCGGAAGGACCACCGCAGACCGACGAGCCCCGAGGCGGAACGCCGTCCCGGCGCCCGAAGTAGGTCAGCTCTTCAGCACCGGGCCCCTCGTCCTCGCGGCACGCCTGCCGCGTCGAGCCCAGCCAACTATCAGTAGTTATGCACTTGACGTGGTTCCACGGGTGTTCTATACCGTAGGAATACGTGGAGCTGTGTGCTACACATCGGGTTGAGTGTGGAGGAGTGGGGCGATGACGAT
>JAJZNB010000207.1 GCA_021848085.1 Actinomycetes bacterium
CAGGTGCTCGCCCTGGCCGGCAGGTGCTCGCCCTGGCCGGCAGGTGCTCGCCCCGGCCGGCAGGTGCTCGCCCCGGCCGGCGGGTTCCCGCCCCGGCCGAGGCACCGAGGGAGAACCGCGCGCGCCAGGCGACTGGTACCCCCCTGGGTATAGTGAACGGAGTCCCGGAACCCGTCGAAAGGCGACCGACATGTGCCATCCCGTCAAGTGCAGGACCTGCGGCAAGACCACCTGGGCCGGCTGCGGCCGCCATGTCGACCAGGTGATGCGCAACGTGCCGGCCTCCCAGCGCTGCCAGGGCCACGAGCGGTCGGAGAAGACGTCGTTCCTCGACCGGCTGCGCGGCCGCGGCTGAGCTGAGCTCCGCCGGTCGTCGCTGGCGGCGGTGCCGCCGCCGTCGGCGACGACCCCCGGGGGCGCCCGGCGTCAGTTGCCGAAGTCCCAGGACTCGCCACGCTCGTAGCGGCCCAGCACGTTCTTGGCGATGAGGATCTTGTGGACCTCGTCAGGCCCGTCGGCCAGCCGAAGGGTGCGGGCCCCCAGGTACATGCCGGCCAGGGGCAGGTCGTTGGTGATGCCGGCCGCCCCCCACACCTGGATGGCCCGGTCGACCACCCGGTGGTAGGCGTCGGGGACGAACACCTTGATGGCCGAGATGTCGGTGCGGGCGCCGTCGAGGCCCTGGTCGACCTTCTCTGCGGCGTGGATGGTCATGAGCCGGGCCGCCTGGATGTCGATGTAGCTGTCGGCGATGAACCCCTGCACGAACTGCTTGTCCTTGAGCACCCCGCCGTGCACCTGGCGCACCTCGGCTCGCTCCACCATCAGGTCGAAGGCCCGCCACATCTGGCCCACCGAGTTCATGCAGTGGAAGATCCGCCCCGCCCCCAGCCGGTCCTGGGCAGCCCGATGCCCCTGGCCGACCTGCCCCAAGATGTTCTCCTTGGGGATGCGCACGTTGTCGTAGACCACCTCGCAGTGGTCCGACTCGCGCCGGCCCCAGATGCCGATGCCGCGCACGATGTTGACGCCCTTGGTGGCGGTGGGGACGATGAACTGGGCCATGGTCCCCTCGCGGCGCTTGGCCGCCTCGTCGGACTCGGCGACCCGGGCCATCACGATGAAGAACTCGGCGTCGATGCCGTTGGAGGTGAACCACTTGTGGCCGTTGATGACCCAGTGGTCCCCGTCGAGGACGGCCGAGGTGGTGATGGAGCGCGGGTCGGAGCCGGCGTTCTCCGGCTCGGTCATCGAGAAGCCCGACTCCATCTTCCCCTCGATGGTGGGCACCAACCACTGCTGCTTCTGCTCCTCGGTGCCGTACTTCACCAGGATCGACTGGTTGCCGGAGTTGGGGGCCACCACCCCGAACAGCGAAGCGGCCCCCACCGCGTAGGCCAGCACCTCGTTCATGTAGGCGTGGGCCAGGAAGTCGAGGCCCATGCCGCCGTACTCCTTGGGCAGGTGCGGCGCCCACAGCCCGGCCTTCCAGACGGCCTCCTTGATCTCCTCGCGCAGCGCCAGCGACTCGCGCCGCTCATGGTCGGAGACCTCGTTGCGGCGCCGGTAGCCCCACAGCCTCGCCTCGTTGGGCAGGATCCACTGGTTGACGATCTCGGCGGTGCGCATGCGGATGTCGTTGATCCGCTCGTCGAGGGTGGGGACGGGCTTGACGTTCATCGGCATGGCAACGGCTCCCTTGTGGCGAGACGGCCGTACCTTACCGACCGGCCCGGTCCGGCTCCCGGTCCCCGGCCGGCCCGGTCCGGACCCCGCCGCTCGGGCGGGCCGAGGTCACGGGCCGACCAGCACCCCGGGGTTGAGGAGCCCGGCGGGGTCCACCGCGGCCTTGGCCGCGGCGAGCGCGTCGGCGAACAGCGTGGGGCGCTCCTGGTCGTACCAGGGCCGGTGCTGGCGGCCCACCGCGTGGTGGTGGGTGATGGTGCCGCCGGCGGCGATGATGGCGTCGGAGGCGGCGGCCTTGACGGCTGCCTGCTGGTCGAGGAGGTGGGCGCCGGAGCGGAAGGCGCCGAAGTAGGTGTAGTAGGGGGCCGGCCCGTCGGGGTAGACGTGGGTGAACCGGCAGTTGACGGTACCGCCGCCGCACACCGCGTCGAGGGCGGCCTGGGTGGCGGCTCGCACCGCGGCGTCGAGCGCGGGCCAGCGGTCCCAGGTGACGGCGGTCTCGAAGGTGCCGGCCACCAGGCCCAGCCCGGCGGCGGCGCCAATGCCGGCCCCTCCGCCGGCGAAGGACTGCCGCCACCGGCCCACCGCCGACGGCCGGCCGGTGGCCTGCTCGGCACCGTCGTCGACCACGATGTCGGCGTCGTCGACGACGCCGCCGCCGGCCCGGGCCATCGCCACCGCCTGGGCGATGTTGGCCGCCTGCGACAGCTCGGCCGACTCGAAGCCGATGATGAGCAGCGCCTGGGAGCCGTCGAGCCCGGCGCTGCCGGCGGCCAGCTCGGGGTCGAGCAGGCGCAGGTTGGCCGGCCACTGCTTGGCCTGCACCACGTGGCGGCAGGCGTCGAAGCCCGCCTGCCACGACGCGAAGCGGACCCCGGCGGTGGCCCGGAAGCGGGGTCGGGCCTGGATCCGCATCCACGCCTGGCTGATGATCCCGAGGATGCCCTCGGAGCCGATGACCAGCCGGTTGGGGTCGGGCCCGGCGCCCGAGCCCGGCAGCCGGCGGGTCTCCCACCAGCCGCGGGGGGTGAGCAGGCGAACCGACTCCACCATGTCGTCGATGTGGGTGTGGTTGGTGGCGTAGTGGCCGCCGGAGCGGGTGGCGATCCAGCCGCCCAAGGTGGAGGCGGCGAAGCTCTGGGGGAAGTGCCGCAGGGTGAAGCCGTGCGGGCGGAGCTGGTCTTCGAGGTGGGGGCCGAAGACACCGGCCTGGATGCGAGCTGCCCGTGACACGTCGTCGATCTCGAGCACCTGGTCGAGCTCGTCGAGGGCCACCGTCACGATGGGGCGCGGGTCCTCGGGCGGGGTGACCCCTCCCACCACCGACGAACCGCCGCCGTAGGGGATGACGCAGCAGCCCCGGTCGCTGCACCAGTCGAGCACGGCGGCCAGCTCGGCCTCGGAACGGGGATGGGCCACCACGTCGGGCGGGTTGGGATAGTGGCCGAAGACGGCGTGGTCGGTGCGGTCGTAGCCGTAGGAGTGGTAGGCGCGCTCCCAGGTGTCGGTGCGGCAGAAGCCGGCCAGCGTGTCCGGCGGGGACAGGCGCGGCGGGCGCAGCTGCAGCTCGGCGACGCTGGGGATCCGAGGGGGCTGCAGGGTCACCCCGAAGCGTTGCGACAGCCCGGCGGCCAGCTCGGCCCGGCTCTGCTCGCTCGGCTCCTCGGACTCCAGGCCCAGCATCCACAGGCTGCGGCGGGGCTTCACGCCCGGAATTGTGGCCCGGGCCGCTCCGGGACGGCCAGCCCGGGGGCGCTGGTCAGCCGAGACGGTCGGCGGCGGCGCCGGGGCCGGGCACCGGGGCGGCGTTGACGGCGTCGAGGTTCTTCGTGGTGGCCGCCTGCAGCGCCCGCAGCCCGGCCCGGTCCAGCCGGTCGCAGATCCAGTCCCAGTGCAGCGACACCACCGTCGCCGGCCGGTCGACCATCGACTCGACCATCCGCCGGCCCTCTGCGCCCAGCTGCTGCACCAGCTGGTGCACCAGCTGCTGCACCAGCTGGTTCGGCCCATGATGGTCGATGACCACCTCGTCGCATGGTCCCACCGCTCGACCCTGCGGTCGGAGCCGGCTGCGCGGCCCGGCGGGACGACGTGGAGACGGGGTGGCTGGCGCCTGGTGTCGCACGGGGCCGCCGCCGGCGGCTCAGCGACGGCGGGGGGCGTAGCGGCGGGCGGCTGCCGTCGCCTCGGCGCGGTAGCCGCCGCCGAACAGCACGCTGTGGACCAGCAGCGGGTACAGCTGCCACAGCGCCACCCGCTGCCGCCAGCCGTCGGCCAGCGGATGCAGCTCCAGGTAGGCGTTGAGCAGTCGGTCGGGGACGGGGCCGAAGAGCCCCAGCATGGCCAGGTCCTCCTCGGGGTGCCCGCCGTGGACCGACGGGTCGATCAGCCAGGGCCGACCGGAGGCTCCCCGCACCACGTTGCCCCACCACAGGTCACCGTGGAGGCATGCGGGGCCGGCGAAGGGGACGAGCTGCTCGAGCCGCTCGGCCACCGGCGCCACCTCGGCCTGCAGGCGGCACCGTCCGGCCAGGTCGAGCAGGCGGTCCCGGTAGAAGCCGGCTCCGTCAGCCCTCGGCGCCGGGTCGACCCGGCAGGCGCCGATCCACGACGAGCCTCCGCCCCAGCTGTCCGCCGGCGTCCGGTGCAGGCCGGCCAGCTGCCGCCCCAGGCGCTCGTCGTGCTCGGTGGTGCGCGGCGCCGGCTCCACCCACCCGGTGACCAGCAGGTCGGGTTGGCCGAGCAGCACCTCGGGCACGGCCGGGCCACCGGCGACGGCGGCCAGCTGGCGCAGACCGTCGGCCTCGTCGCCGACGCCGGCACCGGTCTTCACCACCACGGTGCGCCCCCCGGCCCGCAGCCGCCAGACGGCCCGGCCCAGCCGCTGCGGCGGCCCGACGGCGCCGAAGACCTCAGCGAGGCGGGGCTGCCAGCTCTCGGACCAGCCCACGGCAGGCCACCTCGATCACGGTGAGCGCTTCGTCGAAGGCGGCGTCGTCGCCGCCCCAGGGGTCGGGCACCTCGTCGTCGCCGGGAGCGGCCTGCGGATCGAAGCTGCGCAGCAGCCGCACCTTGTCGGCCTGCTCGGGGGCCAGGCGGCGCACGGCCCGCAGGTTGTCCCGGTCGGCGCACAGGACCAGGTCGAGCTGGCGCAGGTCACCTGCGGTGAGCTGGCGGGCCCGGTGCCCTCCGGCCGGCCAGCCCCGGCGGCGCAGGGCGGCGTCGGCTCGCCTGTCGGCCGGTTCGCCTCCGTGGTAGCCGGCGGTGCCGTAGGACTCGACGGTCACCGCGGCGTCGAGGCCGGCCTCGCTGACCAGGGAGGCCGCCACCGAGGCGGCCATGGGGGAGCGGCAGATGTTGCCCAGGCAGACCATGGCGATGCGCACCGTCTCAGTGTGGCAGGGCCTCGACGGCACCCCGGCCGTGCCGTTCGGGCTGGCCGCCCGGGGTGATGCCGGGCCGTTCGGGCTGGTGCCGGGCCGCCCGAGGTTTGGGTTGGCCGGCCGGGGTGATGCCGGGCCACCCGGGGTGATGCCGGGCCGTTCGGGCTGGTGGCGGGTCGACACCCCGTGCGCCGCCGCGGCTTCTAAGGTGCTCCGTCATGCGCCACCCCCGCCTCCTCGTGATGCTGGCCGCCTGCGGCATGGCTTCCCTGGCCGCCTGCAGCAGCACGACCAGCCATTCCGTCTCCGGCGTCAACGCCGCCCACCGCCAGGCCGCCGCCTCGCGCACTGGCGGGCCAGCCAAGGCGTCGGGTACCTCCACCTCCGGATCGAAGTCGGGTTTGGTGGCCTCGCTGCCGTTCCCGTCGCCCAACGGCTACGCGGCGACCGCCAACCTGAAGCCCGGCCCCAACCTGCAGCCGGGCTCGCAGCCGTCGGTGCTGCCCAGCGACGTGCTCATCGCCGACCGCAACAACAACCGGCTCATCATCGTCAACCCGCAGGGCAACATCGTGTGGCAGTTTCCCCAGCCCGGTGACCTGGCCCCGGGCCAGACGTTCCTCGCCCCCGACGACGCCTTCTTCACCCCCAACGGCAAGGACATCATCGCCACCCAAGAGAGCCAGTTCGTGATCTCGGAGATCTCGGTCGCCACCCACCGCATCATCTGGCAGTACGGGCATCCGGGGGTGCCGGGGTCGGCGCCGGACTACCTCGACAACCCCGACGACGCCATGATGCTGCCCAACGGCGACATCGTCACCGCCGACATCAAGAACTGCCGGCTGCTGGTGCTCGACCCGCCCCACCACACGCCGCTCAAGATCATCGGCGAGACCACCCCCTACTGCTACCACCAGCCCCCGGCCCGCTGGGGCAGCCCCAACGGCATGTTCCCCATGACCAACGGCCGGTGGCTGGTGACCGAGATCAACGGCGACTGGGTCGACCAGATCAACCTGGCCACCGACCACGTGGCCTGGTCGACGAACCCCCCGGGGGTGTACTACCCGTCGGACACCAACGAGGTCGCCCCCAACCTCTTCCTGACCGCCGCCTACACCGACCCGGGCCAGGTGGTGGAGTTCACCTCGACGGGCAAGCTGGTGTGGCGCTACGCCCCCACCGGAGCCCAGGCCCTCAACCGGCCATCGCTGGCCCTGCCCCTGCCCAACGGCGACGTCATCTTGAACGACGACTGGAACCACCGGGTGATCGTCGTCGACCCCAAGACCAACCAGGTGGTGTGGCAGTACGGCCACACCGGCGTGCCGGGCAGCGCGCCGGGCTACCTGTACAAGCCTGACGGCATCGACCTGGCCCCGCCGTACTCGCTGACCATCACCCACGCCTCCACCATGGGCCTGCCGTGATGGGCCGACCGGCCGCTGCCACCTCCCAGCCCCGGGCGGACCACCTCGGGGCGGGCCACCTGGGCCGGGCCCGTCCCGGTCACCGCCGACCTGACCGGCGAGAGCGAGGTCGTCAGGAGCCGTTCACCATCAGTAGAGCCCGTCACGTAGACCGCTAGAGTCGAAGCCGTGTCCGGTGGTGACGGGGAGGGCCCCGAGGCGACGAGACCAGCTGTGGCGGGGCCCAGATCGGCCCGTCGGGGACGGCACCGGGTCCGCCCGTCGCGGCGCGCCCGGCTGGTGCGGACGGTGCTGATGGCGGTGGTCGTCGGGCTGGTCGCCTTCGGCCTGTCGCAGACCGGCGGGGCGGGCACACCGGCCGCCGGTGGGCACCACCGCTCCTCACCGCCACCGGCCCGAGGAGCCAGCGGCTCCGCCCCGACCGCCGCCACCGCCCTGCCCTTCCCCGACCCGTCGGGCCAGGGGATGGCCCCCGGCCCCAACCTGGCGCCCGGGTCGAACCCGTCGGTGCTCCCCGGCGACGTGCTCATCGCCGACGAGGGCAACAGCCGGCTGCTGGTGGTCAACCCGGCCGGCGACATCGTCTGGCAGTTCCCCAAGCCCGGAGAGCTGCCGGCCGGGACGACCTTCCTGCGGCCTGACGACGCCTTCTTCACCGCCACCGGCGGCAACATCCTCGCCACCGAGGAGACCGACCAGGTCGTGTCGCTGCTCAACATCGCCCAGCACCGCATCCTGTGGCGCTATGGCACCCCCGGCATCCCCGGATCGGGTCCCAACCAGGTCGACAACCCCGACGACGCCATGATGCTGCCCAACGGGGACGTGCTGGTGGCCGACATCAAGAACTGCAGCATCCTGCTCATCGGGCCGGGCGCCCACACCCCGCTGCAGCGCTTCGGCATCCAGGACACCCACTGCTATCACCAGCCGCCATTGCGCTTCGGCAGCCCCAACGGTGCCTTCCCCCTGACCGACGGCAACTATCTGATCACCGAGATCAACGGCGACTGGGTCGACGAGATGACCTTGTCGGGCAAGATCCTGTGGTCGACGCACCCGCCGGGCGTCACCTACCCCTCCGACACCAACGAGGTGTCACCGGGGGTGTACCTGACCGTCGACTACTCCACCCCGGGCCAGATCGTCGAGTTCAACCAGGCCGGGCAGCTGCTGTGGCGCTACGGGCCGACCAGCGGCCCGGGCATGCTCAACCATCCGTCGCTGTGCGAGCCGATCCCCACCAACGGCGACATCTTGTGCAACGACGACGCCAACGACCGGGTGATCGTGGTCGACCCCCGCACCAACCAGATCGTCTGGCAGTACGGGCACACCGGGGTGCAAGGCAGCGCACCGGGCTATCTGAGCGGGCCGGACGGGGTCGACCTGGCCCCGCCCTACTCGATGCTGGTCCGCCACGCCCCCACCATGGGGCTGCCGCCGGGACACTGCGCCAGCGGGCTGCCCGCCGGCGCCTGTACCGTCTTCCCCTGACCGGCTCCCCCGGGTCGGGGGCCGGTTCCCTTCGGCGCCGGGCGAGGACGTCGCCGACGGCGGCCAGCAGCGCCGGGCCGGTCAGCGGCGGCAGGCCGGTCAGCGGCGGCAGGCCGGTCAGCGGCGGCAGGCCGGTCAGCGGCGACACCAGCCGTCGGCGGCCCTCGGCGACGTCACCCTTGCGCTCACCCGCCGACCGCAAGGACGCCACCGCCACCTCGGGCCCGGCGTCACCGTGGCCGCCCAGCGCCTGCTGCACGCTCTGGGCGGCT
>JAJZNB010000008.1 GCA_021848085.1 Actinomycetes bacterium
GCCAACCCAGCGGCCGCCTCGCCTGGCGCGGCCCATCCTAGCCGGGCTGGTGGCGGTGGCGGCGGTCGCCGGGTTCGCCGCGGCGGGCGCCGCCGCCCCCGATGGCGGGCCGGCCCGCAGCATCCTGCGGGTGGCGGCCGTCCAAGGCGGCGGACGGCGGGGGCTGCGCAAGGGACAGGTCGACCCGTCGCTGGTGTACCAGGCGGCACTGGCCGCCACCGCCGAGGTGCCGACGGCCGCCCACGGGCAGCTGCCCAAGCTGGTGCTGTGGCCCGAGGACGTGGTGTCGCTCGACAGCCCACTGCACGACAACCCGACGGTGGAGCACCAGCTCGCCTCCATCGCCGAGCGGCTGCACGCCACCTTGGTGGTGGGGGTGACGGCCACCGTGTCGTCCACTGCCTTCCGCAACGAGGCCGTGGCCTTCGGTCCCAGCGGCGCCATCGTCGGCACCTACGAGAAGGTGCACCGGGTGCCGTTCGGCGAGTACGTGCCGTACCGGGGGTTCTTCAGCCACTTCGTGAGCCTGTCGGCGGTGCCGCTCGACGCCATCCCCGGGCACGGTGACGGGGTGCTGCACACCCCGGCCGGCCCGCTGGGCACCATGATCTCCTACGAGGTGTTCTTCTCCGACCGGGGACGGATCCCCACCCGGGCCGGCGCCCAGCTGCTGCTGGTCCCCACCAACACCTCGTCGTACGCCACCGACCAGGTGCCGACCCAGGAGATCGCCGCCTCGCGGCTGCAGGCCGTGGCCGAGGGACGTGATCTGGTGCAGGCCGCCCCGACCGGGTACTCGGCGATCATCAGCCACCGGGGCCGGGTCCTGCAGCGCAGCTCGCTCGGCCCCCGCAAGGTGCTGGTCGGCGACGTGGCCTTGCGGACCGGGTCGACCGTCTACCGGAACCTGGGGGACCTCCCGGTGCTGGTGGCAGCGGCGGTGCTGGTGGCGGCCGGCTGGCTGGTGGGGTTGGTGACCTCAGCCGATCCCGACGAAGGCGAGCAGATTGCCGCCTTCTGGCGCGACCGGCGCCGGCGGCGGCAGCAGGCCGAGCAGCGGGGGCGGGCGGTGCGGGCCGGAGGCACTCACTCGTAGTAGCCGGAGTGGATGTAGATGCAGGGGATGCCTTCGCTGTGGAACATGTCGCGGTTGCGGGGGTCGTCCTCGAAGGCCAGGCGCAGGTCGAGGCCGTGGGCTCGCAGCTCGGCCACCGAGGCCCGCTTGAAGCTCGCCACCTGGGAGTAGTCCCCACGGTTGCGCATGATGAGCAGGTCCCAGCGCAGGTCGTTGTGCGCCAGCCACGACAGGGTCTGGGGTTGCACCCGCAGGGGACGGCCGGTCAGCAGCACGATGCCGAGGTCGGGATCGAGCAGATCCAGGAGGCTGGCCACCTCCTCCACCAGCGGGTCCTCGCCGCACGCCTCGAAGAAGGCGTCCCAGTCGCGGGCCCGGCCCCACCCGCCGTCGATGAAGTGCTGGCGGCCCGCCGCGTCGGACAGGACACCGTCGATGTCGAACACCACGGTCGGGCACGGCGCCAGCGGGCCGGCGCGCCAGCGCCAGTTGGGTGGGGTGACGCTCATCGCCGCGCCTCCGCCGTGCGGTGCCGGACTTCGAGGACCGCCGGCGGCCGACAGCAGCGGCGCACGCCGCCAGGCCGACCGTTGGCAGGCCGACCGTTGGGCTGTCTCACCGATCCCTCCCTCACCGACGCCCGGCGGCCCGGGGCTGAGGGGCCGCCGGGGCGAGCCTACCCAGCGCAGCGCGGGCGGCGGCACCTGGCGCACCACGGTGGATGGCGGGGGCTGGCAAGATGAGGGCCATGGTCGGAGACGACGCCGGGTCCCCGGTCCCTTCCGACGGAGACGGCCCGGCGCCGCGGCACCTCCCCCCGGTCGCCGCCGGGACGCGCTCCACCGACGCCGCAGGAGACCTGCTGCACCTGCCGGTCGGGCTCGGCCGGCGCCTGATGGTGGTGTCGAACCTGCTGCTGGGACCGGAGGCCACCCCACCCACCATGGCGGCCGCCGTCGGCGTGGCCAAGGCGCTCGACGGCTGGGAGGGTCCTGGCCTGGTGGTGGTGGCCGGCAACCTCTTCGACCTGTCGCGGCTCGCCGGCGATGCCCAAGACGCCGGCGAGCCCGGCGATGCCGGCACAGCCTGCTCGGATACCGCCGGCGGGGTTTCCACGGCGGCCGACGCCGTGCGGCGCTGCCTCGACGCCCATCCCCGGCTGGCCGACGCCCTGCGGCGCTTCGCGGCGGGCGACAACCGCCGTGTGGTGGTGCTGCCCGGGGCGGCTGACGCCGCCGTCGGCGCCGACGCCGACGCTCGCCGGATGCTGGAGGAGCTGTCGGTGCAGGTTGCCGCCCGCCTCGACCTGCACCTCACGGTCGCCACCGGCACCCGCCGGGTCCGGGTCGAACCCGCTCTGCCACCGGAGGCGGCCGAGGGTGCGCCGGCGGCGGTGCTGGCGCCGGTAACGGCGCTGCGGGCCACACCAGGCAGCGTCTGGCAACAGGGTCTGGAGCGGCTGTCGGAGCCAGCCGGCCTGCAGCGCTTCTTGACGTCGCGGCTGCTGTACCGACGCTTCGCCCGCTTCGCCTGGTACCTGCTCATCCCCTTCGCCGTGGTGGCGGTGCTGCGCCTGCCGCTCGCCACCGGCTGGCTCGGGCATCTGTTGGCCAGCCACCCCCTGCCCCGCCACGCCATCGCCAAGGCCGCCAGCGCCAGCTGGGGCTCGCGCCTGGCGGTGGCCGGTGCCCTGGCCGCCGGCGGCGTGGTCGCCTTGGCCGTGGTGCTGGGGGTGCTGAGCCGCAAGGCGTGGGCGGCGCTGGGCGGCGGCGACCTGGCCGGGCCGTTCGCCGACCGAGGCACCGGTCTGGGAGCTACCGCCAACGACGCCACCCGCGCCGCGGCGCGTCAGCTGCTGGCCGGCGGCTACCTCGGGCTGGTCACCGGCGGCACCTTGCAGGCCGAGCTGACCCATCTCGGTGACGGGTTCTTCGCCTGCACTGGCACCTCAGGGGAGGTGGTCGAGGAGCATCCCGGCCGACTGGGCCTGCCACCGGTGTTCCTCCACCACCAGCAGCTGGCCTGGGTGGAGCTCGAGACCGGCGCCGAGCTCCACGCCCGGCTGCTGGTGGCCCGCGCCGACCAGGCTCCGGCCACGGTGCTGGAGCGGCTCGCCGTGCACCACCGGCTGCACCACGACGTCCATCCGGTGGTGGTAGCCGCCTTCCCCAACGGCGGCTCATGGCCGCCGGCGCCGGATCTGAGCGGGCTCCGGCTGCGCAGCCGCCGTGCCCGCCGGTGGGGGTCGGCGGCCATCGCCGCCGCCGGCGCCCTCGACCTGGCCGCCGCCGTCACCCCGCCGTTGCGCTCCGAGCTGCACCTGGTGCTGCAGGTGGTGCCGCTGGTGGCCAGCCAGGCGGCCGGGGCGCTGGTGGCCCTGGCCGGCATCGGCCTGCTGGCGCTGGCCCGGGGGGTGCGCCGCGGGCAGCGGCGGGCCTGGGCCGTGTCGTGCGCGGTGCTGGGCGCCAGCATCGGTCTGCATCTGGTCCATGCCGGCGACCTGACCCTGGTGCTGCTGTCGTCGCTGGTCCTCGGCTACCTGCTGGCCAACCGGGACCAGTTCACCGCCCCGTCGGACTGGCCGTCGCTGCGCTCGGCGGTGATCGCCCTGGTGGCTGGCGTGGTGGCCCTGACGGCGGCGACGACGGCGCTGGTCGAGGTGAGCGTGCACGTCGACCGGGATCCCGGGACGTTCCTGCCGCTGGGGCGGGCGGTGGAGGCGGTGCTGCAGCGGATGGTGGGTCTGCGGACCGTGCCGCTGCCGCCCAGGCTCGACCGCTTCCTGGCTCCGAGCCTGGCCGCCGTGGGGCTGGCCCTGGCCGCGGTGGCGGTGCTGCTCGCTACCCGGCCGGTGGTGGAGCGGCGCCGTTCCAGCGGCCGTTCGGCCGAGCTCCACGCCCGCGACGTGGTCCGCCGCCACGGGTCGGGCACCCTCGACTACTTCGCCTTGCGCAGCGACAAGTCGTGGTTCTTCCACCGTGACAGCGCCGTCGCCTACGCCAACATCGGCGGCATCTGCCTGGTCTCCCCCGATCCGATCGGGCCGCCGTCCGAGCGCGAGGCGGTGTGGGCCGCCTTCCGCCGCTTCGCCGACACCCAGGGCTGGGTGGTGGCCGTGATGGGCGCCTCGGAGGATTGGCTGCCGCTGTATCGGGCCGCCGGCATGCACGACGTCTACATCGGCGACGAGGCGGTGGTCGACATCGACCGCTTCTCCCTGGCCGGTGGGCAGATGAAGGGGCTGCGCCAGGCGTACAACCGCATCGCCAAGCGCGGCTACCGGGCCAGCTTCCACGATCCCGCCCGGCTCGAGCCGGAGGTGGCCGGCCAGCTGGCCGGGCTGATGGCCCAGAGCCGCCGCGGCGAGTTCGAACGGGGCTTCTCGATGATGCTGGGCCGGATCTTCGACCCCCGCGACGAGGGTCTGCTGCTGTGCGTGGTGCACAGCCCCGACGGCACGCCCGCCGCCATGTGCCAGTTCGTGCCAGCCGGCGGCATCGACGGCTACTCCCTCGACCTGATGCGCCGCGATCGGGGCGAGCACCCCAACGGCCTGATCGACTTCGCCCTGGTCTCGACCATCGAGTACCTACGGAGCCAGGGCAAGCACGGCCTCAGCCTCAATTTCGCCGCGCTGCGCTCGGTGCTCGACGGGGAGCGCGGCGACGGCTACGCCGTGCGGGTGGAGCGCTGGGCGCTCAAGAAGATGTCGAGCTTCCTGCAGATCGAGACCCTGTGGCGCTTCAACGCCAAGTACCAGCCCGACTGGCTGCCGCGCTACGTGGTCTACGACAGCGCTGAGCATCTGGTGCCGGCGGTGCTGGCCATCTTGCGGGCCGAGTCGCTGTGGGAGGTGCCGGTGGTGGGCCGCATCATCGCCGCCTCGGACCGGCGTGCCCATCTGGCTGCGGCCGAGGCCGGTGGGTCCGACCCCGCCCCGGCGCCTGGCGACGGCACCGCCACCCGCCCGCCCGCCGAGGCGGGCACCGCCGCCCGCCGCTGAGGCTGGCTGCTCAGGGCCGCCGGCCGCATCACCCGAGACCGCCGGCAGCTCCAGGCCGCCGGCCGCATCACCCGAGGCCGCCGGCCGCTCCAGGCCGCCGGCCGCTCAGGGCCGCCGGCCGCTCAGGGCCGGAACAGCAGGGTGGCGTGGTGGGCGAAGGCGGTCAGCGGCCACGGGATGACGCCGAACACCACGGTGACGGCCACGCAGATGGCCAAGGCGAAGATGATGCTGCCCGGGACCTGCAGGTCGGCGGTGTGCTCGGGCTCCCCCACCGGCCCAGCCCCGGCGGCGTCGGCTCCAACCGCCACCGGCACCTCCTGGCCGGCGGCGGCAACGTCCGCCGCACCGGCGGCGTGCACAGCGGCCAACGCCGGTGCCGGCTCGGGGCTGCCCAGGTCTGCGCCTCCGCCCGCTGCCGCGCCCTGCTCGCCGGCGCCGGCGAAGGCCAGGGCGAAGCGGCGGCCGGCCAGCGGGGCGTACATGAGGACGATGACCCGGATGTAGAAGAAGGCGGCGATGACGGCCGACACCATGGCCACCACGGCCAGGTCCGTGGAGTGGGCGCCGACGGCGGCCTCGACCACGTTCAGCTTGGCCAGGAACCCGGTGGTGAACGGCACACCGGCCTGGGCCACCAACAGCACGGCGAAGGCAGCGGCCAGCACCGGTTGACGGGCGGCCAGGCCTCGGTAGCGCTGCAGGTCATGGCGGGAGTCGCCCCGGCCGCCGACCACGGTGACCACCGCGAACGACCCGAGGACCATGAAGGAGTAGGCGAACAGGTAGTACAGGGAGCTGTCGACGCCCTTGCCGGTGGCGGCCTGCACGCCGAGCAGCACGAACCCGGCGTGGTTGATCGACGAGTAGGCGAGCATGCGCTTCACGTCGCGCTGCACCACGGCCAGCACGGCGCCGACCACCAAGGTGATGGCGGCCAGCACCCAGATGGCCGGACGCCAGTCCGAGCGCAGCACCCCGAACGACGACACGAACACCCGCAGCAGGGCGGCGAAGGCTCCGATCTTCGCCACCGAGGCCATGAAGCCGGTCACCGGGCTGGGCGAGCCCTGGTAGACGTCGGGGGTCCACTGGTGGAACGGCACAGCGGCGATCTTGAAGCCGAAGCCGACCAGCAGCAGGGCCAACCCGCCGAGCAGCAGCCCGTTGTGGAGCAGCACGTTGTGGGCCAGGTAGGCGGCCAGCTGGGGCAGGTTGGTGGTGCCGGTGGCGCCGTAGACCAAGGCGATGCCGTAGAGGAAGATGGCGGAGGAGAACCCGCCGAGGACGAAGTACTTGAGGGCGGCCTCACCGGACTCGGCCCGGCGGCTGTTGGTCGCGGCCAGCACGTACAGGGCGATGGAGAGGATCTCGAGGCCCAAGAAGACCAGGATCAGGTCGTTGGCGCTGGCCATCACGATGGCGCCGGACCCCGACACCAGCAGCAGCACGTGGAGCTCGGGGCCGGTGATCCGCTCTCGGGTCAGCCAGGCGTCGCCGATGATGGCGGAGACGAAGATGGCCGCCGACACCAGCACCGTCATGAAGGCGCTGAACCCGTCTTGGACCACGGCGTGGGCGATGGTGGTGTGGGCGCCGTGGTCGCGGACGTCGTAGTACTGCAGCAGGCCGATCACCAGGGAGGCGGCCGCGGCCAGCACGGTCAGGCTGGTGACCCACACGGTGTCGAGCGGCCGGCGGGTCAGCGACGACCACAGCAAGATGACCAGGGCACCGCCCAGCAGCACCAGGATCGGCAGGATGGCCAGATAGTCGATGTGGGGCAGGGCGATGGGCTTCGCCAACGCGACCAGCTGCGTCACGGGAGCCTCTCGGGGGTCGAGGCGGCGGGCGAGCCGCCGGAGCCGGATGGTGTCCTGGTGGCGCCGAACGTGGCGGTGACGTGGGTGGCGGTGACGTCGGCGGCGCCGGCCGGCGCCGTCTGGCCGGAGCCCGTCGCCGTCCGGCCCGGGCCGGCGGCGGTGACTGCCCGGCCGGCGGCGGTGGTGACCGCCCGGCCGGCGGTGGAGCTCGAGCCGGTCCGGCCCGGGCCGGTGGTGACCCGGCCGGTCACGGTGGGCTGGTGGCTGCCGGTGGCCTGCTCCACGTGGTGCAGCAGGGCGTCGACCGAAGGGGTGATCCGGTCGAGGACCGGCTTGGGGTAGACGCCGAGGAAGATGATGAGGGCGATCAGCGGCAGGATCACCACGCCTTCACCCCAGCTGATGTCCTTGGTGGGAAGATCCTCGGGGGTGGGCTGGCGGTGGAAGACCCGCTGGTAGGCCCACAGCAGGTATACGGCGGCCAGCACGACGCCGACGGTGGCCACCACCGCCCACCACCGGTGGCTGAGGAAGGTGCCGGACAGGATGAGGAACTCCCCGACGAAGCTGTTGAGGCCGGGGAGGCCCAACGAGGCCATCATGGCGACGGTGAAGGCGGCGGCCATCATCGGCGCCGGGCGCTGCAGGCCGCGCAGGGCGGTGGTCTGCCACGAGCCGCGCCGGCGGGCGATCCAGCCGATGATCAGGAACAGCGCCGCGGTGACCAGGCCATGGTTGACCATCTGCAGCACGCCGCCGGTGACGGCCTGGGTGGTGAGGGCGAAGGTGCCCAGGATGATGAAGCCGATGTGGGCCAGCGACGAGTAGGCCATCAGCCGCTTCAGGTTCCGCTGCACGCAGGCCACGACGGCCCCGTAGAGGATGCCGGCCACCCCCAAGGTGAGCAGCACCGGGGCGGCGTCGACCACCGCTCGGGGGAACAAGGTGAGGTCGAAGCGCACGATGCCGTAGGTGCCGAGCTTGGCCATCACCGCGGCCAGGATCACCACCCCGGCCGTCGGCGACTCCGAGTAGGCGTCGGGGGACCAGGTGTGGAACGGGAAGATCGGGGCCTTGACGGCGAAGGCGGCGGTGAAGGCGGCGAAGATGAGCACCTGGCTGGCCAGTCCCAGATGGGTGGAGGCCAGCGCCGGCAGGTCGAAGGTGAACACTCCGGTCTGGTGCTGGTGGATGATGGCGACGGCGACGATGCCGACCATCAGGAACGCCGAGCCGAGGAAGGTGTAGACGAAGAACTTGATGGCAGCCTGCTGCCGGCGGGCGAAGCCCCAACCGGCGATGATGAAGTACACCGGCACCAGGGTGAACT
>JAJZNB010000193.1 GCA_021848085.1 Actinomycetes bacterium
ACTCGAGTCGCGTGCAGCCAAGCGTCAGGCACCCAGACACGTGTAGCAGCAACCCGGCGGTCGGCGCCAGTACCGTCGGGCAAGTCCAGCTCAGCGAGCTACAGCTCGGACTTTGTCACCGCCCTGGGACCGGGTCAGGCGCCGCGTCGGTGGCGGGTCGAGCCCGAGCGGCGGCGCTCCAGGAAGTCGACCAGCACGTAGTCGCCGAGGTCGTCGGGCGAGGTGTAGAAGGCTCGGCCCCGGTTGAGGCGGGTCATCTGGGAGACGAAGCCCTGCAAGGCCCGGTCGGGATCGAGCATGAAGGTGTTGATGGTGATGCCGGCCCGGGTGCAGCGGGCCACCTCGGCCAAGGTGGCGTTGACCGTCTCGGGCACCGGCGGATAGTTGAAGAACACGTCGTAGCCGCCGGCGGGCTTGGGGATGATGTGAGCCGTCGGCTCTCCGTCGGTGATCATGATGATCTGCTTGGTGCCGCTGCGGTGGGCCAGCAGGCGACGGCTGAGCAGCAGGCCGTGCTGCATGTTGGTGCCGTAGACGAAGTCCCACGACACCTCGGGCAGCGCCTCGGGCTTGATCTCGCGGGCCACCTCGGAGAAGCCGACCAGCCCCAGGTAGTCCCGGGGGAACCGGGTCGAGATCAAGGTGTGCAGGGCGATGGCGACCTTCTTGGCGGCCAGGAAGTTGTCGCGCATGGGCATCGACAGCGACAGGTCGACCATCAGCACCGTCGACGCCCGCTCGAGCGCCTCGGTGCGGGCGATCTCGAAGTCGTCAGGCGCCAGGCGCACCGGGATGCCGGCGCCGCCGCGGCGCACGGCGTTGTGGACGGTGCGCTCGATGTCGATGGTGAGCGGATCGCCGAGCTCGAAGGGCTTGGTCTGCCCGTCGCGCTCGTGCCCGGCGCCGGCGAAGGTGGCTCGGTGCCCGCCGGTGCGGTCCTTGGCCAGCTTGGAGAACAGCTCCCCCAGGGCCTTCTGCCCGATGCGCCTGACGCCGGCCGCCGTCAGCTCGTAGCGGCCCTCGCGCTGCTCGATCAGCCCTGCCTCCTCGAGCTGCTTGGCCAGCCGGGCCAGGCTCTCGAGGGAGCGGGCCCCGTCCTCGCCGAGGTAGCGGGCGGCCTGCTGCAGGTCGACCTCGGCCAGCGCCCCCGGCGACGACGCGGCGTGGAGGAACTGCTCGAGCTGGTCCATCTCGGCCAGCCGGCGGGCCGCCTCGGCGGCCTCCGAAAGGCCGAGGGGGCCGCTCCCCGAGAAGGCCGGACGCCGCCCCCAGCCGGCTCCCGGCACCGCCCGGCGCAGGTTCTGGGCCAGGCGGTCGACCTGCCAGCGCAGGTTCATGTCCTCGAACAGCGCCTCGGCCAACGCCTGCAGCTGGGCCCGCTGCTCGGAGGACATGGCGTCGAGCACCGCCTGGGCGGCCGCCATCTGGGCGGCCAGCTGCTGGAGCAGCTCGTCGAGGTCGGCCGGCTGGCCGGGGAAGAAGTCGCCGAAGCGCTCCATGAACTGCTCGAACGACGGGTCGAGGGCCTCACCGGCCTGGTGCTGCTCCAGCATCCGGTTGAGGGCATCGAACATCTGCCGGGTGCGCTCGAGCTGCTCGGGGTCGGGATTGGTGAGCGCCTGCGACATCTGGTCGAAGTAGCTGCTGGCGATGTCGCGACGCAGCTGCTCGAGCAGCTCCTCGAAGTGCTGGCGCGCCTCGGACGAGGTGAACTCGTAGGCCTGCAGCTCCTGGACCTGTCCGGCCAGGTCGTCAGGCAGCAGGTCGAGCTGCAAGGAGCGCTCCGCCACCACCTCCTCGGTCACCTGCTGGCGCCGCTCGTCGCCCGAGGTGCGGGCCTCCTCGGCGAGCTGCGCCAGCCCGGCGCGCTCTTCGGCCACCACCTCGGCCAGCTGCTGCTGCACCTGGCGGTACGGCCCGTCCGCCGCGCCGCGCTGCTGCTCGGCCTGACGGGCCCGGCGGAGGCGCTCCATCAGCTCGCGCAGGCCCTGCACCCGCTGCCCGTCGGGACGCTCGAAGCCCGAGTTGAGCAGCCGCCGCAGGGCGGCGTCGGGATCGCCGTGGTAGAGCAGGTCGTCGGCCAGCTCGGCGAACAGCTGGTCGATGTCGTCGATCAGGCCCTGTTGGGTGCCGTCCCAGCGGGTGTAGTCCCAGCGGCGGACCATGGCCTCAGCCCCGGCTCCGGTAGGTGGCCTTGGACCCGGCGGCCTCCTTGTTGAGCCGCTTGGAGAGGTGCAGGCCCTCGAGCACCAGCTCCACGGCGCTGGCCACCACCGCCGGATCCTCCTCGCCGGCCAGGGCCCGCACCGGGGCGCGCAGCGCCGGCACCTCGTCGAGCAGCGTGGCGTAGGCCGACGAGGGCAGGTCGTCGCCGGCGTGGACGACCCGGGCGTCGTCGAAGGCCGACACCACCGCCCCAAGCTCCTCGGTGGGGCAGCGCCGGCGGAACACAGCCAGCACCGCGGCGGCCACCAGGCCCTGGAGGATCCGCTCCTCGCGCCCCTCCTCGAGCGCCTCGATCTCCACCTTGCCCTGGGTGGAGGCGACCAGGGCGGCCAGGTCGCTGACCCGGGGCGCCGCCTCGCTCTCCCCCACCCGCAGTGCCCGGCGCACGGCGTTGGCCACCATGGTCTCGTAGTTCGAGATGCTGAGGCGCACCGACACCCCCGAGCGCTGGTTGAGGTGGGTGCTGGCCCGGGCCAGCTGGGACAGCTCGGCCACCACCTCGGCCATGAATTCGGGCACCTCGACCCGGGGGGTGCCCGGTCCACGGGCTGGGGGTCTGGCCTCCTGGCGAACGATGGCCAGCTCGGTGGCGGTGTCGCGCGGGTAGTGGGTGCGGATCTGGGCGCCGAAGCGGTCCTTGAGCGGGGTGATGATCCGGCCCCGGTTGGTGTAGTCCTCGGGGTTGGCCGTGGCCACCAGCACCACGTCGAGCGGCAGCCGGATGGTGAAGCCCCGGATCTGCACGTCGCGCTCCTCGAGCACGTTGAGCAGGCCCACCTGGATCCGCTCGGCCAGGTCAGGCAGCTCGTTGACGGCGAAGATGCCCCGGTTGGCCCGCGGCACGAGCCCGTAGTGGATGGTGAGCTCGTCGGACAGGTAGCGGCCCTCGGCCACCTTGATCGGGTCGACCTCCCCGATGAGGTCGGCGATGGAGGTGTCGGGGGTGGCCAGCTTCTCGGCGAAGCGCTGGGAGCGGTGCACCCACTCGATCGGGGCGTCGTCGCCGTGCTCCGCCACCAGGTCGCGCCCCGCCCGCGACACCGGATGCTCCGGGTCGTCGCGGAGCTCCGATCCGGCCACGGCCGGCATCCACTCGTCGAGCAGCGAGGTGAGCGAACGCACCAGACGGGTCTTGGCCTGGCCGCGCTCGCCGAGCATGATGATGTCGTGGCCCGCCAGCAGGGCGTTCTCCATCTGGGGCAGCACCGTGTCCTCGAAGCCGAGGACCCGCTCCACCAGCGGGCGTCCCGCCGCGATGCGGCCGGCGGTGTTGCGTCGGATCTCCTCGTGGACCGGCACCGACACCCAGCCCGAGGCCCGCAGCGCCCCCAGGGTCTGCGGCAGGTCGGGCGGAGGGACGGGGACAGAGGGCGACGCCAGCATGGATCGAGCCTATGCCCGCACCCTGCCGGCCGTCGCGGCGGCATCCGCCACCCGCAGCGGTTTCGCCCTCGTCACCGGCGAGGTGGAAGGATGAACCGGTCCAACGGACAGAAGGAGCACGAAGGGTGAGCACCGTAGAGGAGCTGAAACCGGTCCCCGTCGTCCTCGGGGGCACCCGAGGCGGACCGAAGGTCCGGACGCTTCGACCCAAGGGCTGGGGCACCGAGAAGTGGGTGACGTTCTCCATCCTGACGGCGTTCGTCGTCTACACCACCTGGGCGGCGATCCAAGGCGCCGACTTCTACGTGGGCGCCGCCCAGCACCGCGACCTCATCTCGCCCTTCTACTCGCCGTGCATCACCCAGACCTGCGTCAGCGGCGGGGGCGGCGGGCTGGTGCTGCACTGGTGGACGGTGTCCCCGGCGCTGCTGATCCTGCTCGTGCCGGCCGGCTTCCGCCTCACCTGCTACTACTACCGCAAGGCCTACTACCGGTCGTTCTGGCAGTCGCCGCCGGCGTGCGCCGTAGCCGACGGGCACGCCCGCTACACCGGCGAGACCCGCTTCCCCCTCATCGTCCAGAACATCCACCGCTACTTCTGGTACCTGGCCCTCATCTTCAACGTGATCTTGACCATCGACGCCATCATGGCCTACCGGATGCCGGGGGCCGGGGGCATCGGGGTGAGCGTCGGATCGCTGGTGCTGACGGCCAACGCCATCCTGCTGTGGCTCTACTCGCTGAGCTGCCACTTCTGCCGTCACGCCTGCGGCGGCCACGTCAACACCTTCTCCGAGCACAAGCTCCGGCACCGCCTGTGGGAGCTGGTGACCCCGCTCAACGCCCGCCACATGCAGTTCGCCTGGGCCAGCCTCATCATGGTCGCCCTCACCGACGGCTACGTCCGGCTGGTGGCCAGCCACATCATCTCCGACCCCAAGCTCTTCTAGGCGAAGGACGCCACCATGGCTGACTTAGAGACCCACGACTTCGACGTCGTCGTCATCGGCGCCGGTGGTGCCGGCCTGCGCGCCGCGGTGGAGGCCAAGCAGCGCGGCCTGCGCACCGCCCTGGTGTGCAAGTCGCTGCTGGGCAAGGCCCACACCGTCATGGCCGAGGGTGGGGCGGCAGCCGCCATGGGCAACGTCTGGTCCGAGGACAACTGGCAGATCCACTTCCGCGACACCATGCGCGGCGGCAAGATGCTCAACAACTGGCGCATGGCCCAGCTCCACGCCCAAGAGGCCCCCGACCGCATCTACGAGCTGGAGCGCTGGGGGGCGCTGTTCGATCGGACCAAAGACGGGCGGATCCTGCAACGCGACTTCGGCGGGCACCGCTATGCCCGCCTGGCCCACGTCGGCGACCGCACCGGCCTGGAGCTGATCCGCACCCTGCAGCAGCGGGCGGTGTCGCTGGGCATCGAGGTCTTCATGGAGTGCAAGATCCTGCGCCTGCTGAAGGACGGCGACGGCCGGGTGAGCGGGGCGGTGGGCTACTGGCGGCCCACCGGCGACTTCGTCGCCTTCACCGCCAAGGCCTTCGTCCTGGCCACCGGCAGCGTGGGCAAGTCGTGGAAGTACACCTCCAACTCGTGGGAGTCCACCGGCGACGGCCACGCCATGGCCTTCTGGGCCGGGGCCGACATGATCGACATGGAGTGCGTGCAGTTCCACCCCACCGGCATGGTCTGGCCCCTGTCGGTGCGCGGCATCCTGGTCACCGAGGGGGTGCGCGGCGACGGCGGGGTGCTGCGCAACTCCGAAGGCAGGCGCTTCATGTTCGACTACATCCCGCCCATGTTCGCGGCCGAGACCGCCGACACCGAGGCCGAGGCCGACCGCTGGTACGACGACCACATCAACAACCGTCGCCCGCCCGAGCTGCTGCCGCGCGACGAGGTGGCCCGCTCCATCAACAGCGAGGTGAAAGGCGGCCGGGGCAGCCCCCACGGCGGGGTCTTCCTCGACATCGCCACCCGCCGCACCGCCGAGTACATCCGCCGGCGGCTGCCCTCGATGTACCACCAGTTCAAGGAGCTGGCCGGGGTCGACATCACCGCCGAGGCCATGGAGGTGGGTCCCACCTGCCACTACATCATGGGCGGCATCAGGGTGGACGCCGACACCGAGGCCACCACCGTCCCCGGACTGTTCGCCGCCGGCGAGGTGGCCGGCGGCATGCACGGCGCCAACCGCCTGGGTGGCAACTCGCTGTCGGACCTGCTGGTGTTCGGCCGGCGCGCCGGCGCCGGCGCCTCTGACTACGCCGAGGGGCGCAGCGGCACCCCCACCATCGACCGGGCCGAGACCGACGCGGTGGTGGCCCAGGCCCTGGCCCCCTTCGAGCGCGACGGCGGGGAGTCGCCCTACGACATCCAGGCCGACCTGCAGGACAAGATGCAGTCGCTGGTCGGCATCATTCGCACCGAGTCGGAGCTGGTGCAGGCCCTCGACGAGCTCGACCGGTTCCGGGAGCGGCTGTCGACGGTGTCGGTGACCGGCGGACTGGCCTACAACCCGGGCTGGAACCTGGCCACCGACCTCCCCTCGATGCTGACCGTCACCACCTTGGTGACCCGGGGCGCCATCGAGCGGCGCGAGAGCCGCGGTGGCCACACCCGTGACGACTATCCCAAGCCCGATCCCGAGCTCGGCAAGGTCAACATGGTGCAGCGGCTCGACGAGAGGGGCGAGCACACGCTCACCCCCGAGCCGCTGCTGGTCATGCCCCCCGAGCTGCAGGCCCTGTTCGAGGAGGACGCGCACTGATGGCCGACGTGACCATGCGGATCTGGCGGGGCGACGCCGACGGCGGCGACTTCGCCGAGTACACCATGCCGGCCGTCGAGGGCGAGGTCGTCCTCGACGTGGTCCACCGGATCCAGGCCGGGCCCGCCCCGGACCTGGCCTGCCGGTGGAACTGCAAGGCCGGCAAGTGCGGGTCGTGCTCGGCCGAGATCAACGGCCTGCCTCGCCTGATGTGCATGACCCGCATGGACAGCCTGCCGCCAGGGGAGCCGGTGACCATCGCCCCCATGCGCACCTTCCCGCTCATCCGCGACCTGGTGACCGACGTGTCGTTCAACTTCACCATGGCCCGCCAGATCCCAGCCTTCGAGCCGCGCCAGGCCGACACCCCCGACGGCGCCTTCCGGATGCAGCAGATGGACGTGGAGCGCGGCCAGGAGTTCCGCAAGTGCATCGAGTGCTTCATGTGTCAGAACGTCTGTCACGTGATCCGCGACCACGAGGAGAACAAGCCCCACTACGCCGGGCCGCGGATGTTCATCCGCTACATGGAGCTCGAGTCGCACCCCTATGACACCAACGACCGTCGCGAGCTGCTGCGACAGCGGATGGGTCTGGGCCTGTGCAACATCACCAAGTGCTGCACCGAGGTCTGCCCCGAGCACATCAAGATCACCGACAACGCCATCATCCCCCTGAAGGAGCGGGTGGTCGACTCCTCCTATGACCCGCTGGCCTGGCTGGGCCGCAAGATCCTGCGCCGCACCAAGAAGCCGGCGGCGGCGGCGGCGGTCGAGGCCCCGGCCTTCGCTCATCCGACCAGCGAGGATCGCCTGGAACGTACCACCGTGCCGGGCGGGGCCACGGTGTCGACGGCGGCCGCTTCGGCGCCCGGCGCGGTGGCCGATCCGTCGGCGGCCGCCTCCGACGCCTGACGGCGCCGCCGGTGACCCGCTTCTTGAGCCCGGCCTGGGTGGAGCGCTTCAACGAGCTGACGGCGTCCCACCGCGTCGCCCTGCCGGGCCCGGAGGCCGGACTGGCCGCCCAGAGCGGGGCGTTCACCATGGCCGAGCTGGTGCAGGGCGGCCCCGAGGGGGAGATCTGCACGCTGGTGCGGGTGGACGGCGGCCGGGTGTCGATGGCGCTGGTGGACCCCGACGCCGCCGGGCAGGCCGACGTCGCCGTTCGCCTCAGCTGGGACGACGCCGTGGCGCTGTCGCAGGGGAGGCTGGCGCCCTACCAGGCCCTGGCCGGCGGGCGCATCCGGGTACGTGGCGACCTGTCGGTGCTGGCCGCGGCCCACGGCGCCCTGGGCGAGCTGCAGCCGCTGGTGGCGCAGCTGCAGGCCGAGACCACCTACTGAGCCTCCCCGGCACGCTCCGACGGCCGGCGGGCCGGGACCCCCGCCCTGAGCTGGGAGTCCTCCGCCGGTGCACGTTGGGTGCCAGGGATGGCTACAGTCGGCCGCAGGCGACGCTCGCGAGGGCGGGCGTCGGGAAGGGGGTTTCACCCATGACCGTGCCCGGAGTGCTGGACGACCAAGCCCTTCGCCGCTACCGCGAGCTGCTCGACGCCGAGGAGTCGGCGTTCGACGCGCTCGAGCACGACTACGAGGAGGGCGACCGGGCCCACTTCGACGCCGATCTGCAGGCGTGGCAACAGGCTGTGGCGTCCAAGCTCGGCTTCCTGCAGCGCCTGGGCATGGACATCCCCCAGCTGGTGGGCGCCTCGGCCTGAGCCCGACCCAGCGACGGCTCCGCCGCCGGCGGCGACCCCCGCCCGGCCCGGCGGCGACCCCCGCCCGGCCCGGCGGCCG
>JAJZNB010000042.1 GCA_021848085.1 Actinomycetes bacterium
TTCGGGTCGGCAGCTGCCCCATCGGACCGGCAGCTGAACGGGGCCACCGAGCCGAGGGCGCGCTCCCCGCTCGGCGCCCGAGTCGGGCACCATGGCAGACGCATGCGCCGTCCGTCGCTCCCCGCGCTCTCGACCCTGCTCGTGGTGCTGCTGGCCGTGGTCTTCGTCTTCGTGGAGCTCGACCCGCGCCTGCTGCTCTCGACGACGACCACCACCGGAGGCGACACCGGTGCCCACGTCGCGGCCGCCGCCTTCTTGAAGTCCCAGCTGCTGCCGCACGGGCACCTGACCGGCTGGGACCCCCAGTGGTACGACGGGTTTCCTCTCTACACCTTCTACTTTCCGCTGCCCGACGCGGTGGCGGCCGTGCTCGGCTACGTCATCCCCTTCTCGGTGGCGTTCAAGATCGCCACCGCCCTCGGATCCCTCACCTTGCCGGTGGCGGCCTGGGCCTTCGGCCGCCTGGCCGGCCTGGAGCGGCCCCGGCCGGCGGTGCTGGCCGTGGCCACCCTCCCGTTCCTGTTCGCCCAGTCCTGGACCATCTACGGCGGGAACATCTACTCGACCATGGCCGGCGAGTACGCCTACTCCCTGGGCCTGTCGATCGCCCTGGTGTTCCTCGGCGTGGTCGCCCGAGGGCTGCGTACCGGCGGCCTGCGCGGGCGCGGCGCCCTGCTGCTGGCCGCCACCATCCTGTCGCACCTGGTCGCCGCCTTGTTCGCCGTGGCCGGCGCACTGGTGCTGTTCGGGTTGCTGCGGCCCAGCTGGCGAAGGCTGTGGTGGCTGGTGTCCACCGGGCTGCTCGGCTTTCTGCTGACGGCCTGGTGGGCGGTGCCGTTCGTGCTGCAGCTGCCGTACACGACCAACATGGGATGGGTCAACGTCCACACCTGGGTCGCCCTGTTCGCCCCCGGGTCAGGCACCGGGCTGGTCAGCCTCTTCGACGGCAGTCGCTGGGCCCTGTGGCTGGCCGGGCTGGGCACGGTGGTAGCGCTGGTGCAGCGCCGGATGCCGGTGGTGCTGTTCTCGGTGCTGGGGGTGGCCTCCTATCTGGCCGCCGTCCTCGACCCGCAGGGCAAGCTCTACAACGCCCGGTTCGTCCCGCTGTGGTGGCTGTGCGTCTACCTGCTGGCCGGGTCGCTGGTGGCCGAGATCGGCGTCGCCGTCGCCTGGCTGTGGCGAACCGAGGGCCGGCGGTGGTGGGCGCAGCTGCTGCGGCCCTCCTCGGCCACCGCCGGTGGTGAGCGCGGCGCTCGTCTGGCCTTCGCCGGCTCGGGGCTCACGCTGCCCTCCGCGTCGGCCGCCTCCTCCTCGGAAGCCGGTGGTGGCGGCGCCGCCCCGCCGACCGAGCGGCCGTCGCCGACGAGAGGGCCCTCGCCGAGCGGACGGCCCTCGCCGAGCGAACCGGAGCTGACCGACCCGGGCCCGACGCCGATCGGCACGGCAGCCCAAGCCGAGCCGCCGGGCTGGGGCGGCTCCTCGGCCCCTACCCGGTGGGGGCCGCCGCCGCGCCGCTCGCGCTGGGCGCCAGGGGCGTTGGCGGTGCCGGTGGTGGCGCTGCTGGCCGCGCTGGCCGTGGTCTACGTGCCGCTCAACACCAGCCTGGCCTCGTTCATGGGGGTGGCACCCAGCTCGGTGCCGTCGTGGGTCCGGTGGAACTACTCCGGCTACCAGTCCAAGCCGGCGTACCCCGAGCTCAAGGCGGTGATCGCCCTGGCCGACAAGGCCGCCCACCGCTACGGGTGCGGCCGGGCCATGTGGGAGTACAGCAGCAACCTCGACCGCTTCGGCACGCCCATGGCCCTGATGCTGCTGCCGATGTTGACCAACGGGTGCGTCAACACCCAAGAAGGGCTGTTCTTCGAGTCGTCGGCCACCACCCCGTACCACTTCATCGACCAGAACGAGCTGTCGGCAGCCCCCTCCGACGCCATGGTCGGTCTGCCCTACGGCCAAGGGCCCAACGTCGCCCTCGGCGTGCAGCACCTGCAGCTGCTCGGCGTGCGGTACCTGCTGGCCTCCTCGCCTGCGGTGCAGGCTCAGGCCGGCGCCGACCCGGCGCTGAGCCTGATCGGCAGCACCGGCCCGTGGAGCTCGCTCTACGAAGGCAGGATCGTCACCACCACCTGGAAGCTCTACCTGGTCCACGGGGCGGCCGAGGTCAGTCCCCTCACCCGCCAGCCCGAGGTCCTCACCGGCGTCGGCCAGAGCCAGACCCAGTGGTTGCCCCCGGCGCTGCGCTGGTACGACAATCCCGGGGCCTGGTCCACCGAGCTGGTGGCCGCCGGACCCCGCAGCTGGGCCCGCACCTCGACCCACGCCACCGCCCCCGGCGCTCCCGAACCGCCGGTCCACGTCACCGCCATCCACGATCAGGGGAGCCGGCTGAGCTTCCACGTGGACCGGGTGGGGGTGCCGGTGCTGGTGAAGGTGTCGTACTTCCCCGACGGGCGCGGCACCGGAGCCAAGGGTCCCTGGCGGGCCATGCCGAACCTGATGGTGGTGGTGCCGACCAGCCACCAGGTCACCTTGACCTACGGGTCGAGCGGGCCCGGCGACCTCGGCCTGGCCATGACCGTCGTCGGCGGGCTGGGGCTGGTGGCGGTGGCGTGGCGGGGCCGGCGTGCGGTGGTCGGCTGACGTCGGCGGTCGGCGGTCGGCGGTCTGCGGTCGGCGGTCTGCGGCCGGCGTGCGGCGGTCGGCGGTCGGCGGTCGGCGGTCTGCGGTCGGCGGTCGCGGCGGCGTGGCCGGCGCCGGATCCCGAGTTGCTCTGGCGGTGCCGGTCCTCCGAGCGACGGCGCCCGGCGCCAGGGCGCGGGGTGCTCTGGGGGCCCCGGGGGCGGCGACGGGCCCGCGGTAGGCTCGGCACGCCATGAGCGCTCTCGACTCCCTGTTCAAGGCCTACGACGTCCGGGGCACCGTCCCCGACCAGCTCGACGCCCGCCGGGCCCAGGCGATCGGCTGGGCCTTCGCCCGCTTCGCCCGCTTCGCCGGCGCCGAGCGGCTCCTCGTGGCCCGCGACATGCGACCGTCGGGGGTGGAGCTGGCCGGCGCCTTCGCCACCGGAGCCCGGGCCGCGGGGGTGACGGTGGTGGACCTGGGCCTGGCCTCCACCGACCTGCTGTACTTCGCCTCGGGCAAGCTCGACGCCCCCGGCGCCATGTTCACCGCCTCGCACAACCCGGCCGCCTACAACGGCATCAAGCTCTGCCTGGCCGGGGCCCGGCCGGTGGGCCAGGACAGCGGGCTCGGCGACGTGAGGTCGGCGGCCGAGAAGGCGCTGGCCGACCGCTCGGACCAGGGCCCGCCCTCGGCCGGGCTGCAGCAGGCCGACATGATCGGCGCCTACGCCGACCATGTCCGCTCCTTCGTCGACCTCGCCACCCTGCGTCCGCTGAAGGTGGTGGCCGACACCGCCAACGGCATGGGCGGCCTGGTGGTGCCGGCAGTGTTCGAAGGCCTGCCGTTCGACGTCGACATCCTCTATCCCGAGCTCGACGGCACCTTCCCCAACCATCCCGCCGACCCCATCCAGCCCGAGAACCTGGTGGACCTGAAGCACGCCGTGCTCGAGCGCCACGCCGACGTCGGCCTGGCCTTCGACGGCGACGCCGACCGGGTCTTCCTGGTCGACGAGCAGGCCGCGCCCGTCTCCGGCTCGCTCACCACCGCCCTGGTGGCCCGGGCCATGCTCGACAAGTACCCGGGCGCCACCATCCTCTACAACCTGATCTGCTCCAAGGTCGTGCCCGAGACCATCGTGGAGCACGGCGGCACCCCGGTGCGGACCCGGGTCGGGCACTCCTTCATCAAGCAGGTGATGGCCGAGACCGGTGCCGTGTTCGGCGGCGAGCACTCGGGCCACTACTACTTCCGTGAGAACTACCGGGCCGATTCGGGGATCATCGCCGCTCTGATCGTGCTCGAGGTGCTGTGCCGCTCGGACCAGCCGCTGTCCCAGCTGCTCGCCCCCTACCGCCGCTACGCCGACTCCGGGGAGATCAACACCAAGGTGAGCGACCCGGCCCGGGCCGTGGAGGAGGTGGCCGCCCGCCAGCCCGGCGGGGTCGCCGTCGACCGCACCGACGGGCTGACCGTCGACCATGGCGACTGGTGGTACAACCTTCGGCCGTCGAACACCGAGCCGTTGCTGCGGCTCAATGTGGAGGCGGCCACCGACGCCGACTGTCGCCGCCACGTTGACGAGGTGCTGGCCCTGGTGGCCGAGGTGCCCAGCGGAGCTCCCCGCCGCTGACGGGGACGCCCGGCTGACCGGCACATGCGGAGACGGGCACATGCGGAGACGGGCACATCGGACACCGGGACATCGGACACCGGGACATCGGACACCGGGACATCGGAGAAAGGACGGGCCATGGCGCTCGACCCCCTGCTGCTCGAAGTGCTGGCCTGCCCCGAGGACAAGGGGCCGCTGCTGGTCTTCGCCGACGAGGACCTGCTCTACAACCCCAGGCTGCACCGGGCCTATCCCATCCGTGACGGCATCCCGGTGATGCTGATCGACGAGGCGCGCCAGGTCGACGAGGCCGAGCACCAGCGGTTGGTGGCCCGGACCGAGCACGAGCCGATCGCCTCCACCTTGTCCGCGGCGCCGTCGGCGGACGCCCCCTCCGACGAGGGGCGGGCGTGAGCCAGGCCCCGGCCGCACCGGGGGCGGTCGACAGCCTCTCGATGTTCGACGTCACCGCTGGCCTGCCCGAGCAGGTGGCGGCGGCGGCGTCGCGTGCCCGGGGTCTCGAGAACCTGCCCGCCCACGACTACGTCGAGAACGTCGTCGTGCTCGGCATGGGCGGCAGCGGCATCGCCGGCGACGTGATGGTGGCGGTGGCCGGCCCCTTCCTGCCGGTGCCGGTGACGGTGTGCAAGTCCTACGACCTGCCCGAGTTCGTCGGCAGCGGCACCCTGGTGTTCGCCATGTCGTTCTCCGGCGACACCGAGGAGACGGTGGAGGCCGCCTCCGCGGCCTACGAGGCCGGCGCCCACCTGGTGGCCGTCACCGCCGGGGGTGAGCTCGGGCGCCTGGCCGAGGAGTGGGGCCGCCCCCAGGTGGGGGTGCCGGCCGACATCCCCCAGCCCCGGGCCGCCCTGGGAGCCATGGCCATCCCGCCGCTGATCGTGCTCGAGGACATCGGCCTGTTCCCCGGTGCCTCTGAATGGATCCGCCTGGCGGTGGAGCAGCTGTCGGTCCGCCGCGACCAGCTGGTGCAGCCGGGCAGCTTCGCCGAGCGCATCGCCGACCAGATCGGCCGGACCATCCCCCTCATCCATGGGGCCCAGGCGCTGGGTGCGGCCGCCGCCACCCGCTGGAAGGCCCAGATCAACGAGAACGCCAAGGCGCCCGCCTTCGTTGGCGTCTACCCCGAGCTCTGCCACAACGAGATCGCCGGCTGGGGCCAGCACGGCGACGTCACCCGCCAGGTGATGACCGTGGTCAACCTCCGCCACGACGCCGAGCACCCCCAGGTGGTGCGACGCTTCGAGCTGGTGGCCGAGCTGCTGCGCGAGGCGGTGGCCGACGTCATCGAGGTGCGGGCCCTCGGCGAGGGCGACCTGGCCCAGCTGCTCGACCTGGTGCTGATGGGCGACTTCGTGTCGCTGCACCTGGCGGCGGCCGGCGGCGTCGACCCCGGCCCCATCCCGGTGCTCACCGAGCTGAAGCAGCGGCTGCGGGCCGGCTGAGCTGCCCCGGCTGCCACCCACCGCCGCCCGGGCGGGGCGAGACATCGGCCGCTCATCGGCGTAGCATGGCGAGCGGTGGGTGGTGTCCGGGTCTGTGGTTGCAAGTCGATGCCAGTCGCAGGCGAAACGACCCACGTAAGGCAACTCGTGGTTGCTGAGCATGGTGCGGCTTAGAGGTAAGCCCTGCCCGCCGCGGCGCCGACCCTCGGTTCCGGGCGGAGAAGGAGGGAAGCGGTCCATCCCGTGCCGCAGGGACCACCATCGGTGGCCGCCGGCATCGGGCCGTCAGCTCCTCAGCAGGCGAGTGTGGGGCCAAAGACCAGGTCAGCCGGGCACCGCCCACCTGGACACAGCCAGCGTCGGCGACGGAGGGGGGTTCCCACCCGTCGCCTGAAGGAGGTGCCGTGGACGTCGTGGTCGTCGGCTGCAAGGACCTGGTTCCCGACAGCACGCGGGCTCTGGCCCAGGAGAAGGTGGCGAAGCTCGGCCGCCGCACCCAGGTGCTCGAGCGGGCCGAGGTCCGTCTCCTCGAGGACCCCAGAGCCCCGCAGGCGGCGCGCCGGGTCTGCGAGGTGACCGTCACCGGGCACGGGCACACGCTGCGCACCCGCTGCCGCGCCCACGAGCTGGCCGCCGCCGTCGACCTCGCCGTCGACAAGCTCGGCCACCAGGTGGAGCGGCTCAAGGGCAAGCTGGTCGGCCGCTCCCAGCCGCGCCGGGTGCGGACCACCACCCGCGGCTGACCGGCCCAGGCCGCCCGCCACCGCGGGCCAGCCCCACGCCCAGCCGGCTGTCCCAGCCGGCCGCCGGCTCCGGCGGTGCCGCCGGTAAGCTTGGCAAGCCATGAGCGTCTTCACTCGCGTGCTGCGGGCCGGTGAGGGGAAGAAGATCCGCCGCCTGGCGGAGCTCGTCCCGCTCGTCAACGATCTCGAACCCGACATGGAGGCGCTGTCCGACGCGGAGCTGGCGCACCAGACGGTGCTGTTCCGCGAGCGCCTCGACCACGGGGAGACCCTCGAGGACCTGCTGGTCGAGGCCTACGCCACCGTGCGTGAGGCCGCCCGCCGGACCTTGGGTCAACGCCACTTCGACGTGCAGCTGATGGGGGGCATGGCGCTGCACTTCGGGTGGATCGCCGAGATGAAGACCGGCGAGGGCAAGACGCTGGTGTCGACCTTGCCGGTCTACCTGAACGCCCTCAGTGGGCGGGGCGTGCACATCATCACCGTCAACGACTACCTGGCCCGGCGCGACGCCGAGTGGATGGGGCAGGTGCACCGCTTCTTGGGGCTGACCGTGGGCCGCGTCGGCCCCGATGTGTCCGACCCGGTGTCCAAGCGGGCCGCCTACGACTGCGACCTGACCTACGGCACCAACACCGAGTTCGGCTTCGACTACCTGCGCGACAACATGGCCCGGGCCCGCGACGCCATGGTGCAGCGCGGCCACGTCTACGCCATCGTCGACGAGGTCGACTCCATCCTCATCGACGAGGCCCGCACCCCGCTCATCATCTCCGGCCCGGCCGACGAGGCAGCCAAGCTCTACTACCAGTTCGCCGGCATCGCCCGCACCCTGCGCCGCGACACCGACTACGAGGTCGACGAGGAGAAGCGGGTGGTGGTCCCCACCGAGGAGGGGATCGCCAAGGTGGAGAAGCAGCTGGGGGTGGGCAACCTCTACGACCTGGTCTCCATCAACTACGTCCACCAGCTGACCCAGGCGCTGCGGGCCAAGGAGCTGTACCACCGCGACAAGGACTACCTGGTCGCCGACGGCGAGGTGAAGATCGTCGACGAGTTCACCGGGCGCACCCTCGAGGGGCGGCGCTGGTCCGACGGGCTGCACCAGGCGGTGGAGGCCAAGGAGCGGGTGCGGATCAAGGAGGAGAACCACACCTGGGCCACGGTCACCCTCCAGAACTACTTCCGCCTCTACGAGAAGCTGGCCGGCATGACCGGCACGGCCGAGACCGAGGCCGCCGAGTTCGCCAACACCTACGACATGCCGGTGGTGCCCATCCCCACCAACCTGCCGCTGCAGCGGCGCGACGAAGCCGACTTGATCTACAAGAGCGAGGCGGCCAAGTTCGGCGCCGTGGTGGCCGACATCGAGGAGCGCCACCAGCAGGGCCAGCCGGTCCTGGTCGGCACGGCCTCGGTGGCCAAGTCCGAGGTGCTGTCGCAGCTGCTCACCCAGAGGGGCATCGAGCACCAGGTCCTCAACGCCAAGCAGCACGCCCGTGAGGCTGAGATCGTGGCCCAGGCGGGCCGGCTGGGGCGGGTGACGGTGGCCACCAACATGGCCGGCCGCGGCGTCGACATCCTGCTCGGCGGCAACCCCGAGGGCCTGGCCCTGCAGGAGGCTCGGGCCCAGGGCCTCGACCTCGATGCCGACGAGGGGCGGGCCGAGCTCCAAGCCATCCGCCGCCGCTGGGAC
>JAJZNB010000108.1 GCA_021848085.1 Actinomycetes bacterium
CGATCGACCCGGCCCTCGTAGGCCCGATCGACCCGGCCCTCGTAGGCCCGATCGACCCGGCCCTCGTAGGCCCGATCGACCCGGCCCTCGTAGGCCCGATCGACATGGTCGTCGGTGAATCCCAGCGCCCGGTACAGGCCGATGGCGGAGGCGTTGTCGCCGTCGACGTACAGCATGGCGTGGGCCAGCCCCACGCCGGCCAGGTGGTCGAGCCCGGCCAGCACCAGCCCCCGGCCCAGGCCGAGGCCCTGGAAGTCGGGGTCGACGCCGATGACGTAGATCTCTCCGAGCGGTGGCTGGTGGTCACCGTGGACCTTGGTCCAGCACCAGCCGGCCAGCCGTCCGTCGCGGTGGTGCAGCAGGAAGCCCTTGGCGTCGAACCACGGCTCGGCCATGCGGGCGTTCAGGTCGTCGGCCGTCCAGGCGCCCTGCTCGGGATGGCCGGCGAAGGCCCGGTTGTTGAGCGCCACCCAGGCGGCGTCGTCGACGCCGGGCCGGAGCGGCGTCACCGCCACCCGGCTGCCCAGCTCGGCCGGGGCGGGCAAGGGCCGTCGCATCTGGTGCACCTCCCGGGTGGGGCGCAGCCCGCAGCTCCGGGCGACGTGGTCGGCGGCAGCCGATGCCTTGAACAGCCACAGGGTGAGGTGCCCGCCGCCACGACGGGCCACCGCGGCGACGGTGGCCCCCAGCAGGTCGGCGGGCAGGCTGCCGGCGCGGTGCGCGGGATGCACCACCAGCTCCGCCGACCAGGTGTCGCGGTCGCGCACCGCCTGGCTGTAGCCGACCAGCTGCCCGTGGCGTCGAGCGGCCACGGCCACCAGCGGTTCGGCCTGCACCCGCAGCGCTCGGCGTTGGTGGTCGCTCAGCGGCAGGTGGTCGTCGGCGTGCTGGGCGGTCTGCAGCAGCGCCTCGAGCTCGTCGGCGAAGCCCCCATGGCCGCCGGCGGCGACCGGTGCCGCCGGCTCGAGCTGCCAGCCCTCGGTGCCGGTGCCGGCGCCGATGTCGGCGCCGCCGCCGGCCTCGGATCCCGGTGAGGTCGCGCCATGCACCAGGTCGAGGCTAGCCAGGCCCGCGGGCCGGTAGCTTCGGCCCGGGGGCCGGTAGCCTCGGCCCGATGGCCGGACCCCGCAGCCCCCGTGGCCGAGCCCGCCTCGTCGTGGAGCGCCTCGCGCAGGAGCATCCGGGGACGGCCGCGGAGCTGTGCGCCTTGCGCCACCAGGACCCGTTCCAGCTGCTGGTGGCCACCATCTTGTCGGCGCAGTGCACCGACGAGCGGGTGAACCAGGTCACCCCGGCGCTGTTCGAGGCGTTTCCCACCGCCGCCGACCTGGCCCAGGCCCCCTTGCCCGAGGTGGAGGAGATCATCCGCTCCACTGGCTTCTTCAGGGCCAAGGCCCGCAGCCTGGTGGCCATGGCCCAGGCCGTCGAGGAGCGTCACCACGGGACGGTCCCCCCGGCCATGAAGGACCTGGTGGCGCTGCCGGGGGTGGGGCGCAAGACGGCCAACGTGGTGCGCAGCGTGGCCCTCGGGCAGCCGGGGCTGCCGGTCGACACCCATGTGCTGCGCCTGGCCCGACGGCTCGGCCTCACCGCCAACCGCGACCCGGTGAAGGTGGAGACCGACCTCAACGCCTTGGTCCCGGCGTCGGCCCGCGGGGTGCTGAGCCTGCGCCTGATCCTCCACGGCCGGGCTGTGTGCAAGGCCCGCCGGCCCCGCTGTGAGGCGTGCGTGCTGGCCGACATCTGCCCATCGGCCGAGCTGCCGGTGGCTCCTCCCGCCGGGCGCCGGCGCCAGCCGGCAGCCCGCTGACGGCCCCCGGCACACCGCGACGGTCCTCACCCCCGGCATGTTTCGTTGTTCACGTGTTGTTGTAGCTGATTGGAACAACGGGGGCCGCGCATGGTGTTCTAGAGGGGACCGGAACCGGTTCCCGCCACCTGGTTCCGTGAGAGCGGAGCTCGGGATCCGCCGCCCGACCCGCTCGTGTCCGATGGCGCCCTCCGGGGCGCCATCGGCGCGTGCAGATCCCGCTGGGGTCCGGGCCAGCCGACGCTCAGCCCCGCCGCAGCCAGCCGACGGTCAGCGCCGCCGGGGCGGGTCGGCCACCCGGGCCAGGCGCCGCTGGGCGCCGGTGAGGGCACGCTCCACGGCGAACAGCTCGGCGGCGGTCTCGTCGTCGCCCTGGGCGGCGGCGCTCTCGGCGATGGCGGCCAGCCGTTCGGTCAGCTCGCCCAGGCTGGTGGACAGCGACGAGAGCTCGGCACGGGGGGCGACCATCTGTCGATGATGACCCATGGCGGGGGCGGCGGCGACCCCGGGTACGATCGAGGCCCCATGTCCCTGACTCGCCTCGACGTTCGCGGGGTGGCCGCCGAGCGGCTCCCACAGGTGTTGCCGCGGCCCGCGCCACACGCCACCTTCCCCACCGAGGCGGTGGCCGCCATCATCGCCGAGGTCGGCGCCGGCGGCGACCGGGCCGTGCGCCAGCTCACCGCCCGCTTCGACCAGGTGCAGCTCCACGAGCTGCAGGTCGACCCGGCCACGGTGGCGGCCGCTCCCGGGCGCATCGCGCCGGCGTTGCGCCGAGCCCTCGAAGAAGCCCACCGCCGGGTGCTGGCCTACCACCGCCACGAGCCGGAGCCGGCGGGTGACTTCGTGTCGGGCGGCATGCGGGTGCGGCACCTGGTGCGGCCGGTGGCCCGGGCCGGCCTCTACGCCCCTGGGGGACGGGCCAAGTACCCGTCGACGGTCATCATGAGCGCGGTGCCGGCCGCGGTGGCGGGGGTGGAGCGTCTGGCCCTGTGCGTGCCGCCGTCGTCTGATGGCACCGTGGCGGTGGAGACCCTCGCCGCCGCAGCCATCGCCGGCGTCGACGAGGTGTACCGCATCGGCGGGGCTCAGGCCATCGCCGCCATGGCCCTCGGCACCGAGTCGGTGCCGGCTGTCGACGTCATCGCCGGCCCCGGCAACAAGTTCGTGGCCGAGGCCAAGCGCCAGGTGGCCGGGCTGGTCGGCGTGCCGTCGGCCTTCACCGGCCCCTCGGAGGTGGTGGTGGTGGCCGACGCCTCGGTGCCCCCCGCCTGGGCCGCGGTGGACGTGGTGGTGCAGGCCGAGCATGGCCCCGACGGGCAGGCCTGGCTGGTGACGTGGTCCGAGGCGGTCGCCGAGCAGGTGGTGGCCGCCGTCGACCAGCTGGTGGCGGCCTCACCGAGGCGCCTCGATCTCGAGTCGACCCTGGGGTCCGGCGGCTTCGCCGTGCTGGTCGACGACGCCGAGCAGGCGGTGGCCGTGGCCAACGTGGTGGCTCCCGAGCACCTGGAGCTGCAGGTGGAGCAGGCCGAGGCGCTGCTGCCGCTGGTGCGGCGAGCCGGGGCGGTGTTCCTCGGCCCCTACGCGCCGGCCAGCGTCGGCGACTACCTGGCCGGGCCCAACCACGTGCTGCCCACCGCCCGCACCGCCCGCTTCGCCTCGGCGCTGCGCCCCGACGACTTCCGCACCCACATCCACGCCGTCAGCATGGACCGGGCCACCTTGGACGACATCGGCCCCCACGTGGTGGTGCTGGCCGAGGCCGAAGGGCTGCCCGCCCACGCCCGCTCGGTGACGCTGCGGGCCGAAGCCCCCGCCGGGCCGTGAGCCCCCGGGTGCCGGTGCGGCCCGACCTGCAGCTGCTCGAGGGCTACCACTCGCCGCAGGTCGACGTCGAGGTCCGCCTCAACGCCAACGAATCGCCGCTGGCCCCGCCGGAGGCCTGGCTGGCCGACCTGCGCCAGGAATTGGGCCGCATCGCCTTCAACCGCTACCCCGACCGGGGGGCCTTCGCCCTGCGCGCCGCGCTGGGTGAGCTGCACCAGGTGGAGCCCGAACGGATCTTCTGCGCCAACGGCTCCAACGAGGTGCTGCAGTGCCTGCTGCTGGCCTACGGCGGGCCGGGGCGCCGGGCCGCCCTGTTCGAACCGACCTACTCGCTGCACCGCCACATCGCCATGCTGACCGGCACCGACGTCGTCTCGGCCGGGCGCACCGCCGGCTTCGAGCTGGACCTGCCCGCCGTCGACGCACTGCTCCACACCCACCAGCCGGTGATCACCTTCCTGTGCTCGCCCAACAACCCGACCGGCCTGGCCGAGTCGCCGGCCACCGTGGCCCACGTGCTGTCGCAGGCGCCGGGGCTGGTGGTGGTGGACGAGGCCTACGGCGAGCTGGCCCCGACCTCGGCCCTGTCGCTCGGGGCGCCGCCGGTGCCGGCGGTGTCGGTACCCGAGGCGCTGGCCGAGGACGCCGCGTCCCGCCTGGTGGCGGTGCGGACCTTCTCCAAGACCTGGTCCATGGCCGCCTGCCGGCTCGGCTACCTGGTGGCCGACCCCGAGGTGGTGCAGGCCTGTGAGGGCACCGCCTTGCCCTACCATCTCGACGCCTTCACCCAGGCCGCCGGCCGCCTGGCCCTGCGCCACGTCGACGCCATGCACGAGCGGGTGGCGCTGCTGATCGAGCAGCGGGGCCGGCTGGCCGCCGCCTTGGCCGAGCTGCCGGTGGAGACCTGGCCGTCGCAGGCCAACTTCGTGCTGTTCCGGCCGCTGTCGGTCGACGCCCACCAGGTGTGGGAGCGGCTGCTGGCCCAATCGGTGTTGGTGCGTGACTGCTCGACGTGGCGGGGCCTGCCAGGCTGCCTGCGGGTCACCGTCGGCACCCCGGAGGAGAACGACCGGTTCGTCGCCGCCCTGCGGCGCAGCCTGCAGGAGGACCCATGATCCCCACGGCCCCTCCCCGGCGTGCCGAGCGCAGCCGCCGCACCAAGGAGACCGCCGTCACGGTGGCCCTCTCCCTCGACGGGAGCGGCACGGCGGCGGCCCACAGCGGCCTGCCGTTCTTCGACCACATGCTGTCCCAGCTGGGCCGCCACGGCGGGTTCGACGTGCAGGTGCAGGCGGACGGTGACCTTCACGTCGACGCCCACCACACGGTGGAGGACGTCGGCATCGTCTTGGGCGAGGCGCTGGCCGGTGCCCTGGGCGACAAGGCGGGGGTGCGCCGCTTCGCCTCCATCGCCCTGCCACTCGACGAGGCGCTGGTCGAGGTGGCCCTCGACCTGTCGGGCCGGCCGTACCTGGCCTACACGGTGGAGCTGCCCCCCGACGCCGCCCCGCTGGGCTCGCCGGGCTTCGACCCGCAGCTGGCCGAGGAGTTCTGGCGGGCGTTCGTCACCGCCGCCGGCATCACCCTCCACATCCGCCTCGTCACCGGCAAGAACGTCCACCACATGCTCGAAGCGTCGTTCAAGGCGGTGGCCCGGTGCCTGCGCGACGCGGTGCGGGTGGAAGGCAGCGCCGTCCCCTCCACCAAAGGGGTGCTCTGACGCCGTGAGCGACGCGCCCCACATCGCCGTCCTCGACTACGGCATCGGCAACCTCGCCTCGGCCCAGAAGGCTCTGGCCCACCTGGGCGCCGACGCCCGCCTGGTGGCCGATCCCGAGGTGGCGGCCGGGGCCAGGGCCGTGGTGCTGCCCGGCGTCGGCTCGTTCGGCCCGTGCGCCGCCGCCCTGCGGGCCAGCGGGCTGCACCAGGTGGCGCTGCGCGCCGTGGAGCGGGGGCTGCCGTTCCTGGGGATCTGCGTCGGGTTCCAGCTGCTCTACGAGGGTTCCGACGAGTCGCCGGGGGTGCCGGGGCTGGGGGTGCTGACCGGAACGGTCCGGCGCCTGCCCGACGAGGTGAAGCGCCCCCAGATGCAGTGGAACGTGCTGCAGCAGGTGGCGCAGCGGCCCAGCCGGCTGCTGGCCGGCCTGCCCGAGGAGCCCTGGGTGTACTTCGTCCACTCCTATGCGCCCGAGCCGACCGACGTGGTCGCCGCCACCTGCGACTACGGCGGGCCGGTGGTGGCCGCCGCCGAGCAGGGGCCGGTGTGGGGAACCCAGTTCCACCCCGAGAAGTCGGGGACCAACGGGCTGGCCATCCTGGCCAATTTCGTGGCCGCCGCGGCCGGGTCCTGACGTGGAGCTGCTGCCCGCCGTCGACATCCGCCAGGGTGGGGCGGTGCGTCTCACCCAGGGCGACTTCGACCAGCAGGTCGACTACGGCGACCCGGTGGCGCTGGTCCGGCGCTACGTGCAGGCCGGGGCGCGCTGGGTCCACGTGGTGGACCTCGACGCGGCCCGTGCCGGCTCGGCGGCCAACCGGCCGCTGGTGCTGGCCGTGGTGCAGGCCGCCGGGGTGCCGGTGCAGGTCGGCGGCGGCATCCGCCGCGCCGCCGATGCCGCCGCGCTTCTCGACGGCGGGGCGGCCCGTGTGGTGCTCGGCACCGCCGCCGTGGCCGACCCCGAGCTGGTGGCCGACCTGGCCCGGCGGCATCCGGGGCGGATCGTGGTGGGGGTCGACCACCGCGACGGCGGGGCCGAGGTGGCCGTGTCGGGCTGGGAGCGCAGCAGCGGCGTCACCCTCGAGGCGTTGCTCGCCCAGCTCGAGCCGGTGCCGCTGGCCGCCGTGGTGGTGACCGCCATCGAGCGCGACGGCATGCTGGGCGGGCCCGACATCGAGGGGCTGCGCCGCACCCTGGGCGCCACCCGCCATCCGGTCATCGCCTCCGGCGGGGTGCGTTCGGCTCAGGATCTGACCGCCCTGCGGGACCTGACCGTCGGCGGCCGGCGCCTGGCCGGCGCCATCGTCGGCAAAGCCCTGGTGGAAGGGGTGCTCACCGTGGAGGAGGCGCTGCAGGCATGCACAGCGTCCGGGTGATCCCCTGCCTCGACGTCGACGCCGGGCGGGTCGTGAAGGGTGTGCGCTTCGTCGACCTGGTCGACGCCGGCGACCCGGTGGAGCTGGCCGCCCGCTACGACCGTGAAGGCGCCGACGAGCTGGTGTTCCTCGACATCACGGCGTCGGCCGAGGGTCGCCGGACCATGCTCGACGTGGTGCGGCGCACCGCCGAGCAGGTGTTCATCCCCTTCACCGTCGGGGGCGGGGTGCGCAGCCCCGACGACGCCCGCCGGCTGCTGCGGGCCGGAGCGGACAAGGTGGCCTGCAACACCTCGGCCGTGCAGGATCCGGAGCTGGTGGCGGCGCTGGCCGGCGAGTTCGGCGCCCAGTGCGTGGTGGTGGCCGTCGACGCCCGGGCCCGCCACGACGGCCGCGGCTGGGAGGTCTTCACCCACGGCGGACGTCAGGCCACCGGCCTCGACGCTGTGGCCTGGGCCGAGCGGTGCGCCGCCTCGGGGGCCGGGGAGATCCTGCTCACCTCCATGGACCGCGACGGCACCCGCCACGGCTTCGACCTGGAGCTGACCCGGGCGGTGGTCGACGCCGTGCCGGTCCCGGTGATCGCCTCGGGCGGGGTGGGCACCCTCGACCACCTGGCCGACGGGGCGCTGCAGGGCGGAGCCGACGCCGTGCTGGCCGCCTCCATCTTCCACCGCCGGGAGGTGACGGTGGCCCAGGCCAAGGCCCACCTGGCCCGGCGGGGTGTGGCGGTGCGCCCGGCGGGACCGTGACCGGGGGTGCAGCTCAGGCGCTGACGGTCCGCACCGGCGGTCCTGGCGTCGCGTCGGCGGCGGCGAGTGCCCTGCCGACGGTGCAGCTCAGGCGCTGAAGCTCGGCACCGGCGCGCCGCCGGAAGGAGCCCGGCCGGTCGTCGGCAGCGACGAGTAGGGCACCGCGCCGCTGGGGGCGGTCTCGGCCACGTGCTCGCGCCAGTGGCTGAAGGTGATGGTGAACCCCTGGTGGGTGGTTCCCGAGGTCACCTGCTCCTCGAAGCGCAGCGGCAGGCCGGTGGCCTGGTCGACGTAGAGGGCGGCGGTGGCGCTGGCGTTGGTTCCCGGTGTGCTGGGCACCGACCCGTCGATGCGCTTCACGGCGTGGCCGTCGAGGGTCGCCGACGACACCCGGCGCGCCGTGAAGGCGATCTGTGACAGGGCCGAGGCGACGGTGATGCCTGGCTCCAGGGTCGAGTAGGGGGCATCGCCGGCGGTGACGGCCACCCATCGACCGGCCACGCTGCCGGCCGACGCGGCGGTCACCCCGAGCTGGCTCGACACCGCGGCGGCGTCGCCCTTGAAGTACACGGTGCGGCCCACCAGCACCAGGGTGAAGTGGCCCTGCCCCTTCCCCAGGGTGATGTACTGGTGGCCGGTGGCGACCCCGGC
>JAJZNB010000146.1 GCA_021848085.1 Actinomycetes bacterium
TGAAACGCCTCGAGATCCACCACAAAGGTGACCACCGCCCCGGTCTCCGCCGCCCGGCGGGGCCTGGCGGCCACCTCTGGACCGCTTCCCTCTCCCTCCACGACGGCCACCGCCGGCACCGCCAGAGCCGCCACCGCCGGAGCCGCCACCGCCGGAGCCGCCACCGCCGGAGCCGGCGCCATGAGAGCCGGCGCCGGCCCCGGCCGCGCCGCCGGCGTCGACAGCCCCGGGATCATCCGCGCCGTCAGCATCTGCCCTGTCAGCCTGTCGACGACTACCGGCGCCCGACAGCTCGGGAAACAGCGTGTCGGGCCGATGCCCGCGGCCAGCGTGAGCCGCCCCGGCCAGCCCGGGGAAGAGGGTGTCGGACAGGCGGTTGGGCGGCTGGCCACCGCCGCCGCCGGCTTCTGACGCGTCACCGTCGGTGTCTGGCACGAGAACACCGCCGACGTCCGGCGGAAAAGCGCCGTCGACACCGTCGGTCAGCCGGGGTGGGGTCGGATCCGGCTCCTCAGCCAGCGACACCAGCGCATCAGCCAGATACGCCCCATGACCCACCCGCCGCCCCTGACGGCGCGCCTGACGAAACAACAGGTCGCCACGAGCCTGCACCACGGCGAACAGCCGGGCACAACGATCCACCGTGTCGACCAGCTCCACATGCCCCGCCCCGCCCGCATCGGTCCAACGCCGCACATGACGCTGATCGAGGATCCGGCGATACCGCCGGCGCCGCTCCTGCTCGGCCTGCGCCTCGGCCTTGACCCGATCCGCCTCGCTCGCCAACCCCGAGAAGCTGCGCCGCCGCGCCGCATCAAGCAGATCCCGCTGCCGCTGCGGCCGGCCCGCCGCCGCATCCACAATCCGCTCCAGCTGCCGCTCCGACACCGCCCCCTGCCGGCCCTGCTCCGCCACCTCCGGCAACCCCTGCAGCTGCTCAGCCGTCCGCAACGACTTGCGCGCCGACGACACCGGCACCCCCGTCTCCGACGACAACCACTCCTCAGCACTCTTGAACCCCGCCCGCCGCCACACCCCACAATCCGCCGCCCGCCGCGCCGCCACCAACCGCAACGCCGCCAACCGAGCCTCCACCCGACTCACCGCCTGCACCAGCCGCCGAGCATCCTCCCCATGAAGACACTCCACCTCCAACACCGCCACCGCCCGCCCCAACTGCTGCTCGAACCCCGCCAGCAGATCCAACACCACCAACACCACCGATCCCAACCCGCCCGACACACCCGGCGCCAGCGCGCCCAGCGACAACGACAGACGTGCCCGCCCACCACCAAAAGGATGCCAAAACACCAACCAACAACACCCCTATGGTGACAGGAGGATGTATCAGCGTGGTGGGCGGATGGCGCGACCGCCCGTCCCGTGCCGCCAGCATCGGAGCCAGGGGGCCCGGAGCTGGGCGGGTCGCTGGGTGAAGGTGACCGTCGTCGTGCGGACGGGTCGGGCTGGGGCCTATCTCGCCGGGGCGCCGCCGTGGTCGGGGGCTTCGGACCCGCGCAGCACAGCTCAAGACTCCGTCGGTGGGCCCTCCGTGGGCTGGTACGAGGCGGACTCGGCCGCCGCTGCCGAGCGCGGCTTGCACCAGCACGTCGGCCAGCCGGCCGTGCCGGGCTGCTCCGCGCCCAGACCCCGCAGGTCCTCCGGGTCGGCGGCAACCGATTCGGGCCGGCTGCCGAACCAGAGGCGGCGTTGGTCGTCGGGATCGTCGTGGAACAGCAGCAGGTCGACCTGACCTCGGCGGACGGCCTCCGCCGCCACAGCGCGGCAGCGTTTGCCGGCCGCGCCCAGGGGCAAGGTGCGCGCCATGACCAGTGCGACTTCGTCTTCCGTCACCTGTGGCGGCAGCCCTTTCGAGCAGAGCTTCCTGCGGGAGCAGCGGCAGCGGCTGGTGGAGCAGCGCGGCCGGGCCCGGACCTGGCGCGTGACCTGCTGGCCGAGGTGGAAGCGGTGGGCCCTGACGACCCTGGCGATGCCGAGCTCGACGACGACGCCGCCCAGAACGGCTCGGTGGCCATGGACCGCGACGGGCGGATGTCGCAGGCCGGGGAGGAGCGCCGCCGGGCCGCCGAGGCGGCCATCGCCCGCATCGGCGACGGGACCTCCGGGCGGTGTGCGATCTGCGACGGGGTCGTCGCATCCGAGCAGCTCCAGGCAGAGCCGGCCACGCGCCGTTGCCTGTCGTTCGAGCGCCGCGGCCGCTGAGGCCGCGGCCCCGCGGTGCGGTCACCGCTCGGGGGCTTCGGCGGCAGCCACCTCCTCGGGGTCGGCGAGTCGGGGCGAGGGACCGAGGACGGTGCGCGGCACCGGGACGGGGTCCTCCTCGTCGTCTTCGGGCGGCGTGCCCAGCGACAGCTCGTAGCTGCCGCCCGACAGCTCCACCGCCACCGCCTGGCGGCGCTGCAGGTGATCGCGGCCGGCGGCGATCTGGCGGGCGAGGCGGTGCGTCACCAGCCCCACGATGAGCGGAAGGGCGAACGTCGCCGCCCGCAGCGCCCAGACGAAGGGACGGAGGTGGAAGCCGAGGAATTTCGCCAGCACGTCGTCGCCGCCAGCGACGGTCAACATGAAGTAGAAGGTGACGACCGCGGCGCCGATGGCGGTGTGGACGGGTCGGCGGCTCGGTGGAGTCACCAGGTTGTGCCGGTCGAAGTCACCGGTCACGATCTTGTCGATGTACGGCCACAGATAAGCGATGCCGAAGGTGACGACAGGCAGCATCACCGCTGGGATGAGCACCGGAAACGGGATGGTGTGCCCGAAGGAGGCGAACTCCCAGTTGGGAGCCATGCGCAGCGCTCCTTCGAGCCAGCCCATGTACCAGTCGGGTTGAGCGGCGTCACTGGCCTTGTACGGCACGAAGGGGCCGTAGTTGAAGATCGGGTTGATCTGGACCAGACCGCCGAGCGCCCACAGCACCCCGGCCACCATCAGCATCAGCCCGATCGTCTTCAACAGGAAGTTCGGGTACAGCGGCAACCCGACCACGTTCTTCTCGGTGCGGCCCGGTTTGGGCCACTGGGTGTGCTCCTGGCGGACGATCAGGGCCAGATGGGCTCCCAGCAGGCCGATGATCAGCAGGGGCACGATGAACACGTGGGCGATGAACAGGCGAGGCTCGATGGAGCCGTTGCCGGGGAACTGCCCACCGAAGAGGAAGGTGGCCAGGTAGGTGCCGATCAGCGGGATCGACAAGATGATGGAGTAGCCGATCCGCAGCCCGGTGCCCGACACCAGGTCGTTGGGCAGCGAGTAGCCGGCGTAGCCGTTGATGACGGCCAGCACCAGCATGGTCAGCCCGATCATCCAATTCGGCTCGCGGGGCTTTCGATAGGCGCTGGTGAAGAAGATCCGGCACATGTGGAGGACGATGGCGCCGATGAAGACGTCGGCCGCCCAGTGGTGCATCTGGCGCATGAGCAGCCCGGTGCGCACCGAGAACGACAGGGCGACGGTGGAGGCGTAGGCGGCCGACATGTGCTGGCCCCGCAGGGCTTTGTCCTTGCCGTGGTACACCACGTCGGCCAACGACGGGTTGAAGTAGAGCGCCAGAAAGACGCCGCTCAGGACCAGCACGATGAACGAGTAGAGGGCGATCTCTCCCAAGAAGAACGACCAGTGGTCGGGGAAGATCTTGTCGAGGATCTTGCGGCCTCCGTTCTTGGCGACACCCACTCGCTCGTCGACGACCCGCACCGTCCGCTGCACCAGGACCCGCCGGGACGGGATGGCGTCCACGGGCAGGATGGGACGGCCCTGCATCCAGCGGTGCAGCAGCTTGCGCATCACGACCGCGCCACCTCTCCACCGACAGACGGAGCGGTGGCGGCGGGCGTCGAGGCAGCCGACACGGCGCTGACGACAGACGACAGCGTCATGACGACGTCGACCTCGCTCTGCAGGACGGTCATCGGGGCAGCACAGTCATCGGGGATGGCCAGACGGCCCCGTAGGGCCGAAGGCGTCGCGCCAGCGGTCGAGGACGGCGATGGGCGCACCGACCAGGCGCTGGACGGCCGGGCCCGACGGCAGGTTCGGATGGGGCCGGCTCGGCACCTTGCGGTAGCGCTGGACGAATTCGGCGCCCAGCTGCCCCAGGATCTGCGGCTCCACCGCCAAGCAGAGGTGGCGCAGGACCAGGTCCTCGTGGGCGTGGTGGCGGCGTAGCTCTTCGTGCAGCAGATCGACGAGATCTTCGAAGGCGGCGGTCTCCTTCGCCTGCCGCAGCGAAGCCAGGGTACGGCGGGCATCGCGCTCCTGGGCCGTCGCCTCGGCAGCCAGGTCCACGCCTCCGGGCACGCCGTCGGCGACCGCCGGCCACAGGACCTGCTGCTCGGCCGCTTCGTGGCGGGCGAGGTGCCGGATCAACATGTCCGCCTGCTGGCGCCGAAGCTGATCGGGGTCGCGGTGTGCCGGCTGGGGGCTTTGCAGGACGCCGAGCAGCGCCACGGTGGTGGCGTGCTGGCGACCGACCGCGGCGGTCAGGTCGAGCGGCGTGTCGCCGGCCGCCTCCTCCACACCCGGTTGGTCCGCCGCGGCGACGGCCCCGTCGGGCCCGGCGGCGAGCTTCGGGCCGCTCGCCCCCAGCCAGGCGGCCGCCTGCCGCCTGCCGGCCGCCTGCCGCATGGCCACGTCCCGCTCCACTCGACGCCGCAGGAAGGCGGCCGCCGTGTCGGCTGGCTGGTGCCCGTCGCCAGCGGTGAGACGGCCCAGAGGCGGCGCGCTGCCGGTGGCATTCCCCGGGGGCCGGTTCGATCCAGCGCCGGCCGGCGTCCCCGTCGCCCCGAGCCGGAGGCGCCCGGGGCACACGCCGACAGCCCGGGCCATGTCAGCCCGGGCCATGTCAGCCCGGGCCATGTCCCTGTAGCTGCGCCCAGAGGCCAACAGCTGCAGCACCGTCTGTGGTGTCGGCACGCCGCTCCGGTCCCCTCTCCGCTCGTCGGCCGGGCGGTCGGGTACCCGTGGAGGATGCCGGTGAAACCGGCAGGGCTGGCACTCGTTTGGTCGGGGGACCATCGGGTATGGCGCCGGCACCACGAGCGGAAGACGTACCTTCCGGTCCGCCCCCAGGTCGGCGGGCCGGCACCGAACCACGGGAGTCGCAGGCCTCTTGACGTACCGGAGCATCTTCCACCACGTCTTCTGGCTCTACACCGGCATCGCCTCCGCCGTGTTCGTCCTCATCATGGTGCTGCTGCTGTTCGCCATGATCCGCCGGCGGGCGGGATCGGGCCGCCAGCCGTCACGACGCCACGAGAACACCCTGGTGGAGCTGGGCGCCGCGGTGCTGGTGCTGGGCATGGTCGCCTACCTCGTCTACGTGTCGGAGACGACGTACGGAGCGGAGATGACCGTGGCCAGCCGGCGCCCGGCGCTCACCATCCACGTCACCGCCTACCAGTGGTGCTGGCGGTTCGCCTACCAGGGCACGCCGGTGGCGGTGTCGGCGGACTGCGAAGCGGGCCGGTTCCCCGTGTTGATGCTCCCGACCAACCGCAGCGTGCGCATCGACCTGGAGTCCAACGACGTCGTCCACGAGATGTGGGTGCCGCACCTGCGCTGGAAGGTCGAGGCCTTCCCCGACCACGTCAACGTGTTCGACCTGCGGGTGGACCACACCGGGACCTGGCGCGGTCTGTGCGACGAGTTCTGCGGCCTGTTCCACGACTCGATGGACTTCCGGGTGAAAGCGGTCACCCCGGCGACCTTCCACCTCTGGCTACAGCACCAGAGCGCGGTGGCGGCCGCGCCGAAGCCCACACCGGTCGGGGGACCGCCGGTCAAGACCCAGTTGGGAGGCATCCCGTGACGAGCACCCAGCTTGCCTCATGAGCCAGACCGTGCTCCGGCCCGAGGCCCCTTCGGCCGCGCTGGTGGGGTCACCCGACCGGCCGGGCCTGGCCGGCTGGATCACCACCGTCGACCACAAGCGCATCGCCAAGCTGACCCTGGGCACCGCCTTGGTGATGCTGTTCGTCATCGGGGCCCTGGCCTTGGTGATGCGCAGCCAGCTGGCCGTCCCGGGCAACCACGTGGTCGGCACCTCGCTCTACAACGAGATCATGACCCTGCACGGCTCGGGGATGATCTTCCTGGTCATCACCCCGCTGGCCATCGGCATGGGCGTGTTCCTGGTGCCGTTGCAGGTCGGGGCGCCGGTCATCGCCGCCCCCCGGGTCTGCCTGACCGGCTTCTGGATGTACGCGGCCGGCGTCGTCACCTTCGTGGTCAGCGCCGTGGTGCGCGGCCCGCCCAGCGACGGCTGGTATGCCTACACCCCGCTGTCCGACAGCCAGTTCAGCCCGGGCCCGGGGATGGACCTGTGGATCATGGCCTCAATGCTGGCCGTCAGCGCCATGATCCTGATGGCCGGCTGCGTGCTGTGGACGGCGCTGCGGATGCGGGCACCGGGCATGACCCTGCTGCGCATGCCGGTGTTCACCTGGTCGATGGTCGCCACCTGCATGATGACCATCACCGCCTTCCCCGCCTTGCTGGCGTCGATGGGGCTGATCTCGGCCGGACGCGTCGACCCGTCCCTGTTCACCCACAACGTCTGGAACATCGGTTACCAGTACATCTTCTGGTTCTACGGGCATCCCGTGGTGTACGTGATGTTCTTCCCCTTCGTGGGGTCGGTGGCGGAGGTCATCGCCACCTTCTCCGAGCGCAAGTACTTCGGCTACACCATCACCGTCGGCGCCCTGCTGACCTTCGCCGGGTTGTCGATGGCGGTGTTCGGCCACCACATGTACACCACCGGCCAGGCCGTCGACGACTACTACAACCTCACCTCCACCTTGCTGGCGGTGCCGGCCGGCATCGAGTACTTCGGTTCGATCGCCACCATGATCGGCGGCCGGCTCCGGTACTCGACGGCCATGCGCTTCGCCATCGCCTTCCTCCCCCAGTTCCTGATCGGCGGGCTCAGCGGCATCATGCTGGCCTCACCGGTGCTCGACCACATGTTCCACGGCTCGTACTTCGTGGTGGCCCACTTCCCCTACACGCTGTTCGCCGGGAGCGTGTTCGGCTTCTTCGCCGGGTTCTACTTCTGGTTCCCCAAGGTGACCGGCCTGATGCTCGACGAGCGGCTCGGCAAGCTGCACCTCTGGCTGATGGTGGTCGGCACCAACGTGACCTTCCTGCCCATGTTCGGGCTGGGGTTCCTCGGGATGTCGCGCCGGGTGGCCACCTACACAGCCGGGTCGGGCTTCTCCACCCTCAACCTGATCTCGTCGTGCGGAGCGGGCGTCATCGCCGTGTCCATGATGGTGCTGGCCGTCAACGTCGGGGAGACGCTGCGCCGCCGGCGTCGCCTGGCCCCGCCCGACCCGTGGGGTGGGCAGACCCTCGAGTGGGCGACCTCGTCCCCGCCGCCGCCGTTCAACTTCAACCGCCAGTACCCCATCCCGCCCATCACCAGCTACACGCCCCTGCTCGACCTGCGCTGGGCCGTGGCCGACGCCGAGCGCGCCACCGGCGACGGTGCCCCCAGCGACGGCTCGGGGGCCACGGCCGGAGCGGCGACGTGAACCGCCACGGACCCCGGGTGGTGATCGGCTGGGCGGCCGGTCAGGCGGCGCTGGTGGTGATGTTGGCCGGCTTCGGCGGGACCGCCTTCGAGCTGTGGTTGTACTCGTGCGCCATCGGGATCACCACCTCCCTGGCCTTGGCCATGTTGATCTCCACCTACCGCCATCCGCTGCCTCGGCGGCGTCACCGCGTCTCGACCCGAGGCGAGGTGGGGATGGCCGCGGCCGCCACCGCCACCATGTTCGGGCTGGCCGGCACCTACGGCACCTGGTTCGTACCGATCGCCGTGCCCTTGCTGGTCATGTCGATCTGGCTGGCGTCGCGCCGCCCCAGCCGGGCCGCGCCCTGACCGCCGGGGCGGCTCCGTCGAAACCGTCCACCCGCCGCCGCCGACGAGCAGGGAGCAGGCGAGCAGGCAGCAGGCAGCAGGCAGCAGGCAGCAGGCAGCAGGCAGCAGGCAGCAGGGAGAAGGGAGCAGGGAGCAGGAAGCAGGGAGCAGGAAGCAGGGAGCAGGGAGCAGGCAGCAGGCAGCAGGCAGCAGGGAGCAGGGAGCAGGGAGCAGGGAGCAGGCGA
>JAJZNB010000185.1 GCA_021848085.1 Actinomycetes bacterium
CGGCCTGAAGGCGGACACGGCGATGCTCGGCCCAGCGACAGCCGGCCCAGCGACAGCCGGCCCAGCGACAGCCGGCCCAGCGACAGCCGGCCCAGCAACGGCCGGCCCAGCAACGGCCGGCCCAGCAACGGCCGGCCCAGCGCCAGCCGGCCCAGCAACGGCGGGCTGGGCGATACATGACCGTCGACTTCGACGCCGTGGTGGTGGACCGGGATCCGGGCACCGTGGTCGTGGCCGTGTTCGGCGAAGCCGACCTGGCCACCGCCGAGCACCTGTGGGAGGTCCTGGCCGCCGAGATCGCCCTCGGGATCCCGACGGTCGCCGTCGACTGCTCGGGGTTGCGCTTCCTCGACGCGGCCGGGATCGCCGTCTTGGTGCGCGCCGCTCGCCGGGTGCGGGCCGACGGGGGGAGCTTCCAGTTGCGTGCCCCCTCGCCGGCCGTGCTGCGGGTGCTGGTTGCCGCCGGTGTGGGTCGACCTGGTCGGCAGCGCCGAGGAGCAGCCGGGCGCGTGAGCCGGGGAGCTGGTCTGGCGCCGGCTCACCGGCGGGGAGCTGGTCTGGCGCCGGCTCACCGGCGGGGAGCTGGCACGGTGGGCGGGATCGACGGCGGGTGTGCCACCCACGGCGCCGGCCTCAGAGCTCGAACCACACCCGCTTGCCGTCGGCGAGCCATTCGGTTCCCCAGGCCGTCGCCAGCCGCTCCACGATGCGCAGGCCGCGGCCGTGCTCGCCGAGCGGCAGCAGCTGGCGCTCCACGTTGGGGATCCCACCGCCGGTGTCGGTGACGGAGCCGTGGACGCAGCCGTCGGAGTCCTCCCGGATCCGAACCTCGAAGCCGGTGCCGGCGTGGATCACGGCGTTGGTGGCGAGCTCGCTCACGATGAGGGCGACGACCTTGCGGCGCTCCGGGGCGCTGACCCGGCCCGCCGCGAACCGCCGGGCGGCACGCACCGACTGCGCCTCGGCGGGAAACCGCCGGCTCTCCTCGAAGCCGGCTCCGGCTCCAGGCCGCGACACCTTCCCGTGGGCGCCGCCTGCCGGTCGGCTGCTCACCACCAGACGGACACCGTCGGGGACGGCGCGGCGCTCCCCCTGTGCTCCATGGCGCCGAGACTAGAGATCGCCGGTTCCCATCGTGGGATCGGGCCGCTCCCCACCCTGGTGGTGAGAGGGTGCGGGCCGGCCGCCACCCACCCCGGCGGTGTGCCGGTCACCTACCCCGACGGTGCGCCGGTCGTAGGCAGCGGCCGAAGCCACGTCGGTGGGATAGCTGTGGCGGGCCTGGAGCATGAGCAGCCCGCTGACCAGCAGCGGCCCCAGCATGATGAGGAACGTCCAGCCCAGGCCCTGGACCTGGCCCGAGTGCACCAGGGCGTGGGTGACGTCGGCGCCGCCGCCGAGCGTCGCCCGACTGCCGCCGAGCAGGGACGAGAGGTAGCCGAACAGCAACGGGGCGAACGCCTCGAGCAGGCTGCGCAGGAAGGTGCGGGCGCTCTCGGCACGGCCCCACAGCCGCGAGCCGACCACGTCGAGCCGAGCCGCGTCGAGCGGCGGGTTCGGCGCCCCCAGCGCCACGCCGGCGGCCGCGTAGAGCAGGGCAGCCACCGCCAAGGTGGGGACCAGCACCCCCGGTACGAGGACCACGGCGGCCACGATGTAGCCGACGGCGCCGACGACGATCCGGGCGGTGAGGCGGCCCTGGTGGAGGAAGCGGTCGGCGAGGCGGCCGCCGAGGAGCACCCCGGCGACGACTCCAGCCCCGACCACGATGACCAGTCCGGTGGCGGCACCCTGGCTGACGTCGAAGCGCCCCCGGATGAACAAGATGGCGAAGGTGCGCAGCCCGCCGAAGAAGAAGTAGCCGAGGGAGCTGGCCACGATGAGCAACAGGTTGGTCCGGATGCGGACCACGTAGCGCAGCATCTTCCACAGGCTCATCCGCTCGGGGTCCTCGTCGGGCACCAGCTCCGGGTCGGGCTCGACACCCTCGGCCTCGACCTGCTCGACCACCACCGCCTCCTGGCGGTGCTCGTCGGGGTGCGCCTCGGGAGCGGGCTGATCCTGGACCGCTTCCGCCGGTGGGATCTCCTGCGCCCCCTCGGAGAGCCAGCTCTGCCCGCCGCGGGCCGGTTCGGGCAGCCAGTGGCGCAGCATCCACCACAGCAGCACGCTGGGCACGGTGAGCACCAGGAAGGCCCCCCGCCAACCGAACCATCCGCCGAACAGACTGGCCAGCACGATGCCGAAGCCGGTGCCGACCACCTCCCCGGCCAGGATCCAGCCGTAGATCCGGCTGCGCTCCCCGGCCGGGAACAGGTCGCCGGTCATTGACGCCACCGCCGGCTGCTGGGTAGCGGTGAGGACCCCGAGGAACACCCGGGCCAGCAGCAGCATGGTGAACGAGGTCGACAGCCCGCTGACCAGCTCGGCCGCTCCCCAGGTCACGACGCTCAGCTGCAGCAGCCGGCTGCGGTTGATCCGGTCGGTGAGGACCCCGAAGGGCAAGGTGGCGATGGCACCGGTCAGGCCGGCCACCGTCACCAGCAGGCCGATGGCGGTGTTGCCGACGTGGAAGGCCACCTCGAGCTGGGCCGCCATGGTCCCCACCACGCCGATGTCGGCAGAGTCGACGATCTTGACGGCGGCCAGCACCGAGATGGCCCGCAACCGGGCGGGTCCGCCGACCACCTCGATGACCCGTCCGGCCCCCTGGTGCAAGCGAGCTTCCGCCGAGGATGCGGCACGCTGCAGTGGTGCTGCATGCTCGAACACGTTGGCGACTCCGAAGGCCGAAGGGCACCTCCCCCCGCCGCCTGTCTGGTTCCCGAGGCCGCACCGGTGCAAACGCGCTTCGCGTCGGCGAGGACGGCCCGCCTGCGACAATCGGTGTCGCGGTCCGAGCACGGCGGACCCCACAGGGACGAAGGAGCAGCCATGGCCGACATCGACGGGCACTGCGACGAGCGGTTCGAGCCGGTGCGAACGGCCCTGCGTGACAGCCTGCAGGCCGGAACCGACGTGGGAGCGTCGGTGGCGGTGTTCGTCGACGGCCAGCCGGTGGTGGACCTGTGGGGCGGCAGCCTGGACGAAGCCGGTACCGCCCCCTGGCAGCGGGACTCGATCGCCAACGTGTGGTCGACGACCAAGACGATGACCTTCGTCTGCGCCCTGATGCTGGCTGACCGGGGACAGCTCGCCTTCGACGCGCCGGTGCGTCGCTACTGGCCGGAGCTCGCCGCCGGCGGCAAGGAGGCAGTGGAGGTCCGCCATCTGCTCGGCCATACCGCTGGCCTGTCGGGGTGGAGCGAGCCGCTGGCCCCCGAGGATCTGGCCGACTGGGAGCGCTGCTGCGACGCTCTCGCCGCCCAGCAGCCGTGGTGGGAGCCGGGCACCGCCTCCGGATACCACGCCCTGACCCAGGGCTATCTCGTCGGCGAAGTGGTGCGGCGCATCACCGGCACCACCATCGGCGAATGGTTCGCCGCCGAGGTCGCCAAGCCTCTCGGGGCCGACTTCCACATCGGGCTCAGCGCCGGGGACGACCGGCGGGTGGCTCCGATGATCCCAGCCCCGGAGCCAGGCCTGCAGGGCCTGGGCGCCGGGGAGCTGGCGGTGCGCACCTTCGCCAACCCGCCCATCGGCGGGGCCACCGCCAACGAGGAGTGGTGGCGCCGGGCGCAGATCCCGGCGGCCAACGGGCACGGCAACGCCCGGTCGGTCGCGCTGGTGCAGCACCTGGTGGCCAACGGCGGCGAGGTGGGCGGGGTGCGCCTGCTGTCGGAGCAGGCGCTCGAGCCGGTCTTCTGGGAGCAGGCCAACGGCACGGACCTGGTGCTCGGCCTGCCGCTGCGGTTCGGGATGGGCTACGGGCTGGGCAACGAGCTGCTGCCACTCGGCCCCAGGGCGTGCTTCTGGGGCGGCTACGGCGGGTCGATCGTGCTCAGCGACCAGGACACCCGACTGACGGTGGCCTACGTCATGAACCGCATGGCCGACGCCCTGGTCGGGGATCTGCGGGGCCTCAACGTGGTGCTGGCCGCCACCGGCGTGGCCGGGTCCTGAACCGGGGTGGCGGACCGCGCCACGATGGCGTGCTCGGCCGACCCCTGAGCCCGGCGGCGGCGCCCATGGCGCCGTAGACTTCGGTCACCACCGGATGAGGGAGGCATCATGCGGATCTCGGCTGTGCTCGCCGCCAAGGGGTCCTTCGTCGCCACCGTCGCCCCAGGCGACACGGTGGCAGCCGCGGTCGCCGCGCTCCGCCAGCACGGGGTAGGCGCCCTGGTCGTGTCCGACGACGGCCAGCACATCGAAGGGATCATCTCCGAACGCGACATCGTGCGGCGCCTGGCCGACGGGCCGGGGCTGCTCGAGCAGCCGGTGGCGGCGCTCATGACGTCGCTGGTGGCCACCTGCAGCCCCGACAGCGATACCGAGGAGCTGATGGCGACCATGACCGACCGACGGATCCGCCACGTGCCGGTGGTCCACGACGGGCAGCTGGCCGGGATCGTCAGCATCGGCGACGTGGTGAAGGCCCGGATCGAAGAGCTCGAGCGCGACCGCCGCGACCTGGTCGAGTACATCGGCGCCCGCTGAGGCACCCCGGTGCAGGCTCGGCCGGCTCCGACGAGCTGCTTCGCGCCTGGGCCGGCTGGGCCCCGAGCCCACGGCGCCGAGCGGCCCGACGGCTGGGGCCGCGGCACCGGGTCGCACCACCGCCGGGGCGACGGCAGCGGCCAACACGAGCCCCGGGCGGCCGAGCGGCACGACGGCTGGGACCACGGCACCGGGTGGGCCGACGGCCGCTCCGGCACCGCCCGTCACGACGGGCGGCTGACGGCCGGACCGGCCCGCGGCGCGTCGATGGTCGCCGAGGGCAAGGAGGCGGTGCGGTGCGGCTGACGGTGGTCGACGCCTTCACCGACGTGCCGTTTCGCGGCAACCCGGCGGCGGTCGCCATCCTGGACCGCTTCCCCGCCGACCGCTGTCTGCAGGAGGTGGCCGCCGAGCTCAACCTGTCGGAGACCGCCTTCGTGGTCCCCCGCTCCGACGGGGACCACGACTTGCGGTGGTTCACCCCGGCGGTGGAGGTTGACCTGTGTGGGCATGCCACCTTGGCTGCCGCCCACGTCTTGGCCCGGCCGTCGGTCCGGTTCCACACCCGCAGCGGCGTGCTGCCGTGCCTGGTCGGCTCCGATGGGCGGGTGACGCTCGACTTCCCCGCCGACGATCCCGAACCGTGGGCCCTGGCACCCGACCCCGGCCTCGACGGGGTGCGGTGGGCCGGCCGGGGCCGTGAGGACGTGCTGATCGAGCTGAGCGAGGCGGCGGCCGTGCGGGCCCTGGTGCCCGACCTGCAGGCCCTGGCCCGCCTGGCGGCGCGCACCGTCATCGTGACGGCGCCCGGCGACAGGCCCGGCGTCGACTGCGTCAGCCGGGTGTTCGGTCCCAACGTCGGGGTGCCCGAGGATCCCGTCACCGGCTCGGCCCACTGCACCTTGGCCGTCCACTGGGGACGCCGTCTCGGCCGGAGCGAGCTGGTCGGGGTGCAGGCGTCGAGACGGGGCGGGACCGTCCACATGCAGCTGCGGGGCGAGCGGGTGCTGCTCGGCGGGGGCGAGGCGCCGGGTCCGGCGACGGCGCCCTGACCGAGCCGGCCGCCATCAAGCAGCGGTCACCGACCCGGCCGGCGGGATGCGCTCGGCCAGGTCGACGGGGCAGTCCGACAGGCCGGGGGCGGCCAGCGGCGGCAGCGCGGGGAAGGTGGGCCGCCGGCGGGCGAGGGCCTGCCCGTCGAGGAAGCCCGACAGGTCGTTGGCGTTGGCGTCGCGGAAGGTCATGGCCGGCAGGTTCCACTTACGCTCCACCAGGGCCAGGATCGAGGTGTGGTCGTAGAGGGCGTGGGTGACGCCGTTGGGGACGGCGTAGGGCGAGACGACCACGGCCGGTACCCGGAAGCCGTAGCGGTGGAAGCCGTCGTAGGCGGACTGGCCAGGAGCCACCACCGGGGGCACCGGATCCGGCGCCAGCGCCGGCGGAGGCGGCACGTGGTCGTAGTAGCCGCCGTGCTCGTCGTAGGTGATGACGAGCAGGGTCTTCCTCCACACCGGCGAGTCGCCGATGGCCTGCACCACGCTGGCCATGAACCGCTCCCCCACGGTCATGTCCTGCGGGTTCTCCTGCGAGGCGCGGGAGAAGTCGGGGTCGACGAGGGCGAAACCCGGCAGGCTGCCGGCCCGGCAGTCGGCGAAGAACTGGGTCAGCGGCTTCTGACGGCTGAGGGCCGGGCCGCTGTCGTCGACGGGGTAGAGCTCGGCGGTGGCGCCGGTGGGGAAGTTGGCGTTGTAGTCGGCCCAGTCGATGCCGTAGCAGCTGAGCCGGTCGAAGATGGTGCCGTTGGCCGGCAGGGCCAACAGGGCGTCCTGCTCGGCGCCTCCGACCGTCAGCGACGTGGCCGACAGGGCGAGGTCGTCGACCATGCCGCACGAGGTGGCAGCGATGAGGTAGCGGCGGTTGGGGTCGGTCTGTCCGAGCAGGCTGCAGAACCAGCGATCGGCCACCGGGAAGGTCTGGGCCAGGCTGGCGGTGAACGGCAGGGCGCGGCCATCCCAGTAGCCCATGGCCACGGCGCCGACCAGCTCAGAGGATCCGAAGGCGATGGGGGTGCGGACGAAGCCGTCGTTGCGTCCCCCGTCAAAGGCGTTGTGCGACGCCGTCCACTCCTGCCCGGGGCGGTGCGCCAGCTGACAGGTAGACGGCATCACGAAGGCGTGCTGCAGCCGGCCGGCAGCATCTGGGTTGGTGGCCGAGACGCCGGCCGGGTTCCAGCTGGTGGGCGGCGCTCCCAGGGGCAGCCCGTCGAGGACGCCGTTGGACCGTTCGGCGGGCAGCACGCCGAAGAGGTTGTCGTAGGAGTGGTTCTCCATCATGAGGACCACGATGTGCTCGACGGCGGGCAGGGTGTCGGTGCCCGGCGGCCGGCTCGGATCTGGCACGGTGTCGGGAAGGCGAAGCTCGCCTCGACCCAGCGCGTCGAGCGCGGCCCGCGTCCTGGCCTGGTTCAGGGCCAGCCGCTCCGTGGTGCGCGCCATGGTGGAGCGTCGACCGGCAGCGGCCGCCGCAACGGCGCCGACGCCACCGAGGAAGGCCCGGCGGGTGAGCGGGAGCATCGCCAGGGGAACGGGCGGGGTCGACGGGCCTGGCGGGGGCTGCAGCAACCGGCCTGCTCGCCGGCCGGATGGCCCCCGCGTCGTGTCGACCTTCCCGGCGCCGGCTGCTCCGCTCCGTCACCGTGTAGACCGGCTTCGTGAAGCTGAAGCTCGACCTCCACGACATCTACAACCGCAGCGGCGACATCGACCGGGCGCTGCGGCAGGTCATCGACGAGGCGGTGCGAACCAAGGCGACGCTGGTGGAGATCATCCCCGGCAAGGGCAGCGGGCAGCTCAAGAAGCGGGTCCTGCGCTTTCTGGAGCAGAAGGACGTGAAGGCCCTCTACGACCGGGTGGAGAAGGACCGGGACAACTTCGGCCGGGTGTTCGTCCACTTCCGCTGGAAGCGGGCGGGCCGCTGAGGGCCGGACCGGCAGCGCTCAGGGCACGGGCAGGTCGCGCTGGGCCGCTGCCTGCCGGTCGGCGTCGCTCAGGTCGGCCTCCCTCGCCGGGGTCACCAGGCTCCAGTGCCTCCCCACCGGGCAACGCTGCAGGCGCCACCAGCCCAGGCGCAGCGCCTTGAGCGACACGCCCGGCACCCACAGGGTGGTGAAGAGATGGCCCTGCCGGCAGCGCACGACGGTGTGCGGGTCGAGCAGCCGGCCCCGACGCGAGGCGACGACGGCAGCCTCGAGGGCCACCGTGCCGGCGGCCACCCCCAACCAGATCCGCCTGCGACGCATGACGTCAGCCTACGCCGTTCCGAAATCTGTCTCATCTGTCACCTCCGACGAGAACAGGCTTCGGAGCCACCTGTTGCCGGGTGGCGGTGGCGGTCTTGTCCGGCTTGGAGCCGGTGCCGTCTTCGCAGTTCGTCGAGGAGCACCTGGGCGAGCCCATGAACTTCTCCTCTCCTTGCGTGT
>JAJZNB010000236.1 GCA_021848085.1 Actinomycetes bacterium
GGTCGGATTGGTGGCGGGCGCCCCGCTGCTCCTGCTCAGCGCGGGCGAACCCCCGCCGTTGGCCGCCGCCGTGCGGGCGCTGGCCCCGGCCCATCTGCACGCCACCTTGACCCACCCGCTGTCGGACGCCGCGGTCGTCGACCTGGTCGTGGTGCTGGCCTGGGCGGCCTGGGCCTGGCTGACGCTGTGCGTCGGCGCTGACCTGTGGGCCCGGCTCCGTGGCCGCCCGGCCACCCACCTTCCCGGCAGCCGCCACCTGCAGGGGCTGGTGGCGGTGCTGGTCGGCGCCGCGCTGGCGCTGGCCCCGGCCCGCGGCGCACCGGCCGGCACCTCCGGCGCTCCGCCCGTGGTCGCCGAGGCGCCAGTGGTGCTGGTGGCCCACGCCGTGAGGGACGAGTCGCCCTCGGGTGCGGCGCCGGAGCCGGCTCGGTCGGTCACCTACGTCGTCCAGCGCGGCGACACGCTGTGGTCCATCGCCGCCGCGCAGCTCGGCGACCCGCTGCGCTGGCGCGAGATCGCCGCCGTCAACCTCGGCCGGGCGCAGCCAAGCGGTGCCCGCTTCACCGACACCAACCTCATCCTCCCCGGCTGGACGTTGCTGCTGCCGGTTCCGCCGCCGGCCACGACGCCCCCAGCCGCTGCGGCCGTACCGGCCCCGTCGGTGGGACCGGCCGCGCCGTCTCCTGCCTCGGCCAGAGCTCCAGCCCCGTCGCCGGCTCCGGCCCCGACGCCACGAGCCGCACCGGCCTCGTCGGCCCGGTCGGTGCGGCCGGCCCTGTCCCCGCCCTCGTCGTCGCCGGCTCGGTCGCCGTCGGCCCCCTCGGGGCGGCCGGCACGGCCCGCCACGGACTCGGCCGCGGGTGTCGGAGCCATCCGCACCACGGCGGCCGCGGCCAGCCCCCCGCCACCGCCTCCCACTCGCGCCGGTCTGCCCTCCGGCACCCGGGTGCCGGCCCGGGCGGCGGGACCCGGCGGTGAAGCCCGGCCGGGCCTGCCGCACGACGCCGCCAGCTCCACGCTCGGCCGTCTCGACGAGCCCGGCGGAAGCCAGCTGCCGGTCGCACCCGTCGGCTTTGGCCTGTTGGGCGCGGCCCTGGTGCTGGTGCTGACCAGGGCCCGGCGCGCTCAGCAGCGCCGCCGCCAGCCGGGGCTGCGCATCGCCCTGCCCGACGGGGACCTGGCCGCCCTGGAGGGCCGGCTGCGGCTGGGCGCAGACGTCGCCGGCCTCGACTGGATCGACCTCTCCACCCGGCTGCTGGTGGCCACCTGCCGGGCGGCGGGACGGCCCGTCCCCCAGCTGGTGCTGCTGCAGCTGCACCCCGACCACGTGGAGCTGGTCCTCGAACCCGACGACGTGGCCGGGATCGATCCGCCGGCGCCCTTCGCCCCCAGCCCGACGACCGCCACCATGTGGTTGCTGCTGCGTCGCGCCGAGCTGGCCGACCTGCTCGTCGACAACGTGTGGGCGGCCGGGGCCGACGCTCCCAATCCGGGGCTGGTCACCGTCGGTCAAGGCCGGCAGGCCACGGTGCTGATCGACGTGGAGCAGGCGGCGTCTCTGGCCGTCACCGGCCCCGAAGCCGACGGGTTCCTCCACGCTCTGGCACTCGAGCTGGCCACGACCCCGTGGGCGGACCAGGTGACGGTGCTGGCCGTCGGCATGGATGGCGAGCTGGGCCAGCTCGACCGGATCGTGGAGACCGCCTCGCTGCACCAGGCGCTGAGCGCCGTGCGGCGCCGGGTCGCCGAGCGTGGCAGCCGCCCCGACGGCACCCGCAGTGCCGCCTGGCGCCGCCGGGTCGAGGAGGACACGGCCGCTGCCGACCTGCTGGTCGTCGCCGCCGCCCCCGACGCCTGCCGGGCCGAACCCGAGGCCGCCGGCCATCTGGTCGCTGCCGCCGGCCCCGGCGGGCGTGGTGTGGCCGTGGTGCTGGGTGCCTCGACCGGGACTGAGCGCTGGCGGGCCGACTGCCGCGACGGACGGCTCCACGTCCGGCGCACCGGGCGCGGACCGGGCGCCGACGACCTGTCGCCCCAGCTCCTCGACCGGGTCACCGCCGCCGGCGCAGCCCGGCTGGTGACCCTGGCCACCAGCCATCCCGACGTCGACATGGGCGACGCCCCCTACGACCAGCTGCGCATCCCCATGCCCGACCGGTTCGGCCCCGCCGGGCCCCCTGGCCATCCGAGCCATCCCGGGCGTGCCGACCCCGCCGAGCCTGAGGGCTCTGGGCGCGTCGATGCGGTCGATCCGGGCGCTTCCGAGGGCTTCGCCGCCGCCGATCCCAGCGGCCCCGGGTGTGGCGACGCCGCCGATCCCTGCGATCCCCGGCGCGTCGATGCGGCCGATCCCAGCGATCCCGGCCGCGTCGATGCGGCCGATCCGGGTGCTTCCGAGGGCTTCGCCGCCGCCGATCCCAGCGATCCCCGGCGCGTCGTCGCCGCCGATCCGGACGGCGCTGGGCGCGTCGTCGCCGCCGATCCGGACGGCGCTGGGCGCGTCGTCGCCGCCGATCCGGACGGCGCTGGGCGCGTCGTCGCCGCCGATCCGGATACCTTCGAGCGCTTTGACAGCCCAGATCCGGGTGTCTCTGGAGGCGCTCAGGCCCCACGCACCGACCAGCGCTCTTTCTCGGCTTCACGAGCCGAGACGGTGCGGGGATTCGAGACGGTACGAGGACCCGAGGTGGCATCAGGCCCCGAAGCACCCGCGGGACCGGCCGCATCCGCAGGCCCCGAGGCTTCCGCAGGCCCCGAGGTGAGGGTGCTCGGCCCGGTCGAGGTCGTGGGCGCGGCTCGGCCCTTCACCCGGGCCTGGTCGATGGAGCTCGTCGTCTACCTGGCTGTTCACCCCGGCGGGGTGACCAACGATCGCTGGAGTGCGGCGCTGTGGCCGGACCGACTGATGGCACCGTCGAGCCTGCACTCCACCGCCTCCGCCGCCCGGCGGGCCCTGGGGGTCGACGCCGAGGGCAACGACCATCTCCCGCGGGCCCACGGTCGGCTCGAGCTCGCCCCAAGCGTCACGACCGACTGGGACCGCTTTGCCGCCCTGGCCGGCTCCGACCGGCCCGAGGACTGGCGCCGGGCCCTGGGGCTGATCCGGGGCCGGCCCTTCGACGGGCTGCGCGCCGCCGACTGGACCCTGCTCGAAGGGATCCTGCCGGCCATGGAGTCCGTCGTGGTCGACACCGCTTGCCGCTGCGCCCGGCAGCTGCTCCGCGACGGCGACCCCGGTGGGGCCGAATGGGTGGCCCGCCAGGGGTTGAAGGTGAGCGCCTACGACGAGCGGCTGTACCGGGTGCTGCTCGAAGCCGCTGACGCGGCGGGGAACCCGGCCGGCGTCGAAGCCGTGATGCGGGAGCTGGTGCAGCTGGTAGCCGACGGGGTGGAGCCCTACGATGCCGTGCACCCCGAGACCTTCGAGCTGTACCGCAGCCTGTCGCGCCGGCCCAGCCGGCAGCGCTGAACGCTCGGCGCCGAAGCACCGGCTGGTGGCGACCTGACGGCCCCCGTCGAGGCGACGGCTGATGGCGACCGCCGCTGATGCCGCCGGCCGATGGGGTTGATGGCGACCGCTGACGGCGCCGGCTGATGGCGACCGCTGACGGCGCCGGTTGATGGCGACCGCCGCTGATGGCGACGGCTGATGGTGCCGGTTGGTGGCGGGTGCCCCTGCGGGTGCCGGATGCCGGATGCCGGATGCCGGCGCCGAGCGCCGGGTGCCGATCAGGTGGTCGCTGTCGCTCATGGCCAGCGCCGTCGGAACCGATACCTGCACCGGGCCGTCGTCACCTGCTCCGGACCCGTCGCAGGCCGAACCCGACCACCCAGCCGAGGAGCCCCCATGAGCTTCGAACCGCCCGCCGCCGTTCCCGCCCGCCGCTTCGAGCACAAGGTCGCCATCGTCACCGGCGCCGGATCCGGCATCGGCAAGGCCACCGCCGCCCGCCTGGCCTCTGAGGGAGCGGCCGTCGCCTGTCTTGACATCAACGCCGCCACGGTGGAGCAGACCGCCGCGGCCTTGAGCACCCTCGGTGGTCGTGCTGTCGCCTGCCACTGCGACGTCACCGACGAGCGGCAGGTGGCACGAGCGGTCGAAGCCGCCGCCGACCAGCTGGGACGGCCCAGCGTGCTGTGCAACGTCGCCGGCGTGGGCGGCTTCTACCACACCGTCGACATGCCGGTGGCGAAGTGGCAGCACATGCTCGACGTGAACCTCACCGGGCCGTTCCTGCTGGCCCGGGCGACCCTCCCCTACCTGCTGCACCCAGCGGGCGGGACGATCGTCAACGTGGCTTCCGCCGCCGGGGTGGTCGGTTCGGCCTATTCGGCCGCCTACTGCGCCTCCGAGGGCGGGGTCATCATGCTCACCAAAGCCTTGGCCGCCGAATACCTCGACCGGGGGGTCCGGGTCAACGCCGTGGCGCCCGGCGGTGTGGACACCCCGATGCGGTCCGCCTTCCAGCTGCCCGAGGGAGCCGACCCCAAGCACCTGTACAAGATCATGAGCCGCATGGGCTTCTGCAGCCCCGAGCAGATCGCGTCCGGCATCACCTTCCTGGCATCTGACGAGTCGGGCCACACCACCGGAGCCATCCTTCCCATCGACGGGGGGCTGACGGCCTGATCCGCCCGCGCCGCCGAGCAGTCCGGCACCGGCCAGCACCCGCGCCGCAGCGCAGAAGCTGCCCACCAGGCTCGCCGCCGTGGCCATGGCCCGGACGATGCGGCGCACTGCGGGGTTGGCTGCCGCCTGCCGCCTGCCGCCTGCCGCCTGCCGCCTGCCGCCTGCCGCCTGCCGCCTGCCGCCTGCCGCCTGCCGCCTGCCGCCTGGTGCCTGGTGCCTGCCGCCCTGCCCGCCGGGACGGACGGGACCGACCATCACGCGGAGCGGCGGCAGGGTGCGAAGATGCTGCCCCAAGGCGCCATCCACGCACGCTGCTCGCCGGGGTGGACGAAGGCGCGGAGCGGCGGGAGGAGCCACGCCTGCCCGGCCGCACACCGGCCGTGCAGGCGCCCGGTCATGACCCCATCGTCATGTCAGGAGAGGGTCACGGCAGCGTCACGACAGCCGCTCCACGATCATGGCCATGCCCTGCCCGCCGCCGACGCACATCGACTCCAGGCCGAACCGCTTGTTCTCGTCCTCGAGGGCGTTGAGCAGGGTCGTCATGATGCGGGCGCCGGTCATCCCGAAGGGGTGGCCCAAGGCGATGGCGCCACCCTTGACGTTGAGCTTCTCCCAGTCGATGCCCAGGTGGCGGGCGGAGGGGATGACCTGGGCGGCGAACGCCTCGTTGATCTCGACCAGGTCGATGTCGTCGATGGTCATGTTGGCCCGCTTCAGCGCCTGCCGGCAGGCGTCGACCGGGCCGAGGCCCATGATCTCGGGGTTGAGGGCCGACACGCCCGACGACACGATCCGGGCCAGCGGCGTGATGCCCAGCTCGCTGGCCTTGGTGTCGGACATGACCACCACGGCGGCCGCTCCGTCGTTGAGCGGGCAGGCGTTGCCGGCGGTGACGGTCCCGCCCTCGCGGAAGGCCGGCTTCAGCTCGGCCAGCTTCTCCACCGTGGTGCCGGGTCGAGGACCGTCGTCCTTGGTCACCACCGTGCCATCCTCGAGGGCGACGGGGATGATCTCGCGCTCGAAGAAGCCGTCCTCCTGCGACGCCACCGCCCGCTGCTGGGACCGGGCCGCGTACTCGTCCATCTCTTCGCGGCTCACCTTCTCGTACTCCGCCACGTTCTCCGCCGTCTGCCCCATGGCGATGTAGACGTCGGGCAGGCTGGCCGCCAGTGGGGTCCACGGCACGGTCACCGCCACGTTGCGCTCGGCGGTGCGGGCCTCTGCCTCGGCGAACAACGGGTTGTGGGGGCCGACGTCGGAGGCGCCGTGCATGAAGCGGCTGACGGTCTCCACCCCGGCGGCCACGAACACATCGCCTTCACCGGCCTTGATGGCATGGGCCGCCATCCGGATGGTCTGCAGCGATGACGAGCAGTAGCGGTTGACGGTCACCCCCGGCACGTCCATGCCGGCCAGCAAGGCGGCGACCCGGCCGATGTTGTAGCCGGCTTCCCCGGCGGGCTGTCCGCAGCCCAGCAGCACGTCCTCCACCTGCTGCGGGTCGAGCTGGGGGACCTTGGCCACCACCTCGCGGATGGCCAGGGCGGCGAGATCGTCGGGGCGGCAGCTCACCAGCGAACCCTTCATGGCGCGGCCGATGGGGGTGCGCCCGGTGGCGACGATGACGGCTTCAGGCATGGGTGAGCTCCTTGGGTTTCCTCGATCGACAGCAGTGGGACGGTGCCGGGCCGGACACCCTCGTCTCAAGGTTGGCACAGCCGGGGCCGCTGGTTTGAATCGGAGCCGATCCCCTCCAGGCCAACCGGTTGCGGTCCGAAGGACCTGCCGGCGGTGCCGGCGTGCCGCTTCGAGCTCGGCGGTGCCGGCGCCCGCTTCGAGCTCGGCGGTGCCGGCGCCCGCTTCGAGCTCGGCGGTGCCGGCGCCCTGTTGTGTCTCGGCGACCTGCTGGCCGCCTCGGCCCGGGCCATCGTCGGCCGGCGTCGACCCAGCCGGCGGGGCAAGGGCTCCAAACGCCGGCGGCACAGCTGCCTCGGTGCCCGGCCTCGGGCGCCAGAGCGCTGGTGGTCGACTCGACGTCGGGGTCAGGGGGCGCCCGGGCAGGCCAGGTTGGTGGGAGTGCCGGGTGGGGCGGTCGCCGCCGAGGTGAAGACAGCCACCCCCGGTACCGAACCGGCCGCCGCCATGGCCGCCCGGGCGCCGGGCTCAGAGCGCAGCACGGCGTTCAGGAAGTCGGTGCTGACCGAGATGACCGCTGTCTGGTCCGGGCCGGGGAACCCGTAGGGGTGGCGGTGGGTGGCGCCGAGCAGTGACAGGTAGTACTTGGGCGGCGGGGCGGCGTCGTAGAGCTGCACGCTGCAGGACGGGGGGTTGACGGTGTCGGCCGTGCCCTGGGTGACCAGCATCGGCACCGGCGCCATGCCGGCGGGGAAGTAGCTGCCGCCCAGCGGGGCGTACTCGGCGCCCGACAAGATGATGGCGGCCTTGACCGCCGGGTTCTTCCAGGCCGAATTGTCGGCGACGGCCAAGCTCAGGTCGCCGCCGTCGGAGTGGCCGGCCACCGCCACCTTCGCCCCGTCGATCAGGCCGCTCACCGGCGTGTTGGGCGCCCGGCTGTCGGCCTGCAGATCGGCGATGACGGCGTCGAGCTCGCTGGGACCGGCCGGGCGCTGCCCGGGCGGGGTGGTGGTGCGGCCCACCGGGTCGTCGGCCGGATAGGTGGGGTCGACCACCACGTATCCGGCGGCGGCCCACGGCTCCAAGATGCCCCGGTAGGCCTCGGGGCTGATGTGGAAGCCCTGGGAGAACACGATCAGCGGATACGGTCCGTGGCGCAGGTCGGCCGGCGCCCCCGGCCCGCCGCCGGAACCGGCCACGGCCGGGTAGCGGACCACGGTGGGCAGCTCGCCGCCCGGCGTCGGCAGCTGCATGGAGACGGTGCCCACCGGGTAGCTGGTGGGGGCGGTGGCCGCCGCCGTCCCGGTGGTGGTGGAGGGGCTGCTGCCCGCGGTGCTCGACGGGCGGGTGGTCGAAGACGCCCTCCTCGGCGGGGAGCCCCCGCCAACCGTGGTGGCCACCAGCGCCACCACGGCCACGAGTACCGCCGCCCCGGCCGCCGCCAGCACCCGCCGCAGCCACGACTGGCCCGGCGGACGGCGGCGAAGGGCGGGAGCCATGGCCGAGACTCTACGGGGAGGCGCCCGGCCCGGGGGATGCGCCGGCGGGGGCACCAGGAGCGGCCGGCCGCTGGGCGGAGCGGCGCGTGGGCGGACCGGGTGGGCGGCCGGCCGCTGGGGGGAGCGGCGCGTGGGCGGACCGGGTGGGAAGCCGGCCGCTGGGCGGAG
>JAJZNB010000297.1 GCA_021848085.1 Actinomycetes bacterium
CCCCGAGGCGGTGCGGACCCTGCTCGCAACCATCGACACCGAGGTCGACCGGCTCTCGGCGCTGGTCGCCAACCTCCTCGACATGAGCAGGTTGGCGACCGGTGCCGTCGTCGTCCACCTCGAACCCGTCGGTCTGGACGAAGTGGTGGCCGCCGCACTGACGTCGCTGCCGTATGAAGACGACCGGGTCGAGCTCGCCGTCTCCGACACGCTGGGTGCGGTCGAAGCCGACCCGCCACTCCTCGAGCGTGCCCTCGCCAACCTGCTGGCCAACGCCATCCACGCCTCGGACGATCACCCGGTCAGGGTCATCGCCGCCACCCAGCCGGGCGGTTGGGTGGAGCTTCGGATCGTCGACCGGGGACCGGGGATCGCGCCCGTGGACCGGGAGCGGATCTTCCTCCCGTTCCAGCGCCTCGGGGACCGCGAAGCCGGCAGCGGGGTCGGCCTGGGGTTGGCGGTGGCCAAAGGCTTCATCGAGGCCCTGGGCGGGGACCTGCTGGTCGAGGACACCCCCGGCGGTGGTGCCACCATGATCGTCCGGCTCCCCCAGGCTCAGGCGGCGACGTCGCCTCTCGCACCTGAGGCAGCAGACGCCGATGACCGACCAGCCGGCGCGAACGACGAGGCGACGACCGCCGGGTCACCGCTCGACGACCCGATCCTCTCCAGCGGAGGCCCAGCGTGAGCCACATCCTCGTCGTCGACGACGAAGCCCCCTTCGCCCGGGCCTTGAGCATCGGCCTGCGGGCCCGCGGCTACGACGTCCAATGGGCGGCCGACGGGCGCAGCGGGCTCGAGGTGGCAGCCCGGGAGCACCCCGACGTCATCTTGCTGGACCTCGGCCTGCCCGACCTCGACGGCGTCGATGTGCTGCGAGGCCTGCGCGCCTGGACCACCACGCCGGTCATCGTGCTCTCCGCCCGCAGCCACGAGCAGGCGAAGGTCGAAGCGCTCGACTGCGGGGCCGACGACTACGTGACCAAGCCCTTCGGCATGGACGAGCTCGTGGCCCGGGTCCGCACCGCACTGCGCCGGGGGGCGCCGACCGAAGACCGGGCGCGGATCGTGACCGAGCACTTCACCATCGACCTCCTCAACGAGCAGGTGACCGACCCCCACGGCCGCCCGGTGCGCCTGACCCCGACCGAGTGGCACATGATCGCCACCCTGGCCCGCAACCCCGGAAAGCTCATCTCCAAGCGCCAGCTGCTCCAGGCGGTCTGGGGACCGCAGTACGAGCGGGAGTCGGACTACCTGCGAAGCTACATGGGCAGGATCCGACGCAAGCTGGAACCGGACCCTGCCCGGCCCCGCTACTTCCACACCGAGCCCGGGATGGGCTACCGCTTCGTCATACCCGAGGCGTAGGGGCGGACCTCGGCGAGGGAGGTGGCGATCGTCCCCTCGGCGGTGCCTCGAGGCATCTGGCGGATCGAGCCGGCACCGACCGGCCAGGCGTCGAACCCGGCCGGCGGCCGACCGTCGACCCCGGCCGGCCGGCCGCCGGCCGCACCCCGGCACCGTCCGCCACCAGGAATGCCGGCCGGGCCCGACGCGTTGGAAGTCCCCGTGGAGCCACCGACCGTCGCCGACCTCGTCACCGTCTACTGGCGCCCCGGCTGCCCGTTCTGCGCCCACCTGCGCCGTGGGATGCGCCGGGCCGGTCTCACCCCCACCGAGGTCGACATCTGGCAAGATCCCGCCGCGGCCGCCACCGTGCGCGGCATCGCCGACGGCAACGAGACGGTGCCCACCGTGGTGGTGGCCGGCACCGGCCTGGTCAACCCGACCGTGGCCCAGGTCCTGCAGGCGCTGCAAGCCGTCGCCCCCGACCTGGCGCCGCTCCCCCCGCCCCCCTCGGGCCTGCGGCGGCTGCTGGGGCGCTGACCCGCCACCACCGCCGGTGGCCTTCGATCCACCAGATCCCAACCTGGGTCGGGCGGTCAAGGCGTCCCCCCCGAATGCCGACATCGATGGTGAACATGGCCACCATCGACAGCATCCCCCCGCACCGCCCCAGCCGCTTCCCAGCTCCCAGCTCCCAGCCCCCAGCGCGCCGCCGCCGGCTTCCACCGGCGCTCACCTCGCCGGGCCCGGCGGCCACCCCGGCGGGTCCTGGCCGCCCTGAGCGCCGTGCTGGCCGTGGCCGCGTCGGCCGCCCTGCCGGCCGCCGAGCCGGCCGTGGCAGCTGCCGCCCCCTCGGTACGGGTCGACGGCGGCGGCCTCCCGGCCGGGGCGGTGGTGGTCGGCGCCGTGGCTCCGAGCCAGCGCATCAGCGGTGAGGTGGACCTCGCCCCCAACCACCCGGCCGGGCTGAACCGGTTCGTGGCCGCCGTGGCCGATCCCACCAACCCCCTGTACCGCCACTTCCTCACCGTGGCCCAGTTCCGCAGCCGCTTCGGCGCCTCTTCGTCCACCACCGCGGCGGTGACCGGCTGGCTGCACCACGCCGGCCTCGGGCACGTGGCCGTCGCCCCCGACGGCCTGTTCGTCACCTTCCGTGGTCCGGCCCGGATCGTCGACCGCACCTTCGGCGCCCAGCTGGTGCGCACCCGCAGCGCCGGGCAGCCGGCGGGCATGGCCACCGTGGGCGCTCCCGCCGTCCCGGCCAGCCTGCTCGGCGCCGTCACCGGTGTGCTCGGTCTGCGCCGCGGCACCCCCTCGTCCCCCCAGTTCGTCGGGCGGCGCACCCTGACCCCGGTCCAGCCCGACGTCCAGCCGATGCGCCAGGCCCGCGTCGCTGCCAACGACGTCGTCCCCCAGGCCTGCCCCCAAGCCAGCCAGGTCGCCTCGAGCGTCGGGGCCTACACCGCCAGCAACCTGGCCCAGGCCTACCAGGCCGACCCGCTGTACCAGGCCGGCCAGCAGGGCTCGGGCATCCGGGTGGCGCTCTTCGAGCTCGAACCCTTCTCCGCCACCGACATCGCCGACTACCAGCAGTGCATGGGAACCCACGCCACCGTCAACACCGTGCCGGTCGACGGCGGCACCGGCACCGGCGCCGGAAGTGGCGAAGCCGCCCTCGACATCGAGACGGTGCTGGGCCTGGCCCCCAGGGCCACCGTCGACGTCTACGAAGGGGTCAACGGCAGCGACAGCAACATCGTCGACGTCTACGCCGCCATCGCCAACGCCAACGTGGACCAGGTGGTCTCCACCAGCTGGGGAGGCTGCGAAGCGTTCACCGACCCGGCGTTGCGCTCGGCCGAAGCCAACGTCTTCGCCCAGATGGCGGCCCAGGGCCAGACCGTGTTCGCCGCCACCGGAGACACCGGCTCCGAAGGCTGCGACAGCACCGGCAGCACCGCCTTGTCGGTCGACGACCCGGCCAGCCAACCCGACGTCACCGCCGTCGGCGGCGTGTCGCTGCAGAGCCTCAGCAACCCGCCGGCCGAGACCGCCTGGAACGACTGCCAGAACATGGCCGCCGGCAGCTGCACCACCGGCGGCGCCGGCGGCGGGGGCGTGTCGGCCGACTGGCCCATGCCGTCGTGGCAGCAGGGCCCCGGGGTGGTGGAGCCCCAATCATCGGGGCAGCCGTGCGGCAACCCCGGCGGCCTGTGCCGCGAGGTGCCAGACGTGTCGGCCAGCGCCGATCCCGCCCACGGCGATCTCATCGTCTGGAACGGCTACTGGACCTCCATCGGCGGCACCTCGGCCGCCGCTCCGCTGTGGGCGGCGTTCGCCGGTCTGGCTGACCAGGGCTGCTTCACCCCCGGGCAAGGACCGGGCCACCTCGTCGGCATGGCCAACCCCGCGCTGTACCAGGCGGCGGTCGGCGCCAACCCGCCGTTCACCGACGTCACCAGCGGCAACAACGACTACACCGGCACCGCCGGTGGCGAGTATCCGGCCGGCCCCGGCTACGACATGGCCACCGGCTGGGGAAGCCCCATCGCCACCCGTCTGGTCGCCGACCTGCAACCGGCCGGCGGCTGCCCAGTGGTATCGGGGCTGTCCACCACCAGCGGGCCGACGACCGGAGGAACCAGCGTCACCGTCGAGGGAACCGGCCTGGCCCGCCCGGTCGCCGTCCACTTCGGCACCGTGGCTGCCGCCTCCTACTCCTATGACAGCGCCACCGGAACGCTCACCGCGGTCGCCCCCTCGTCGAGCGCTGGCACCGTGGACCTCACCGTCACCACCGCCAACGGCACCTCGGCGGCCGACCCCGCCGACGACCGCTTCACCTACCAGCCGCCCACCACCACCACGCCCACCACCACCACGCCCACCACCACGCCCACCACCACCACCACGCCCACCACCACCACCACGCCGCCCCCCACCACCACCACCACGCCCCCCACCAAGAAACCCAGCCCCACGGCGCCGAGCCTCTCGCCGCCGGTGATCTCCGCCGTCAGCCCCGGCAGCGGCCTCGATGCCGGCGGCACCCCGGTCACCATCACCGGCCGCGACCTGTCGGGCGCCGGCGCCATGCACTTCGGCACCGCGCCGGCCACCTTCACCGTGGTCGACGCCAGCCGCATCGTCGCCACCGCCCCCGCCTACCCGGGCGGCTCGCGAAGCGTCGACGTCACCGTCACCGGTCCCGGTGGCACCTCGACCGTCACCCCCGCCGCCCAGTTCACCTGGCGAACCGGCGGCTACCGGCTGGTGGCGGCCGACGGCGGGGTGTTCTCCTTCGGCGACGCCGGGTTCTTCGGGTCGATGGGGGGCAAGGTGTTGAACCGCCCGATCGTGGGGATGGCGGCGACGCCCGACGGGCGCGGCTACTGGCTGGTGGCGGCCGACGGCGGGGTGTTCTCCTTCGGCGACGCCGGATTCTTCGGGTCCACCGGCGCGCTCGCCCTCAACCGGCCCATCGTCGGCCTGGTCCCCACCCCCGGCGGCCGCGGCTACTGGCTCATGGGCGCCGACGGCGGCGTGTTCAGCTTCGGCGACGCCCCCTTCCTCGGATCGATGGGGGCTGTCCACCTCGACCGTCCGGTGGTGGGTGCCGCCCCCTGAGCCCCGGCGCCGTCAGCTCGGATCGGGGGTCAGATAGGCGTCGGAGTTGGCCGTCGGCGGCGGATAGGCCGGGCCGAGGTCGGCCGTTCCAGCCACCGAGGCCAACACCGCCTCGGTGGCGGTCTGCGGGTACAGCAGCGACGTGGCCGGCAGCGGCGGCACGGCCAGGTCGGCGCGGGCCGCGTCGAAGGTGGCGGTGAAGTCGCCGACGGTGCTGTAGCGCCACGGCGACACGTGCAGCTGGCCCAGCACGCCGCTGCCGCCGAGGAACAGCTTCTCGATCAACTTGAAGGTGGAGACGTGGTCGAGCGTCTCGTGGCTCACCCGCCCGCCGGTGCTGAACGGCGACACCACCAGCGCCGGGGTCCGAAAGCCCAGACCGACCGGGCCGAGCACCCCGGCCCAGTCCGACGGCGGCGGCCCCGCCGCGTTGGCGGTGTGGTTGGGGTCGACGTACTCGCCGTCGAAGAAGGCCCCCGAGCGGGCCAGGCCGTTGGCCGCCGTCGCCAGCGGCCCCGGGGTCGGGGGGGCCACGTGGTCGAAGAAGCCGCCGTTCTCGTCGTAGACGACGAGGAACACCGTCTTCTCCCACACCGCCGGGTTCGACACCAGCGTTTGCAGGATCTCCGACACCAGCCATTCGCCGTACTCGGGTGGGGTGGCGGGATGCTCGCAGCAGGCCACCGGTGGGATGATCCACGACACCGACGGCAATGTGCCGGCCGCCACGTCGGCCTGGAACTGCGGCGGGTACAGCGGAGCGAGCCCGTTGGCGGCGTCGGCCACCTGCTGGGGGGTGGCCGGATGGGCAAAGTGCTTGAAGTAGTCCAGGACGTTGAACAGGGCGTTGGAGGTCGGGTCCTGGTACACCTTCCAGCTCACGCCGGCCTGGCTCAGCAGCTCGGGCATGGTCGGCCAGTCGAGGGTGCCGACCATCTGCTCCCGGTTCTGCACGTAGGTGGTCAGCACCGGGCCACCGACATCCTTCGAATGGGCGCCGATGCTGCCCGACATCCACATCAACCGGTTGGGGTCGGTCGGGCCGAGCACCGAGCAGTGGTAGGCGTCGCAGATGGTGAAGGCCTCGGCCAGCGCCCGGTAGAAGGCCAGGCAGTCGCGGCGGCGGTAGAAGCCCATGGCGGTGATGCCGGTCGGCACCGACGAGGTGGATGGCACCGGCAGCCCATCGACGCTGCTCATCTGCCACGCCGCGCTCGGGTCGTTGGCCAGGTGCTCCACCATGAAGCGATCCATGGCCCCGTCGTTCCAAGAGCCGTGCTGCGGACCCCAGTCGTGGGTGATGTCGTCGATGGTCTGACCGGCCACCGTCGGCGGATGGCTGATCAGCTCGAACGGCTCCAGCACGGTGGCGCCGTCGGCCAGCCGGTACGACGCTGGCTTGCCGTCGATGGAGCGGCCCACCATCGTCTGGGTGAACACGGTGGCCGGATCGGTCGTCGGCCCGCCCGGATACGACTGGTAGGAGCGACGGTCGTCGAAGCCGCGGACGCCGACCATCGTCCCGAAGTAGTGGTCGAAGGAGCGGTTCTCCTGCATGAGGATCACCAGGTGCTCCACGTCGGCCAGCGAGCCGGTGGTGTCGGCGGCCAGCGCGGCGTCGATGACCCGTCCGTGGCGCGAGCGCAGCCCGCCGGCCACCGCGCCGGCCACGCCGACGGCCGCCCCCGCCTTCAGCAGGTCGCGCCGGGTCAGCTGCGCCGCGCGTGACCTGGCCTGTTCACCGCCGTGCGGGCCCTCGCCCATCGAAGCGTCTCCTCTCTGCGGTGCGTCGCGGGCACCACCTCGGGCCCGCCATCAGCGGGAACCGCCCAGCCGGCCGCACCTCACGGATCGGGTCGTCGAACCAGGCGGCCCGCGGTGGTCGAGCCAGCGGGCCCGCAGGTCGGCGAGCCATGCGGGGCCGGCCGTGGTGCCCGGCGGCGGCTATCTTCGGCGCCGTGGCCCACCCGATGTTGTCGCGGATGGCGGAGCGGGCCCGGCGGTCGTTGGGCACCTCCGAGCTGCGCCGACAGCTGCAGCAGCTCACCGAGCGCTTCGACGCCCTGCAGGCCACGGTGCAGACCATCGCGCCGGCGGCGGTGTCGTCGGCGGTGGCGTCGCGGCCGAGAACGGTCTACCTCGGCGATCACACCGCCTTGGTGGCGACGGTCGACGGCCCCATGTTGCTGGTCGACACCCGCGACAGCGTCGTCGCCCCCACCTTGTTGCTGCACGGCATGTGGGAGTCCACCGTCACCGCCTGGCTGCGCGACGCCCTACACCCGGGGCAGGTGTTCGTCGACGTCGGAGCCAACGTCGGCTACTACAGCCTGCTGGGCGCCTCGCTGGTCGGCCCCGACGGCCACGTGGTGGGGGTCGAGGCCCACCCGCACCTGGCCGAGCTGCTGCGGCGCAACGTCGTCCTCAACGACGTGCGCAACGTCTCCGCCTTTCACCTCGCTGCCTGGTCGGGCCCCGACCAGCTGCGCTTCCACCTTCGGACCCACTTCGCCGCCAACTCGAGCGTCGGGTCGCTGGGAGCGGAGGGCCTGCGCGGCCTCGACGACACCGAGCAGCAGGTGGTGGTGCCGGCGGCCGCCCTCGACGACCTGCTCGGCGGTGTGCCCCAGCTGGCGTCGCGTGGCGTCGACGCCGTGAAGGTCGACGTCGAGGGGGCCGAGCTGCGGGTCTTTCACGGGTTGCGCCGCACCATCGAGGGCTCCCCCGACATCACCGTGCTGCTCGAATGGTCACCAGGCCAACTGCAGATGGTGGGCGACAGCCCCGGCGAGCTGGTGGAGCTGCTGCAGGGCTTCGGCTTCGGGTTCCGGCTCGTCGAGGACAACCTGGCTCCCGTCGACGCCGCTCGGCTGCTGTCGGTGCCCTACGGCAACGTGGTCGCTTCGCGCCGCTAGCGGCACCGGCTGGCCGGGGCTGGCCGGGGCGGCTGGGGGTGCC
>JAJZNB010000181.1 GCA_021848085.1 Actinomycetes bacterium
GGCGCTGCCAGCGTCGGCTCCCTGCCGAACGCCGAAGCGGGCCACGCCGACCAAAGACCGCCCAGCGCCGGCCGCCGTCAGCGACCGGCCCGGCGTCGGCGTTCCACGACGCGACGCGTACGCGTACGCGTTTTGCACCCGAGCTCTGGTAGGTCGGCCGATGGCAGCGGGCCCGGATCGGCAGACGCTAGGAGCATGACAACGCTTCTCGATCCCCCCATCGGGACGGTCCCCTCCGGCGGCGAGGGAGACGAACCCCGATCCCATCAGGCCGAGCTCCGCATCCCGGCCCCGACGGCGGCTCCCCCCCAGCCTCGTCAACCCAAGCCGACCCACACCCGGACCGAGCCGTTCCCGCTGTCGATCGTCTTCATCGTGGCTCTGGTCGTGGTGCTGGGAGGCCTCGGGGCATGGGCGGCCGTGTCGAGCATGGGCGGCCAGAGCACCAGCAGCTGGGAGCTCGTCCCCGCCGGCTCGGACTACAGCACCACCCCGCCGGCCAAGCCGGCCGCCCCGGTGATCCCCGCCTCGGCCCATACGACGGCGGCGGCCCTGCCCCCGATGGTCGAAACGGCGCCGGCGACGGCCATCACCTTGAAGATCGACTCCGGACCCCTCGGCGGCACCTACGGCCCCAACGGGCAGGTCGTGGACGACTTCTCCCCCGCCTTCTTCACCGTTCCGGCCGGAAAGAAGATCACCGTCACGGTCTACAACTACGACACCGCCTGGCACACCTTCGCCGCCCCCGGCCTCGGCCTCAACGTCTGGTTCACCCCCCATGTCAGCGCCAGCCAGCCGTCGAAGACCACCTTCACCTTCACCGCTCCCAAGGCCGGCTACTACCAGTGGTTCTGCGCCACGCCCTGCGACCCGTTCTCCATGGCCACCAGTGGCTACATGCAGGGCGACGTCCACGCCACCAAGGCCTGAAGCTGCCAGGACCAGCCCGGCGACCTGAGGCCGCCGGCGCCAGCGTTGCCGCCAGCTTCGCCTGCCGAACCCGGTAGGCGAAGCTGGGGCGCGCTTGCCGCCCCCCAGAGCCCCCCATCAGAACGAGCCAACCGGCACAACGAGCCGACCCTCAGCACACGCCGTCCTGGGCCGACCCGGGCGCCGGCCGGGAAGCTCGCGCCGCGCCCGGCGCTTCGGTGCCGCCCGACGTCCCCACCTGGCGGTCGGCGGCCTCGGTGGCGAGTTGGTCCACCCAGTGGTTCATCGGATCGGCGCCGTGGCCCTTGACCCACTGCAAGCGCACCGGGCGCTCCGAGTGGAGCACCAGGTCGAGCAGCGGCTCCCACAGATCACGGTTGGCCACCGGCCGGTTGGCCGCGTTGCGCCAGTTGCGCCGCTGCCAGCCGACGTACCAGCGGTCACGGAAGCAGTTCACCACGTAGGTCGAGTCGGAGCGGACCAGCACCGGGCCCGGGACCGCCTCGAGCGCCCGCACCACGGCGGTGATCTCCATCCGCTGATTGGTGGTGTGCGGTTCGGCCCCGCTGGCGTAGGCACCGCCGGGAACGGCCCACGCCCAACCTCCGGGTCCCGGGTTCCCCCGGCACGCCCCGTCGGTGTACACCACCAGCTCCCCCGCCCTGTCCTCCGTGTCGGCAGCCACCAGAGCAGTCTGCCTGCTGGGCGCCGGCGCCGGTTGCACCGCCGTCGACCCGCTCTCACCTGGTGGTCCCCGGCTCGCCATCGGGCGCCCCACCCTCGGTAGTGTCCGACCCGTGACTCCCCGCTCGCGGCTGCTGGACGACGCCGTCAGCCACCTGGGCGCCGTGGACCCGGTGGTGGCCGCCCTGGCTGCGCGCCACGGGCCGCCACGCCTGACCCGACGGCGCCACGGTCGCACCCACTTCGAGGCGCTCACCCGCTCGATCCTCTACCAGCAGCTGGCCGGCAGCGCCGCCGCCGCCATCCACCAGCGCTTCCTGGCTGCTGTGGGCGGCACGGCCACCCCTGAGGCCGTGCTGGCCTGCTCGGTCGAACGCCTGCGGGAATGCGGGCTCAGCGGTGCCAAGGTGGCCGCCGTCCACGACCTGGCCCGCCGGGTCCATCACGGCGAGCTGCGACTGGCGGGCATCGGCCGCCTGCCTGACGAGGCCGTCGTGGAACGCCTGGTGCAGGTGCGCGGCGTCGGCCGCTGGACGGCGGAGATGTTCCTCATCTTCACCCTGGGCCGTCTCGACGTCTGGCCGACCGGAGACTTCGGGGTCCGGGCCGGCTACGCCCAGGCCTGGGCGCTGCCCCAGGCGCCAGCCCCCAAGGAGCTGCACGCGCTCGGTGAGCGGTTCCGGCCCTATCGCAGCGTGGTGGCGTGGTACTGCTGGCGGGCCGCCGACCAGCGCCGGAGCCCGGCGGCGGCTACCGCGGCGCTAGCAGCGTCGAGTAGAAGTAAGTGATGGCAGACGTCGACACCCTCATCGAGGGTCCGGTCCTGACCCTGGTGATCAACCGGCCCGACAAGAAGAACTCGCTCACCTCGGCGATGTACCAGACCCTGTCTGACGGTCTGCAGACGCTGCAGGAGCGTGACGATCTGCGGGTCGGTGTCCTGCGCGGCAGCGGCCCCGACTTCTGCGCCGGCAACGACCTGTTCGACTTCGCCGCGCCCGGTGACCCCGAAGCTCCGGTGACCTCGTTCCTGCGCGGCCTGGCCGAGGCGGCCAAGCCGCTGGTGGCCGCCGTCAACGGCCGGGCGGTGGGGGTCGGTGCGACCATGCTGCTGCACTGCGACGTGGTGCACCTGTCCACCGATGCCGAGCTGCGCTTTCCGTTCGTCGACCTCGGCTTGGTCCCCGAAGCCGGCAGCACCCTGCTGCTGCCGCAGCTGGCCGGTCGCCGGCGAGCCGCCTCCGCGCTGTTGCTGGGCCGCCCGGTCCCGGCGGCCGACGCGCTGTGGTGGGGGATGGCCACCGACGTCAACGACGATCCCGATGCGGCCGCCTCGGCCTCGGCCGCCGCCCTGGCGGCCAAGCCGCCCCAGGCGCTGGCCGCCACCAAACGGCTGCTGTGGGGCGACCGCACCAGCCTGCTGCAGCAGATGTCGGTGGAAGGTTCGGTCTTCGCCAAGCTGCTGGCCGGCGACGAGTTCGCCGCCGCCACCGAACGGTTCCGCTCGCGGCGCTCCTGACGCGGCGGCGCACCGGCCTTGGGGGGGTGTCGTCCGGCCCGCCGCCCGTCCTAGGCTGGCGAGGTGCTCTTCGACGGCGTATCCCACCAGCTTCCCGACATCGACCCGGAGGAGACCGAGGAGTGGCTCGACTCCTTCGACGCCGTGCTCGACCAGCGAGGCCGCACCCGGGCCCGCTACCTCCTCATGCGGCTGCTGGAGCGGGCCCGCACCAAGCAGGTCGACTTCCCCGCCACCGTCTCGAGCCCGTACGTGAACACCATCTCGCGCGACGAGGAGCCGTGGTTCCCCGGTGACGAATACCTGGAGCGGCGCATCCGCGCCTACATCCGCTGGAACGCGGCCGTCATGGTGGTGCGCGCCAACCACCTGGCCGAAGGCATCGGCGGGCACCTGTCGACCTTCGCCAGCTCGGCGTCGCTGTACGAGGTCGGCTTCAACCACTTCTTTCGGGGCAAGGCCGACGGTGGCTTCGGCGACCAGGTCTTCGTGCAGGGCCACGCCTCTCCCGGCATCTACGCCCGGGCCTTCGTCGAGGGCCGCCTCGACGAGCACCAGCTGGACCGCTTCCGCCAGGAGGTCGGCGGCGACGGCCTGCCCAGCTACCCACACCCCCGGCTGCTGCCCGACTTCTGGGAGTTCCCCACCGTCTCCATGGGCCTCGGCCCGCTGACCGCCATCTACCAGGCCCACGTCAACCGCTATCTGCTGCACCGCCAGCTGGTCGACACCAGCGCCAGCCGGGTGTGGTGCTTCGTCGGCGACGGCGAGCTCGACGAGGTGGAGACCATCGGCGCACTGTCGGTGGCGGGGCGCGAGCACCTCGACAACCTCATCTTCGTCGTCAACTGCAACCTGCAGCGCCTCGACGGCCCGGTCCGGGGCAACGGCAAGATCATCCAGGAAGCCGAAGCGCTGTTTCGCGGCGCGGGCTGGAACGTCATCAAGGTCATCTGGGGCTCCAAGTGGGACGAGCTGCTGGCCCGCGACGTCGACGGGGTCCTGCTCGACAAGATGAACACGACGCCCGACGGCGAGTTCCAGAAGTACGCCACCGAGAGCGGTGCCTACATTCGCGAGCACTTCTTCGGACCCGACCCGAGGCTGCGGCGCCTGGTGGAGCACCTCTCCGACGAGGAGCTGCAGGCCCTGCCCCGCGGCGGGCACGACTACCGGAAGCTCTATGCCGCCTACAAGCGCGCCACGGAGCAGACCGGCTCCCCGACTGCCATCTTGGCCAAGACCATCAAGGGCTGGACCCTCGGCCCCGAGATCGAGGCCCGCAACGCCACCCATCAGATCAAGAAGATGACCAAGGCCCAGCTCCTGGCCTTGCGCGACCGGCTGTTCCTCCAGGAGGAGATCCCCGAGTCGGCCCTCGACGCCGAGCTGCCGCCCTACTACCGACCGCCGGAAGGCTCCGACGCCCACCAGTACCTCCAAGCCCGCCGGCAGCTGCTGGGCGGCCCTCTGCCGGCGCGAGTCATCCGGCCCGCCCCGGTGGCCAAGGCCGACCCCAAGGTCTTCGCCGATCTGCTGGCCGGTTCCGGCACCCAGGCGGCGTCGACCACCATGGCCTTCGCCCGTCTGATGCGCCTGCTGGTGCGCGACGCCGGGGTCGGCCACCTGGTGGCCCCCATCGTGCCCGACGAGGCCCGCACCTTCGGCCTGGAACCGATCATCGCCGAATCGAAGATCTACGCCCCTGAAGGGCAGCGCTACACCCCGGTCGACTCCGACCTCATCCTGCGCTACGCCGAGTCGCAGTCGGGACAGGTCCTCCAGGAGGGCATCACCGAAGCCGGAGCCATGGCCGCGTTCGTGGCCCTGTCGACGGCCTATGCCACCTGGGGCCGCCCCATGCTGCCGATCTACAGCTTCTACTCCATGTTCGGGTTCCAGCGGGTGGGAGACCTGGCCTGGCTCCTCGGAGACATCCGCGGCCGGGGCATCCTGGCCGGCTGCACCGCCGGCCGCACCACCTTGTTGGGCGAGGGCCTGCAGCACGCCGACGGCCACTCGCCGCTGCTGGCCAGCGTCAACCCGGCGGCTCGGGTCTACGATCCGGCCTTCGCCTACGAGCTGGCCCTCGTCATGGAGCACGCCGTAGAGCGCATCCTGGGAGAGGAACCTGAGGACCGGTTCTTCTACCTGACGCTCTACAACGAGAACTACGCCATGCCACCGCTGCCCGGCGGCGCCGAGGGCGAACGGATCCGCCAGGGGGTGCTGCGCGGCCTGTACCGCTTCGCCGAGCCGGCCCAGACAGCCCACCCTGACGGGGCCGAGAGCCAGCCCCGCCGCGCCACGCTGCTGTTCTCCGGGCCGCTGTGGCAGGCGGCCGCCGAGGCCCGCTCGGCGCTGGCCGAGGACTGGGGGGTGTCGGTCGACACCTGGTCGGCGACCTCCTACAGCGAGCTGCGCGCCGACGCCATGTCGGCCGAGCGCTTCAACCGGCTGCATCCCGGCGAGCCGGTCCGTGAGCCCTACGTCACCGACATGCTCGGGACCGGCGACGACCCGGTGGTAGCGGTCACCGACTACGTCCGCGCCGTGCCGGATCAGGTCAGCCGATGGGTGCAGCGTCCGTGGACGTCGCTCGGCACCGACGGCTTCGGCCGCTCCGATACCCGGGGGCCCCTGCGCCGGTTCTTCGAGATCGACGAGGGGCACCTGGTGGTGGCGGTGCTCGCCGCCCTGGCCGCCCGAGGGCGCGGCGACGTCGCCGAGGTGCGCCGGGCGGTGGAGCACTACGGCATCGATCCCGATGGCCCCGACCCGTGGACGGCGGACCTGCAACACCACGTCCCGCTGAGCACCGCGCCGGGATCGACCCGCCCGAGCTGACCGGCCTGCCCCGGCTGCGGCCCGGCCTGCCCCGGCTGCGGCCCGGCCTGCCCCGGCTGCGGCAGGGTCCTCCGGCCAAAACCGTTACCCCAGGACAACCGGGGGTAAGGTCGCTGTGCTGGACAGACCTGCCGGGCCGCTCCGAGCCGCCGAAGGAGCCCCCTCTGGCGCGGCCTCGCGGGCCTGCAGCCAGCCCGCCGGCGTCGTCACCACGGCACGCCGCACCAACGAGACGAACGCGACGACGGGGGCCACAACACGTGAGACCGAGCCGACAGCCCGAGGCGGGCCCCGAGCTGCTCCCGACCGCGCAGGCGATCTTGGGCCGCGCCAACGGAGAGAACTTCCCCGTGGCAAGCCGACTGCTCCCCAAGGCGCTGCGGCGGGACCTGCTCGCCCTCTACGGCTTCGCCCGCCTCACCGACGAGATCGGCGACGGGGACCACCCGCCGGCAGAGATCCTGGCTGCCTTGGACTGGCTCGACGCCGAGATCGACCGGGCCGCCGCCGGCCGGGCCCGTCATCCACTGCTGGTCGCCGCCGGCGACACCATCCGGCGCCACCGCCTCGACCCCGGCGTGTTCCATCAGCTGGTGCAGGCCAACCGCCAGGATCAGACGGTCCGGCGTTACGGCAGCTTCGAGCAGCTCGTCGACTACTGCCGGCTCTCCGCCATGCCGGTGGGCCGCATGGTGCTGGGCGTGGTGCACGCCGATAGCGCCGAGCGCGTCGCCTGGTCCGATGACGTGTGCGTGGCACTGCAGCTGGTGGAGCACTGCCAAGACGTCTTCGAGGACGCCGGGCGCGACCGTGTCTACCTGCCCGCCGAGGACCTCGCCCTGTTCGGCTGTGACGAGGCCGACATCATGGCGGCCCGGCCCACCGACGCCGTGAGGGCGGCGGTGGCGCTGCAGATCGACCGGAGCCGCAGCCTGCTGAGCGCCGGGGCGCCCCTGGCCGCATCGCTGCCGGGACGGCTCAGGCTGGCGGTGGCGGCCTTCGCCGCCGGGGGCCTGGGCGCTGCCGACGAGCTGCGGCGCCGCGGCTACGCCCCGCTCACCCCCGGCGCCGGCACCGACATCGGCCGCCGGGCCCGCCGCCTCGGGTCGCTGCTGTGGCACACCGCCCGGCTGGCCGGAGCCGGCGTCAACCAGCCCGCGGCGGCCATCGCCCCGGTGGCGGTCACGTCCCCACGGGCGAGCCGGTGAAGCCGGCCGACGCATACCAGGTCTGCGAGGAGATCACCCGCCACGAGGCCAAGAACTTCTCCTACGGCATCCGGCTGCTGCACCCACCCGAGCGCGCTGCGCTCTCCGCCGTGTACGCCTTGGCCCGGCGGGTCGACGACATCGGCGACGGCGACGCCGCCCCCGCAGAGAAGCTGGCCGCTCTCGACCAGGTGCGCGGTGCGCTGCACGCCATCGAGTCGAGCTCGACGGCGCCCGGCGGCGACGGGGAGGACCCGGTGCTGGTGGCCGTGGCCGACGCCTGGCGGCGCTACCAGCTGCCGCTGGACGCCTTCGATGAGCTGATCGACGGCTGCGAGACCGACGTCCGCGGCATCGCCATCGGCACCGAGGAGGACCTGATCTCCTACTGCCGCAAGGTGGCCGGCTCCATCGGCCGCCTGTCGCTGGCCGTCTTCGGCAGCCGCGACCCGCAGCGGGCTCCGCAGCTGGCCGATGCCCTGGGGGTGGCGCTGCAGCTGACCAACATCCTGCGCGACGTCGTCGAAGACCGGCAGATGGGTCGGGTGTACCTCCCCGCGGACGACGCAGCCCGGCTCGGCCTTCCCGCCGACCTGCAGGCCCCGTCGGCTGCCATCGCCGAGCTGGTCGCCTTCGAGTGCGACCGGGCGCGGCGCTGGTTCGACGAAGGGCTGCAGCTGCTGCCGCTGCTCGACCATCGCAGCCGCGCCTGCGTGGGAGCCATGGCCGGCATCTACCGCCGGCTGCTGCGGCGGATCGAGGCCGATCCCGGAGCCGTCACCCGGGTACGGCTTTCGCTGCCGGTGTGGGAGAAGGCGTGGGTGGCGGCCGCCGCCCTGGCCGGCCGGCCGGCGATCGGAGGGCGGCGCCGATGAGCCGCCCGCGCATCGCGGTGGTCGGCGGAGGGTTGGCCGGCATGACCGCCGCCCTGGCCGCCGCCGACGGCGGCGCCGCGGTCACCGTGGTGGAGCGCCGCCGACGCCTGGGCGGCCTGACCTGGTCCTTCGAGCGCAACGGCCGATGGTTCGACAACGGCCAGCACGTCTTTCTCCGCTGCTGCGACCAGTACCTCCGCTTCCTGGACCGGATCGGTGCCGCCCGCGACGTGGTGGTGCAGCCCCGACTCGACGTGCCCGTCGTCCGCCCCGGCGGCCGCACCGTGCGCATCCGCCGCAGCCGTGGCCCCGCTCCGCTGCACCTGGCCGGCGCTCTGGCCGGCTACCGCCACCTGGGTTTGGCCGACCGCCTCCGCCTGCCCCTGGCTGCCGTCCCGCTGCGGTTCCTCGATCCGGCCGACCCTTCTCTCGACACCATCACCTTCGGGCAGTGGCTGCACCGCCACCACCAGCACCCGGCGGCGGTCGAAGCGCTGTGGAACCTGATCGCCCTGCCCACCATCAACCTGCCGGCCGACCAGGCGTCGCTGACGGTGGCAGCCAAGGTGTTCCGCACCGGGCTGCTGGAGCGGGCCGACGCCGGCGACATCGGCTGGGCGCGGGTCCCGCTGGCCCATCTGCACGACACCCCGGGGCGCCGGGCGTTGGCCCGCAGCGGGGTGCGGACCCTGCTGGGGAAGCGGGTCAGGGCCGTACGCCGGCAGGAGGACGGCGCCTGGCGGGTCACCGGCGACGGCGTCGACGTCACGGCCGACGCGGTGGTGCTGGCCCTGCCACCGCAGCCGGCCGCCGAGGTGGTGCCGGCCGGCTGCGGCCCCGACCCCGTCGCGCTGGGTGCCTCTCCGATCGTCAACGTGCACCTGGTCTTCGACCGCCGGGTCACCGACCTGCCGCTGGCCGCCGGTCTCGACTCGCCGGTGCAGTTCGTCTTCGACCGCACCAACCCTGCCGACGGCGGTGGAGCCCCTCTTCGCGAGCAGCACCTGGCGGTGTCGCTGTCGGCCGCCGGCGACGCCATCGGGCAGCGACCCGAGCTGCTGGTGCGCCGCTTCCACCAGGCGGTCGGGGAGCTGTTCCCCGCCGCCCACCACGCGCAGCTCCTCGACGCCGTCGTCACCCGAGAGCATCAGGCCACGTTCCGAGCCACGCCGGGCAGCGGCGCCGCCCGCTTCGGACCCCGCGGGGCGCTGCCTGGCCTGGCCTGGGCCGGCGCCTGGACCGACACCGGTTGGCCCGCCACCATGGAAGGGGCGGTGCGCAGCGGCCTGGCCGCCGCGGCCGTGGCTCTCGGCGCGCCTCACGTCCCTGGCCCGTCCCGGACCTCGACCACCGACCGCTTCGCCACCGGCCGCTCGACCACCCGCGGTGGGGTCAGCGAACCCGACCAGGCGCCGACCCGCCCCAGCCCGGGTCCCGCCGTCTCTGGTGCCGGCCGCGCTACCCCGGCTGCTTCGCCATCTAGCGTGTCTGAAGCGGCACACCACGCGTCCGCCGCGCCCGACGCCATGGCCAGCGAACCCTTCCCGACCGACCACTCCCCAACCGGCCCCGCAGGGGCGGGCACACCGCCGACCCGATCGGCCCGCACCCCTGCACGTCCCATTGGAACCCGACCTCAGGAGGCCGCTCCATGACCAGCCCGTCCACCGCTCGCCGAGCTGCCGGCGACGGCGAGACCCGCACCCAGCTCGAGGCGACCTCCGGCGCCGACGCCGCAGACGGCGCCGTCCCCAGCGCCGAGGCAGACGGTGCTCCCGCCGGCGCCGGGCCGGACGGTGCCGGGCAGCTGGTCGCCAGCCCACCCGAAGCGCTCGAGCGGGCCGCCGCTCTGGTCGCCCCGGCGCTCGAGGCGGCGGTGGCCCGACTGTGCCCGGAGCTGGCCCCGGTGGTGGAGCACCACATGCAAGCCGGCGGCAAGCGGGTGCGCGCCGCCCTCGCCGTCCTGTCAGCCGAGGCGGTAGGGGCACCGCCCGAGGAGGCCCTGGTGGGCGCGGTGGCCGTGGAGCTGGTCCACAACTTCTCGCTCATCCACGACGACGTCGTCGATGGCGACACCGAGCGTCGCCATCGGCGCACCGTGTGGATCGAGTTCGGGCTCGGGCCGGCGGTCGTCGCCGGCGACGCCCTGGCCGCCTTGGCCACCGAGCTGCTGCTCGAAGATCCCACCCCGCCCCGGGTCCGGGCTGCCCTCTGTCTGACCCGGGCCACCGCCGCCATGATCGCCGGGCAGGCCCAGGACATGGCCTTCGAGCGCCGCCAGCAGGTGTCGGTGGAGGACTGCCGAGCCATGGAGGCGGCCAAGACGGGAGCGCTGCTCGCCTGTGCCTCCTCCATCGGCGCCATCCTGGCCGGGGCGGCTGACCCGGTGGTGGAGGCGCTGGCCGACTACGGCAACCACCTCGGCATGTCGTTCCAGGCGGTCGACGACGTGCTGGGCATCTGGGGCCGCCCCGAGGTGACCGGAAAGCCGGTGGGCAGTGACCTGCTGGCCCACAAGAAGACGCTGCCCATCGTCTTGGCCATGGACGGCCTGCCCGCCGGCCTGCTTCGCCGGGTGTCGGCGCTGCTGGCCGGCGACCTCTCCGCCGGCGGGGTGGCGGCGGTGTTCGAGCTGCTCGAGCACCAGGGTGCCTGTGCGGCCGCCTTGGACTTCGCCCTCGAGCACCGGGAGCAGGCCCTCGCCGCCCTACGGCGGGTGCCCCTGGTGGAAGGCCCCGCCGCCGAGCTGGCCGCCGTGGCCCGGTACGTCACCGAGCGTGACCGGTGACGACACCGAACGTTCTGCCCCCCGGCTCCTGCCGCGACGAGAGCGCTCCGGCCGCCGCGCCGACGCCGGCTGACGTCGACCGGTGCATCGACGCCGGCAGCCGGGCGCTGCGTCAGGTGCAGGATCCGGCTGGCTGGTGGAAGGGCGAGCTCCAGACCAACGTCACCATGGATGCCGAGGACCTGCTGCTGCGCCAGTTCCTCGGCATCCGCACCGCGGCGCAGACCGAGCGGGCGGCCCGCTGGATCCGCGCCCAGCAGTGCGACGACGGCACCTGGGCCGTCTTCCACGGCGGCCCGCCCGATCTGTCCACCACCGTCGAGGCCTACGTGGCGCTGCGCCTGGCCGGCGACCGGCCCGAGGCGGACCACATGCGCCGCGCCGCCCGCTTCGTCGTGGAGCACGGCGGCATCGAGGCCAGCAGGGTCTTCACCCGCATCTGGCTGGCGCTGTTCGGGCTGTGGCCCTGGGAGACGCTGCCGGTGCTGCCGCCGGAGCTGCTGTGGCTGCCGCCGTCGGTGCCGCTCAACGTCTACGACTTCGGCTGCTGGGCCCGCCAGACGGTGGTGGCGCTGACGGTGGTGGGCAGCCATCGGCCGGTGCGCGACCTCGGTGTCACGGTCGACGAGCTGCGCACCGGGGCCGTCACCGAGCTGAAGGCGTCGCTGCGCACCTGGGCCGGCCGGTTCGTGCACCTCGACCGGCTGCTGCACCGCTACGAGCGCCGGCCGCTGCGGGCCCTGCGGCGCCTGTCGCTGGAACGGGCCGAGCGGTGGATCATCGCCCGTCAGGAGGCCGACGGCTGCTGGGGTGGGATCCAGCCGCCGTGGGTGTACTCCCTCATCGCCTTGCACCTGCAGGGCTACGCCCTCGACCATCCGGTCATGGCCGCCGGCCTGGCCGGCTTGGAGCGCTTCGTCATCGACGACCAGCAGGGGCGGCGCCTCGAAGCCTGCCAGTCGCCGGTGTGGGACACGGCGCTGGCCGTGCTGGCCCTGGCCGACACCGGCGCCGACCCCGACGACGAGGCGCTCGAGCGCGCCGGACGCTGGCTGGCCGGTGAGGAGATCACCGTCCCCGGTGACTGGCAGGTGCGTCGACCGAACCTGGCTCCCGGCGGCTGGGCCTTCGAGTTCGACAACGACATCTATCCCGACGTCGACGACACCTCGGTGGTGGCCATGGCGCTGCGCCGGGTGGAGCCGGTCCCCGAGGGGCCGATCGAGCGGGGGCTGAACTGGGTCCTCGGGATGCAGTGCGCCGACGGTGGCTGGGGCGCCTTCGACGTCGACAACGTGCAGACCCTCTGCCGCGAGCTGCCGTTCTGCGACTTCGGCGAGCTCATCGACCCGCCCAGCGCCGACGTGACCGCCCACGTGGTGGAGCTGCTGGCCCACACCGGCCGGGCACCGCAGGCCCTGGCCCGCGGCGTGCAGTGGCTACGTGCCGCCCAGGAGCCCGACGGCTCGTGGTTCGGGCGCTGGGGCGTGAACTACATCTACGGCACCGGCGCCGTCGTGCCCGCCCTGGTGGCCGCCGGCGCCCGCCCTGACGACCCGGTCGTCGCCGCCGCCCTCGACTGGCTGGTGGTCCACCAGAACCCCGACGGGGGATGGGGCGAGGACTGCCGCTCCTACACCGACGCCGCCTTTCGCGGCCGCGGAACCTCCACCGCCTCCCAGACGGCCTGGGCGCTGCTGGCGCTGGTGGCCGGCGGGGCAGCCGGCACCGACGGGCCGGCCGGAACGGCCGCGGCCCGAGGGGTGCAGTGGCTGATCGACACCCAGCGCGCCGACGGCACCTGGGACGAGCCGCAGTTCACCGGCACCGGCTTCCCCGGCGACTTCTACATCAACTACCACCTCTACCGGCAGGTGTTTCCGCTGATGGCATTGGGCCGCTACCGCTCGGCTCGCGCCACCGGCGGCTCCCCCGGCCAAGCCCATGCCTGAGCTGACCATCCTCACCGCCTTGTCCATCGAGGCGCTGGCCGTCGGCGGGCCGACCACGGTGGTGGGCATGGGTCCGGCCAACGCGGCGACGGCCGGCGCCCGGCTGGCCGGAACGCTCCCCGCCGGTGCCCCGGTGGCCGTCACCGGGGTCGGCGGCGGCATCAGCCCGGATCTGCGCTCGGGGCAGGTCGTGGTGGCCAGCGAGGTGCGCACCCTGGAGCCGGGCGGCCCGACGGTGGTGCCGCTGCCTGGCGCCAGGCTGGTCGCCGACGAGCTGGCCCGCGTCGGGCTGGCCGTGCGGATCGGGCCGGTGGCCTCCTCGCCGCGCCTGCTGAGCCGGCGCCAGCGGGCCGCCCTGGCCGGCTCGGGCGCCCTGCTGGTCGACATGGAGTCGGGCTGGCTGGCCCGGCAGCTGGCCGGCCACCCGCTGGCCGTGGTGCGGGTGGCGGCCGACAGCGCAGAGCACGGGCCGGTGCGCGGCGGGCTGCGGACCATCGGCCCGCTGATGGGGATCCGCCCTCCGCTGGAGCGCTGGGCCCGGGCGCTCGGCCAGCGGCAGGTGCTGCTGGCCGGCCCGCGGTCGTTCTGCGCCGGGGTGGAGCGCGCCGTCGACATCGTCGAACGGGCCCTGGCCCGCTTCGGATCGCCGGTCTACGTCCGGCGCCAGATCGTCCACAACCGTCACGTGGTTGCCGACCTGCAACGGCGCGGCGCGGTGTTCGTGGAGGAGGTCGACGAGGTGCCCGTGGGAGCCACCTGCGTCCTGGCCGCCCACGGGGTGGCCCCCGAGGTCCACCTGCAGGCCGAGCGGCGTCACCTGAACGTCATCGACGCCACCTGCCCGCTGGTGGCCAAGGTGCACGCCGAGGCTCGCCGCTTCGCCCGCCAGGGCCGCCAGCTGGTGCTGATCGGCCACGGGGACCACGAGGAGGTGGTGGGCACCATGGGTGAGGCCCCGAAGCGGACCCACCTGGTGGAGACGGTGGCGGACGTGGAGCACCTACCGCTGCGACGCGACGAGCCGGTCGCCTACCTCACCCAGACCACCCTGGCCGTCGACGAGACGGCCAGCATCGTCTCGGCCCTCGAGGAGCGCTTCAGCGACGTGACCGGCCCGCCGGCCAGCGACATCTGCTACGCCACCCAGAACCGCCAGGATGCCGTGGCCGCCCTGGCCGCCCGCTGCGACCTGCTGCTGGTGGTCGGCTCCCCCAACTCGTCGAACACGGTCCGGCTGGTGGAGGTGGCCCGCCGGCGCGGCTGTCGAGCCGAGCTGGTCGACGACGAGCGACACCTGCAGCTCAGCTGGCTCGACGGGGTAACGACAGTGGGGATCACCGCTGGCGCCTCGGCCCCCGAGTGGCTGGTGCAGCGAGTCGTCGACCGCCTCGGCCTGCTCGGCCCCCTCGACGTCCGCGAACAGCGGATCACCACCGAAACCGTCGAATTCTCCCTCCCACAGAAGGTGCGCTGATGCCCGTCCCCCTCCGTCAGAACCTCCGGATCGGCACCCACCTGCTGCGCCAGCGGCTCAAGGGCGCCAAGTACTACCCGTTCATCGTCGAGATCGAACCGCTTTTCGCCTGCAACCTCAGCTGCCCCGGCTGCGGCAAGATCCAGCATCCCACCGAGATCCTGCGCAAGCGCCTCTCGGTCGAGGACGTGATCGGAGCGGTGGAGGAGTCGGGCACCCCCATGGTGTCGATCGCCGGCGGCGAGCCGCTGCTGCATCCCGACATCGAGCAGATCGTGTCGGAGCTGGTGGCCCGCAAGGTGTACGTCTACCTGTGCACCAACGCCGTGCTGCTCGAACGGGGCCTGGAGCGCTTCACCCCCTCGCGCTTCTTCTCCTTCGTCGTCCATCTCGACGGCCTCGGTGAGCGCCACGACGCCGCCGTCGACCGCCCTGGGGTGTTCGACACGGCGGTGCGGGCCATCCGCGCCGCCAAGGCCAAGGGGTTCCGGGTCACCACCAACTCGACGTTCTTCAACACCGACTCGCCCAAGACGGTGCGCGACGTGCTGGACTTCCTCAACGACGATCTCGGTGTCGACGCCATGATGATCTCGCCGGCCTACGCCTACGAGAAGGCCCCCGACCAGGAGCACTTCCTCGGGGTGGAGCAGACCCGGTCGCTGTTCCGCGAGGCGTTCGCCGGGCGGCGCCGCAAGTGGCGGCTCAACCATTCCCCGCTGTTCCTGGACTTCCTCGAGGGAAAGCGGGACTTCGCCTGCACGGCATGGGGGATCCCCAGCTACTCGGTGCTGGGCTGGCAGCGACCCTGCTACCTGATGGCCGACGGCTACGCCAGCAGCTACAAGGAGCTGGTGGAGACCACCGACTGGAGCAAGTACGGGCGCGGCAAGGATCCCCGCTGCGCAAACTGCATGGCGCACTGCGGCTATGAGCCGACGGCGGTGATGGCCACCATGGGATCGCTGCGCGAGTCGGTGCGGGCCATGCTCAACACCCACTAGCCATCCGGGCCGTCGCTGGGCCCGAGGCGGCCACGTCCCGGGGGCGCTGCGTCCGGCGCTCCCGGCGTCGGCGGCGAGGCGGCGGCGTACCTGGTCCCGACCCGGCGGGCCGGGGCTCAGTACCGGTAGGTGTCGGGCTTGTAGGGCCCTTCGACGGGCACCCCGATGTACTCGGCCTGGGCGGGGCTGAGGGCGGTCAGCTTGGCTCCCAGCGCCGGCAGGTGCAGGGCCGCCACCTTCTCGTCGAGGTGCTTGGGCAGCACGTACACCTTGTTCTGGTACTCGCCGGGCTTGGTGAACAGCTCGATCTGGGCCATGGTCTGATTGGTGAACGAGTTCGACATCACGAAGCTGGGGTGACCGGTGGCGTTGCCGAGGTTCAGCAGCCGCCCCTCGGACAGCACGATGATGGCGTGCCCGTCGGGGAAGACCCACTTGTCCACCTGCGGCTTGATGTTGACGCGCTGCACCCCGGGGAAGGCGGCCAGGCCGGCCATGTCGATCTCGTTGTCGAAGTGACCGATGTTGCCCAAGATGGCCTGGTGCTTCATGCGCTGCATGTGGGCGGCGGTGACGATGTCGCGGTTGCCGGTGGCGGTCACCACGACGTCGGCCCGCTCGATGACGTCGTCCAAGGTGGTCACCTCGAAGCCGTCCATGACGGCCTGCAGGGCGCAGATCGGGTCGATCTCGGTGACGATGACCCGGGCGCCTTGGCCCCGCAGCGACTCGGCGCAGCCCTTGCCGACGTCGCCGTAGCCGCACACCACCGCCACCTTGCCGCCGATGAGCACGTCGGTGGCCCGATTGATGCCGTCGATGAGCGAGTGGCGGCAGCCGTACTTGTTGTCGAACTTCGACTTGGTGACCGAGTCGTTGACGTTGATGGCCGGGAACAGCAGCTGACCGCGTCGCTCCATGTCGTAGAGGCGGTGGACCCCGGTGGTGGTCTCCTCGGTCACCCCTCGCACGCCGTTGGCGATCGACGTGAAGCGGCTGGGATCCTCGCCGAGGCTGCGACCCAGCAGCGCCAGCACCACCGCCATCTCCTCACTCGAGGCGGTGGCCGGATCGGGGGCGACGCCGGCCTTCTCGACCTCCACCCCCTGGTGGACGAGCAGCGTGGCGTCCCCGCCGTCGTCGAGGATCATGTTGGGGCCGCCTTCGGGCCACAGCAGGGCCTGCTCGGTGCACCACCAGTACTCCTCGAGCGTCTCGCCCTTCCAGGCGAACACCGGCACACCCTTGGGGTCGTCGGGGGTGCCGTCGGGTCCCACCGCCACGGCGGCAGCGGCATGGTCCTGGGTGGAGAAGATGTTGCAGCTGGCCCAGCGCACCTGGGCGCCCAGTGCGGTGAGCGTCTCGATCAGCACGGCGGTCTGCACCGTCATGTGCAACGACCCGGTGATGCGGGCGCCGCGCAGGGGCTGGCTGGCGCCGTACTCGGCCCGCATGGCCATCAAGCCCGGCATCTCGTGCTCGGCCAGCTCGATCTCACGCCGGCCGAAGTCGGCCAGGCGCAGATCTGCCACCTTGAACGGGGGCCGGTTGTCGAGGCTGGTCATGCGGGCTCCTTCGCGCTGCGGGGATCGCGCCCAGGATAGACGGGGCCTGCGGCCACCTCTGGCGGGCCAGGCTCAGCCGGCTCAGGCTTCAGGCCGAGCAACACGAGCTCGGTGGTCTCCGTCGCCGCCTCGTCGAGCCCAGCATCCCGGACAACCCAGCATCCCGGACAACCCAGCATCCCGGACAACCCAGCATCCCGGACAACCCAGCATCCCGGACAACCCAGCATCCCGGACAACCCAGCATCCCGAACGGCGGATCGGCGGCCTGGTGCGGGGCGCTAGCCTCGGCGGCTGTGGCCACCGTCTCGCTGCACCTGTCGCAGGACGCCGAGGCCGACGCACTGCTGTCACGGGACCCGGTGGCGCTGCTGATCGGCATGGTCCTGGACCAGCAGGTCCCGCTGGAATGGGCCTTCGCCGGTCCGGCCGAGCTGTCCCGGCGCCTGGGCGGCCACCTCGATCCGCAGGCCATCGCCGCCATGGACCCCGAAGCCCTCGCCGCCGTGTTCGCCCAGCGGCCGGCGCTGCACCGCTACCCGCGCTCGATGGCCGAGCGGGTCCGGCAGCTGTGTGAGGCGGTGGTGGAGGGCTACGGCGGCCACGCCGAGCGGGTGTGGACGGAGGCGGCGTCGGGAGACGACCTGGTCCGGCGGGTGAAGGCTCTGCCGGGCTTCGGCCTTCAGAAGGCCCGCATCTTCACCGCCTTGGTCGGCAAGCAGCTCGGCGTGCGCCCGGCGGGCTGGCGCCAGGCCTGTTCCCCCTACGGCGAGCCCAACAGCTTCCTGTCGGTGGCCGACATCACCGACGAGCAGAGCCTGGCCAAGGTGCGTGACACGAAGCAGCAGCTGAAGGCCGGGTCCAACACGGCCAGGTCCACCGCCGCCCACAACACGGCCGGGCCCACCGCCGCCGGCGCGGGGGGAGCGAAGGCCGCCCGGGGCGCCGCGCCGTCGAAGCGGCCCGGGAGATGAGCCCGGGCGAGGGGGCGGACCCTGCCACCAGGCTGGCCGGACGACGGCTCTACCTGTGCACGCCGGACCGTGACGACCTGCTGGACTTCGTCGCCCGCTGCGTGGCCGGCGGTGTCGACCTGGTGCAGCTGCGCGACAAGAACCTCGACGCCCGCCCCCTGCTGACCCGCGCCGAGGCGCTGGCCCGGCGCTGCGCCGATGCGGGGGTGCCCTTCATCGTCAACGATCGACCCGATCTGGCCCTGGCCTGCGGGGCCGACGGGGTCCACGTCGGCCAGGACGACGTGCCACCGCAGCTGTGCCGGCGCATCCTCGGCCCCGGCGCCATCGTCGGCCTGTCGACCCACGCCGAGGCCGAGCTGCAGGCCAGTCGGTTCGAACCGGTCGACTACGTGTCGGCCGGACCGGTGGAGCCGACGCCGACCAAGCCGGGGCGGCCCGGCACCGGCCCGGGCTATCTGCGCGTGGCGGTGGAGCAGGCCGGGCGACCGGTCTTCGTCACCGGTGGGGTCACCCCGGCCACGGTGCCAGAGCTGGCCGCCGTGGGGGTGTCGCGCTTCGTGGTGGTGCGCTACCTGACCGGTTCCGACGACCCCGAGGCTGACGCCCGGCGGCTGCGTCGGGCGATCGACGCCGCCGTGACCGCCGCCTGATCCAACACGCCGCCGGCGGCCGTCCGCTCCACGGTCCCCTGGGCGGCCGTGCATCGTGGGGAGCCGGGGTTCACGTGCTGTCGGACGGCGGATCTCCGTCCGGGAACGGCGACCGACCGCGTGGCGGTCGAGGACGACCGGCTCGGACCACGCGTCTAGCCTGCCAAGACGAGATGACCCCAGCCCCCCCGAAGCGGGAGCTCTCCTCGACGCGGCCTGTGGGGAGCCCTCCGCGGCAGCCGGCGAGCGTGGCTCTGGCCATCGCGTTGGCCACCACCGGGGTGCTCCCGGTGTTCCTCACCGGCGCCCTGGCCGTGCAGCTCCAAGGCAGCCTGCACGTCGGGACGACCGCCATCGGCGGGGCGGTGGCCACCTTCTTCGGCGCCTCGGCGCTCAGCTCGGTCCGCGCTGGGCGCCTGGCTGAGCGCATCGGCCCCTTCAAGGTGATGCTGGTCGCCGTCGGGCTGGCCGTGGTCACCCTGCTCGGCGTCGGCCTGCTGGTCCGCTCGCTCCCCGCGCTGCTCGGCTTCCTTGCCCTGGGGGGCCTGTCGAACGGGGCCATGCAGCCGGCCGTCAACCTCCTCCTCGCCCGGGCCGTCGACGACCGCCGCCAAGGTCTCGCCTTCGGGGTGAAGCAGGCGGCCATCCCCACCGCCACCTTGCTGTCGGGGGTGGCCGTCCCGGCCCTGGCGCTGACCGCCGGCTGGCACGTCGCCTACCTGGCCGCCGCCGGGCTCGCCGCGCTCGTCGGAGCCGTGCTGGTGTCGGGTGGGCGCCAGCTCATCCCCGAACCGGCTGGCCGCCACCCACCGTCCCCTGCCGCCGACGACCCCCGCGCCCCCTCCCCCACCACCCGGCAGGCCAGCGGGCTGGACCACCGCGGTCGGGGGGATCAGCCCGTCCAAACCGACCAGAAGAGCTTCGACGCCCGCCCACTCGTCTTCCTGGCCGCCGCCATGGCCTGCGCCGTGGCCGCCTCCAACGCCATGGGATCCTTCGTCGTCCCCGGAGCCGTACACGACGGGGTCGCCCCTGGCCTGGCCGGGCTGGTGTCGGCCGCCGGCAGCGTGGTCGGGTTGTCGGCACGGGTGGGCTTCGGCTGGCGGTCGGACCGCCGGGGCCTGCGCGGCCGGCGGGCGGCCGACGCCCACCTGGGCACGGTGACGGCCCTGATCGCCGTCGGCGCGGTGGGCTACACGGGGCTGGCCCTCGGACGGCTCGACCTGCTGGTCCCGGCCGTGCTGGTCGCCTACGGCGGCGGCTGGGGCTACAACGGCCTGTTCAACCTGGCCGTGGTGCGGGCCTACCCCGACAGCCCTGCCCGGGCGACGGGGGTGACCCAGGTCGGGACCTACGTCGGGGGGATGGTCGGACCGCTGGGCTTCGGGATCGTCGTCGACCACCTCGGCTTCGACGTCGGCTGGGCCGTGTGCGGCGGGCTGGCGGTCCTGGCCGTCGCCGCCTTCACGGTCAGCCGCCGTCGTTTGCGAGGCGCTCCGGCACGGGGCGTCGACCCCGGCCATGCGCACCTGGCCGCCCGGCGTCGGGTTCCGGGGGTGGCGCCCGCCTCCGTCGCCGACGCCGACGGCTCGGCCATGGAGCCCTGACCGCAGGCGCTGGCGCCTCGTCTCCGCCCCGTCCGCCGCCGACCCGTCCCCCGGCGCCCCGGCTCCGGGTCAGGGCCCCTGGCGCTCGAGCCAGCCCACCAGCAAGGCGATGGCTCGCGGGTCGGCCCGCAGCCGGTGACCGGCACCGCCCACCAGACGCAGCTCGGCGCTGGGGCCACCGGCGTCGGCCAGCAGCCGGGCGTCGGAGACCGGCACCCCCTTGTCCTCGGTTCCGTGGACGATCAGCATGGGCCGGGGTGCGACCTTGGCCGCCGCCTCGGCGGGCCGCAGCTCCAAGAAGGCCCGCCCCCAGGCCTTTAGGTCGGGCGGGAAGGCGGGGTCGGTGATGACCCCGACCTGCCGGGCGAAGTCGACCATGCCGGGAAGATCCTCGGCCCAGTCGGTGAAGGTGGCGGCCGACCCGAAGCACGCCACCCCCCGCACCCGCCGGTCTTCGGCGGCCAGGCACAGCGACAGCGCGCCGCTGGTGCCGAAGCCGACCAGCCACACCCCTGCCCGCCTCGACGGGGCTGCCGCGTCCACCAGGGCCCGCAGGTCGGCCAGCCAGCCGTCGAGGGAGAAGTTCCCCGGGGACAGACCCACGCCTCGCAGGCACCCGGTGAGGACCTCCCACCCCGACTCGTCGGCCAGCCGGTCGGCCAGCGCCGGGAAGGTACGGCCGGTGCGGCCCGCCGCGTCGCGCTCCAGGGGGAAGCCGTGGCAGAGCACCAGCGTGGCGGCCGCCGTGGCGGCCCGCCCGGGGGCCACGTGGACCGCCAGGGGACCGGCCGGGCCCGGGCGCTCTTCCCACAGAGGGCTCACGACGGTCCTCGGGGCGCCAGCACCACGCCCGGTCGCCGCAGCAGGGTCAGATGCCGATGCGCTGGGCCAGCAGCTCGCGGTGGTAGCTGGGGTCGCCGAGCAGCAGCTCCGAGGACTTCGCCCGCTTGAAGTACAGGTGGGCGTCGTGCTCCCAGGTGAAGCCGATCCCGCCATGGATCTGGATGTTCTCGGCGGCGGCGTGGAAGTAGGCCTCCGAGCAGTAGGACTTGGCCAGGCTGGCCACCACCGGCAGCTCGTCGGAATCCTCGGCGGCGGCCCACCCGGCGTAGTAGGCGGCAGACTTGGCTGACTCCACCTCGAGCAGCATGTCGGCGCACTTGTGCTTGATGGCCTGGAACGAACCGATCGGTCGGCCGAACTGGATGCGGTTCTTGGCGTAGTCGACGGACATGTCCAGGCACCGCTGAGCACCGCCCACCTGCTCGGCGGCCAACGCCACGGCGGCCAGGTCCAGGGTCCGGGTGAGCACCGGCCCGGCGCCGCCGTCGGTTCCGATCAACCGAGCCGGGGTGGAGGAGAGCTCGAGGCGGGCCTGCTTGCGGGTCTGGTCCATCGTCGCCAGCGTGGTGCGGGTGAGGCCCTCGGCGTCACCGGCCACGGCGAACAGGCTGATGCCGGCCGGGGTGCGGGCCGCCACCAGGATGAGGTCGGCGCTGTGCCCGTCGAGGACGTACATCTTGTGGCCGGTCAAGGTCCACGTGCCGTTGTGCTCGACGGCGGTCAGCTCCACACCGTCGAGGTCCCAGCGCCCCGAGTCCTCGGTGAACGCCAACGTGGCGATGGTCTCGCCGGAGGCGATGCCCGGCAGCAGGTCCGCCTTGGCCGACTCGTCACCCGAGCTGAGCAGGGCGTTGGCGCCCAGCGCCACCGTCGAGAAGAGCGGGGCGCACAGCAGGGCCGCGCCGGTCTCCTCGAACACCACCACCAGCTCCACGTAGCCGAACCCGGCCCCGCCGTACTCCTCGGGGATGGCCATGGCCTGCAGGCCCAGCTGGTTGGCCATCTGGTCCCACACCGCCCGGTCGAAGCCGTCCTCGGTCTCCATCAGGCGACGCACCTCCGCCGAGGGCGACTTATCCTCCAAGAACCGGCGGATCGACCGCCGCAGCTCCTCTTGCTCCTCGCTGAAGGCGAAGTTCATGCTGCTCCCCTTGTGCCACCCGACGGGTTCGGTGAACTCCCGTTGTCTACCAGACGGTCACCGCCGCCGACCAGCGACGCGGGAGCGAGGGGCGGGCCAATAGGGTGGCGGCATCCAGCCGTCGAGGAGGCCGCCGTGGGCCCATCCACCGTGCACTACGAGGACGCCGCCGTCGAGGTCCACCGGGTGGTGGTGGGCCCGATGGACAACAACGTCCACGTCGTCCGCTGCAAGCAGACAGGTGAGGCGGTGCTGATCGATGCCGCCAACGAGCACGAGCGGCTGCTGGAGCTGTGCCAGCGGCTCGGGGTGCGACAGGTGGTCGAGACCCATGGGCACTGGGATCACATCCAGGCGGTGCCGGCCGTGCGTGACGCCGGCATCGAGGTGGCCGTCACCGGCGCCGACGCCGACATGCTGCCCGCCTACGACCAGATCCTCGAGGATCAGTCGGTGCTTCAGGTGGGCCGGCTGCGGCTCGAGACCATCGCCACCCCGGGCCACACCCCGGGCTCGATGTGCTTCTGGCTCCACGACACCCCGCTGCTGTTCAGCGGCGACACCCTCTTCCCCGGCGGGCCCGGCGCCACGCGCTTCCCCGGAGGGGACTTCCCCGCCATCATCACCTCCATCGAGGAGCGGATCTTCGGCCGGTTCGGTCCCGACACCCTGGTGCTGCCCGGCCACGGCGCCGACACCACGGTGGGTGCCGAGCGTCCCCACCTGCAGGAGTGGATCGACCGGGGGTGGTGAGCACGTCGGGGCGGAGCCGGGCCACACCGGCACCGCGCCCGGTGCCCGACCTCGCCCGGCGGCTTCGCCCCTCGTGGCTGCTGCTGGCGGCCGGCACGGCGGCGGCCGTGGTGGCCGCCGCCGTCGACACCCCGGCGGCCCGAGCCGCCGCCGCCCAGGACTGGGCGCCGTTCGTGCTGGTGGCCGGGCTGCTGCTGGTGGGGCTGGTCGCCGCCCACGACGGCCTCTTCGCCGCCGCTGGGGGCCTGCTGGCATCGGCCACCCGGTCCGGCGTGGTGCTCTACCTGGGATCGGCGGTGCTGGTGGTGGTGGTGACCGCGGTGCTCAACCTCGACACGTCTGTCGCCTTCTTGACACCGGTGCTGGCCGCCGCGGCGGCCCGCCGCGGCGGCGGCAGCCGGACCCTGCTGGCCGGATGCCTGCTGCTGTCGAACGCCGGGTCGCTGCTGCTGCCGGGCTCCAACCTCACCAACCTGATCGTGCTGGGCCACCTCCACCTGCCCGGCAGCCGCTTCGTCGCCCGCACCGGCGGTGCCTGGCTGGCAGGGGTGCTCATCACCGCCGCGGTGGTGGCCGTGGTCGGCCGCCACGACCTGCGTCGCGGCGAGCGGGCGCCCCGACCGGCTCGGCCGGTGCTGGGCATCGGCGCGGCCGCGGTGCTGGCCGCCGCGGTGGCCGTGGTGACGCTGCGGGATCCGGCGCTGGCCGTCGCCGGCGTCGGCGTCGTCGCCGTCGCCGTGCGCCGCTGGCCGCCTCGGGTGGCTGGCCGGGACGGCCAGGGCCGGGACCAGCCTCCCACCACATCGGGGGATCTGGACCAGATCCACGGTCCGAGCCACTCCCGCCGTCCGCTCGTCGCCCGGCCGACGGCAGGCCCACACCGTCTGGCAACCGCCGCCGTGGTGGACGCCTTGGGGCTGCCCACACTGGTCGGGCTGTTCGGGGCGGCGGTGGCGTTGGGGGTGCTGGGGCGCAGCTGGAGCGGGCCGCACCGCCTGCTCGGCCATGCCGGATCGTGGGAGACAGCCGCCGTCGGGGCGCTGGCCAGCATGGCCGTCAACAACCTGCCGGCGGCGTCGCTGCTGGCCGCCCGGGTCGTGCCGCACCCGGTGGCCCTGCTCGTCGGCCTCGACCTGGGGCCCAACCTGCTGGTCACGGGGTCTCTGGCCTGGTTGCTGTGGCTGCGGGCGGCACGCGCCGCCGGGGCCCGGCCGTCGATCCCGGCCACCATCGGTCTGGGCTGGCTGGCCACCCCCGCCGCCATGGCGGCCGCCTTGGGGATGCTGTCGGTCACCGCCCCGCACTGAGCGCCACCGCCGGCTGGCGCCCTGACCGGCGGCCGGCGCCGGCCACCCCAGGGTCGCTCCGGTCAGGTTCCCCGCGGCGGCGGGTGCCGACTCAGGGAAACAGGCCGCGCGCCTCGATGGCCAGCGCCAGCCGCTCCACCGCCACGGCGGCAGCCGCTCGGCGCATCGGCACCCCCAGCCGACGGGCCCGCTCCCACACGGTGGCGAAGGCGGCATCCATGGACTGCCCCAACCGTCGGGCGACCACGTCGTCGTCCCAGGGATAGCCCTGGCGGCTCTGCGCCCATTCGAAGTAGGAGGCGGTGACCCCACCGGCGTTGGCCAGGATGTCGGGCACCACGGTGACGCCGCGCTGCTCCAGCACGACGTCGGCCTCGGGGGTGGTGGGCCCGTTGGCCGCCTCGACCACCACGGTGGCCGACAGGATCGCGGCGGTGGCAGCGTCGATGGCGCCGCCGAGGGCAGCGGGCACGGCGACCTCGGACGGCACCGACCACAGCCCGCCGGCGGCCAGCGGCGACCCTCCTTCGAAGCCTCCCACCGAGCCGGTGCGCTGGGCGTGGTCGGCCAGGCCACCGACGTCGAGACCGCCGGGGTTGTAGACGGCGCCGCCGACGTCTTCGACGGCGACCACCCGCATGCCAGCCGACGACAGCAGGAAGGCCAGAGGGGCGCCCACCTTGCCGAAGCCCTGCACCACGACCCGGGCGCCGGGCAGCTCGAGCTCCAAGGCGGAGAAGGCGGCCCGGATGCAGCGCACCACCCCCGAGGAGGTGGCGCCGGTGTGCAGGCGCATGCCGCCGACGGCCAACGGCTTCCCGGTGACGACCGCCGGCAGGGCCCGGCCGTGGAGCATGTCGACGGTGTCGAGCACCCACGCCATCACCCGCTGGTCGGTGTTGACGTCGGGGGCGGGCACGTCGCGGTCGGGTCCCAGCATGGAGGCGATCTCGTAGGCGTAGCGTCGGGTGAGCCGTTCAAGCTCCCCCTCCGACAGCTGTGCCGGGTCGCAGCACACACCGCCCTTGCCGCCGCCGAAGGGGATCTCGACCACGGCGGTCTTCAACGTCATCTCGGCCGCCAGCGCCTTCACCTCGTCGGCGTCGACCGACGGGTGGAAGCGAATGCCGCCTTTGGCCGGACCGCGGGCGATGTTGTGGTGCACCCGCCAGCCGGTGAACACCTGCACCTCGCCACTGTCGAGACGGACCGGCACGGCCACCTCCACCACCCGTTCGGGCACCCGCAGGATCTGGGCCACCGCCGCCGAGCAGCCGGCCAGAGCGGCGGCGTCGTCGATGCGGGCCAGCACCGCCGCCCAGGCGTCGAACCCGCCGACGGCGCCATCGTGGTGCGGGTGCGGCGCCGCGGGCCGCGGCGTTCGAGGCCCGGCCGGATCCGCACCTGCCGCCGCCGACCGTCGGGCACTCATCCGGCCACCGGTGGGGCTGTCGGAGGCTGGTGGTACAGCTCGCCCCGGTTCGGCCGAACCCGCCCGACCGACGTCTCATCGGTGCCGTGAACCGCCGCCACCAGACGGGAGCGGGCCAGCAGCACCACGCCGCTGGCCGCCAGCAGGGCGCCGAGAACCTCGACCACCAGGCGGCCGGGGTCGGCGGCCAGACGGTCGCCGAAGAGGTTGATGCCGATGGCGATCGACGCCAAGGGGTCCACCAGGACCAACGCCGTCTGCGAGGCGGTCACCGGCCCGGCGTGGAAGGAGCTCTGGGCGACGAAGACGGCCAGCAGCCCGCTGACGGCCATGGCGTAGACATGCCAGTGGGTGAACAGCCCCGACCACCGCTGGCTGACGTCGACGGTGACCTGCTTGGTGAAGGCGGCGGTGAGAGCGAACAGCAAGGCGGCGGCGGCGCCGAGCAGTCCGGCCTGACGTGCCGGCGAGCCCCAGCGGCTCCCGAGGACGGCGGCGGCGGCCACTGCCAGCACGGCCAGGGAGGTGATCAGCCAGGTGTCGAGCCCGGGGATGGCGGTGCCGCCGCCGGGCGCGGCAGCGGCCAGAAAGGCAGCAAGCCCGCCGGCGGCGGCGAAGGCCCCGAACCACTCGTGCCAGCTGACCAGCCGGTGGAACCACACGGCCAGCAGCACCACCAGCAGCGGCAGCTCGGCGGTCAGCGTCGGCTGCACCTCGGTCAGGGTGCCGATGCTCAGCGCCGAGGCCTGCAGCACGAAGGCGGCCACCATGACGGCGAAGCCGGCCAGCCACACCGGGCGTCGGACGGCGTAGCTGATGAGCGCCACGCGCATGGTCGATCCTGCCGGCGCCTGCTCCACCCCGAGGCGCTGCAGCAGCGTGGTGAGGGCGTTCGCGAACGCCGCTCCCACCGCCAGCACGTACACCATGTACACCGTTCTAGTCGCCGCGCCGCCAGGAGCGGCGCTTGGTCGCCTCACCCGGGGGCGGGAGTGGTCCTGGCGGGGGCGGATCGGTCGTGGCGTGGGTGGGTCCCCCCAGCCCACGGCAGCGAGACGGTGAAGGCCCAGCTGCGTCGGTGGATGGCGGTCAGTCCGTAGCCGCGCAGCGCCCGCTGATGGGCCGGCGACGGATAGCCCTTGTTGCGTTCGAAGTCGAAGCCGGGATAGCACTCGGCGTCGGCTCGCATCAGCCGGTCGCGGCTGACCTTGGCCAGCACCGAGGCTGCCGACACCGAGGCGCAGACGGCGTCGGCGGCGACCAGCGTCTGCACCACCGGCGGGGCCCACAGCACCGGGTGCCCGCCCACCGCCGGGTGCCCGCCGAACAGGGTGGAGTGGGACGGGGGGCTCACGTAGTCGAACGTGCCGTCGAGCACGACGGCATCGGGCAGCTGGTCCGACGGCAAAGCGGCGAAGGCTCGCCAAGCGGCGAGGCGCAGCGCTGCGCTCATGCCCAAGGCGTCGCACTCGGCGGGCTGCACGTGGCCCACCGCCCACGCCGCGCACCAACGCCGCACCGGGTCGAACAGCTCCTCGCGCCGCGCCTCGGACAGCAGCTTGCTGTCGCGCAGCCCTGAGGGGATCGAGGCCAGGGGCTCGCCCACCACCACCACCCCCACCGTGAGCGGGCCGGCCCATGCGCCTCGCCCCACCTCGTCGACGCCGGCCACCAGTCGGTGCCCGGTTCGCCACAGGGCCCTCTCGCGCCGCAGCGACGGCCGGCGGTCCGACGGCCGCGAGGCACCTGTGACCGGCGCCTTGATCCCGCCCGCGCCGTTGCGCATCATGGTGTCGGCGTGAGCCGGGGCGGGGGCGCTATCGGTCATCGGATCCAGCGTGGCATGGAGGTGGACATGGCTGAAGCGGACACGATCCCGGCGCGTGAGCACACCCCCGCGAGGGGCGACCCGCTGGGGGTGGGCACCGCGGTGGACGTGCGCAGCCGGTACCTGGGCTCTTGGGCGCAGGGCTTCGAGGTGGCGCGCCGCAGCGGTGCTGCCGTGTGGGTGCGGCGCCTTTCGGACGGTTCGGTGCTCTGCGAGCCGCTGCAGCTCCATGAGGTGCGACCCGCCCCGAACCGGCCGTCGCGGTGGTCGTGAGCGGCGGCCGGCGGACACCGCCCCGCGGCAGGGCACAGGGGCATGCCGGAGCGGCCCATGCGCACAGCAGGCCCGCCTGGGCCGCTCACACCCCGGCCCCGGTCTCGGCGTCGATCCACCGCAGGTAGCTGCGGTCGCCGCCGAGGGGGACGGCCACGATCTCGGGCAGGTCGTAGCTGTGGACCTCGCGCAGGGCGGCCACGAGCCGGTCGAGCACCCCGCCAGTGGTCTTGAAGGTGCAGACCCACTCCCGGGCGGTGGTGAGCGCCCCGTCCCACCAGTAGGTGGAGCTGATGGGTCCCGACACCTGCGCGCAGGCGGCCAGCCGGCGCTGCACGGCTGTGGTAGCCAGCGCGCTCGCCTCTTCGGCGCTGGGCGCGGTGACGGTCACCGCCAGGTAGGCAGCCGACGGCTGGTCGACATCCGATGGGTCGTCTGCTGCGGTGGGGCGGTCCATGTCGGCTCAGTGAACCACCGCCGACCGAGCCCGTCCACGGTGGCCGGCGCTCACGCCAGCGCGCCGCGCTGGACCTTGCCGAGCGCCGTGCGGGGCAGCTCCTCGACGAATCGCACCAGCCGGGGCCGCTTGTAGGCGCTCAGGCGCGTGGCGGCGTGCTGCACCAGGTCGGCAACCAGGGCGTCGTCGCCGGAGCCCACCGCCGGCACCACCCAGGCCGTCACCACCTCGCCCCACTCGTCGGAAGGTGTCCCGGTCACAGCCACCTCGGCCACCGCCGGATGGGCCGCCAGCACCTCCTCGACCTCGGCCGGGTAGACGTTGAAGCCGCCCGAGATGATCAGCTCGGTGGAGCGCCCCAAGATGCGCAGGTAGCCGGCGTCATCGACCGCGCCGAGGTCACCGGTGTAGAACCAGCCGTCGCTGAAGGCCTCGGCGTTGGCCACCGGCCGGTCCCAGTACCCGGCGAACACCCCAGGCCCGCGCACCAGGATCTGCGCCGCGCCACGTGGCTGGGTGCTGGCACCGCCGGCTACCGCCGGCGCAGAGCTGGCACCGCCGGCTACCGCCGGCGCAGAGCTGGCACCGCCGGCTACCGCCGGCGCAGAGCTGGCACCGCCGGCTACCGCCGGCGCAAGGCGGACCTCGACCCCTGGGAGCGGGAAGCCGACGGTCCCCGGGCGCCGCTCCCCTTCCACCGGGTTGGAGACGGTCATGAGCGTCTCGGTCATGCCATAGCGTTCCAGCACGTCGATCCCCACCTGACGCGACAGACGCCGGTGCAGATCGGCCGCCAGGGGCGCCGAACCTGACACGGCCAGGCGGAGCCGGCCCAGCACCCTTCCTTGGGGTGCGTCGACCAGCCGGTGGTACATGGTCGGCACCCCGAAGAACAGGCTGGCGTGGTGCCACCGGCAGGCCTCTTCCACCGACACCGGGTCGAAGCGGCCCAGCAGCACCGCCGAGCCGCCCGACAGCAAGGTGCCGAACACGCCCACGCACAGTCCGTGGGCGTGGAAGATGGGCAGGGTGTGGACCAGCCGGTCCGAGGCGTCCCAGCGCCATGCCGCCACCAACGCCTCGGTGCCGGCCAGCAGGTTGGCGTGGGTCAGCACCGCTCCCTTGGGCGCCCCGGTCGTGCCCGACGTGTAGCCGATCAGCGCCGCCGCGTTCGGTGCCGGGGCGTCGAGCACCGCCGGGCCGGCCGGGTCGAGTCCTGGCAGCGCCGGCGCCACCGGCAACCGCGGCCCGGGCCGGCGCACGGCACCTCCGGCGGGCGTCAGGGCAGGGTCGGTGACCGCCACCGGTTCGACGGCGGCCTGCAGCAGCCAGCGGCGCTGGTCGGCTCCGTCGACGACGGCGACCGCCGGACGGACGTCGGAGACGACGTGGGCCACCTCGCGGGCGGTGGCCTGCGGGTTGAACGGGACCAGCACCAAACCAGCCCGCAGCACACCGACGGCGACCACCAGCGCCGCCGCCGACGGGCGGCAGCTCCACAGCACCCGGTCGCCGGGAACCGCGCCCAGCTGGCCCAGACGCTCGGCCGCCCGACGGGAGCGATCCTCGAGCTCATCGGCGGTCATCCAGCGGCCGGCGCCGCCAGGGGTGGCGTCGAACAGCACCGGCGAGTCCGCCACGCCGGCCCAGCGCCGGGACCAGACGGCCGGCAGGCTGCCGCCGCGCCCGAACCCCTCGAGGTCGACGCCGGCGGGGAGATGGCCGGTGGAGGGACGCAGCTCCATCACCGGACGACTCTACGCGGCGCCTGACCGGCCTTCCTCGTCGTCGCGGTACCGACCTCCTAGCCTGGGGATCATGGTCCCCCGCGCCGTCGCCGTCGTTCCCCACACCCACTGGGACCGCGAGTGGTACGAGCCGTTCCAGAGCTTCCGCCTGCGGCTGGTAGAGCTCCTCGACGCTCTGGTGCCGCTGATGGAGAGCGACCCCTCCTACGCCCGCTTCATGCTCGACGGGCAGATGGCGGTGGTCGACGACTACCTCGAGGTGCGGCCCGAGGCCGAAGCGCGGCTGCGGGCTCTGGTCATCGCCGGCCGGCTGACGGTCGGCCCTTGGTACATCTTGATGGACGAGTTCCTGGTATCGGCGGAGACCATCGTCCGCGACCTGCAGATGGGCATCGCCAGCGGCGCCCGCTTCGGCGGCGTGATGGAGGTCGGCTACCTCCCAGACATGTTCGGCCACGTCGCCCAGATGCCACAGATCCTGCGTCAGGCCGGCCTGCACCACGCCGTCGTGTGGCGGGGAGCTCCCTCCGCCGTCAACCGGACAGGCTTCTGGTGGCAGGCTCCCGACGGCTCCGAGGTGCGCGCCGAGTACCTCCCGGTCGGCTACAGCAACGGTGCGGCCCTGCCCGCCGATCCCAAGGCGCTGGTCCGGCGGGTTGCCGACCACGTCGAGGAGATCGGCTCGTACCTCGGCGACGGGCCGCTGCTGGTGATGAACGGCACCGACCATCAGGCCCCCCAGCCGTGGCTCGGGCACGTGGTGGCCGAAGCCAACGCCTTGCAGGACGACCTGCGGCTGCAGGTGACGTCGCTGGTCGAGTACCTGCAGCAAGCACCCACCGATGGCCTGCCCCGCTGGTGCGGCGAGCTGCGCTCGGGGTTCCGGGCCAACATCCTGATGGGCGTGGCGTCCAACCGTGTCGACGTGAAGCAGGCGGCCGCCCGAGCCGAGCGGGCCCTCGAGCGCCGGGCCGAGCCGGCTGCTGCGCTGGTCCTGGGCGACCAGTGGCCCGCCGCGCTGCTGGCGCTGGCCTGGCGGCAGATGGTGCGCAACGCGGCGCACGACTCGGTGTGCGCCTGCTCGGTCGACGACGTGGTCGACGCGGTGCTGGTCCGCTACGCCGAGGCCCGCCAGATCGCCGAGGGGATCACCACCCGGGCCCTCGCCGCCTTGGCCCGCTCCCTGGCCCGGCGCGGGCCGACGGTGGTGAACCTGGCCGGCCGTCCCCTGGGGGGGGTGGTGGAGCTGACCCTGCCGGGAGACGGCGTCCCCGAGGGAACCCAGCCGGTGCCCGACCAGGTCGGCGGCTTCGGCATCCCGCAGGGCCTGGGGGCCATCACCCTCGACGCCAGCACGGTCCGCACCATCCTCGGGATGCTGCCGAACGGTAGCCGCATCGACGACCACACCTGGATCCAGGACGTGACGCTGGGGGAGGACGACACCGGCCTCGACGTCACCATCACCGTTGGTCCCGAGGAGCGGGCCGACGTCCCCGTCGTCGCCCGCAAGCAGGAGCTCTACACCCGCCTGGGAGCCCGTCCCGACGCTGTGGTGCGCATCCGCATCGACCAGCCGGCGACGGTGCGGGTGCTGGCCCGAACCCCCACCGTGCCCGCCTTCGGGTGGGCGCCGTGGGAGCTGCAGGCGCCGGCCCACCCGGTCCACGCCGAGCAGCACGCCGGCGGCAGCGTCACCGTGGCCAACGGGCTGGTGACGGTGACGGTCGACCCCGACGACGGCACCTTCGCCGTCGACGGCGTCGCCGGCTTCGGACGGCTGGTCGACGGCGGGGACCACGGCGACTCCTACAACTATTCGCCGCCGGCCACCGACCAGCTGGTCGACCACCCCGAAGAGGTGACCGTGTCGCTCGACGCCGCCGGGCCGGTGCGGGCCGTCGTCACCGTCGTGGCCCGCTACCGGTGGCCCGAGCGCGTCGACGGCACCACCCGTCGCCGAACCGGGGAGCAGCCGGTGACGGTGACCACCACGGTCCGGGTCGATGCCGACGCCCCCGACGTCCACGTCACGACGCGCTTCACCAACCCCTGCCGCGACCACCGTCTGCGGGTACACCTGCCGCTGCCCGAGCCGGCGGCGACCTCCCGGGCCGAGTGCGCCTTCGCCGTGGTGGAACGGGGCCTGACCGCCGAGGGGCGGCCCGACGAGCTGGGCCTGCCGACGTTCCCGTCGCGACGGTTCGTCTGCGCCGGCGGCCTGACCGTCGCCCACGAGGGGCTGCTCGAGTACGAGCTGATCGACATCGCACCAGACGGGGAGGGACCGGCCGCCGCCCACACCTTGGCCCTCACCCTGCTGCGGGCCACCGGCATGCTGTCACGCCTGGGCATGGCCTACCGTCCACTACCGGCCGGGCCGCTCACCCCGGTGGAGGGCCTGCAGCTGCTCGGCCAGGCACTCGAGGCCCGCTACACCCTCGATCTCAGCGGCGACGACCCCTACGCCGTGGTGGACCGGGCCTTCCTGCCGGTGGAGGTGGTGCATGCCTCGGGCGGCGGCTGGCGGCCGCTGACGGGCAGCCTGCTCCCCATCAGCGGCGCCGAGATCTCGGCCGTGCGCCGCGAGGGGGACCTGCTCGAGGTGCGGGTCTTCAACCCTCGCCCCGAGCCGGTCGACGTCGATCTCGCCGGCCGGTCGGGTTGGCTGGTCGATCTGCGGGGACGGCCGCTGCAGGCGGTGCAAGGTCAGGTGGCGCTAGGCCCCTTCGCCTTCGCCACGGTCCGGCTCACCGCGGTCGAGCAGCTCTGAGCTTCGGGAGCCGGCGAAGACCTGCTCGCCGCGCAGGCGCAGCTCGTCGAGGTCGCGCAGCACCTCCGCCAGCCGCTCCCAACGCCGGCCGGCCCGCTGACGCACCTCGGCCTCGGGACTGTGCGGGTGCAGCAGCACCCACAGCTGCACCCGGCCCACGTCCTTGAGCGTGCGCGGCCGCAGGGCCGAGACGGCCAGCGGATCGGCGCCCGGTGACGGGTCGGCGCCCGGTGACGGGTCGGCGCCCGGTGACGAGGAGGGACCGGCTGCCGAGGTGGGGTCGCACTGGGATCGGGAGTCGGGCGAGCCATCCGAAGCGGGCGAGCCACCCGAACCGGGCGGGGCCCGCCCGACCAGCAGCCGGCGCCGCTCGAGCTCCACCCGCAGCTCGTCGGAGATCAACACCGTGCCGGGGTGGGCCAAGGTGACCATGCGGCTGGCCAGGTTGACCACCGGCCCGAAGAAGTCGCCGTCTTGTACCAGAACCGATCCCCAGCCGACCGCCACCCGCACATCGGGCAGCAGATCGTCCTCGGCGCAGCGGCTGGCCAGGCCCAGCGCGATGCGGGCGGCTGCCAAGGGGTCGTCGCAGACGAACATGACCTCGTCGCCGATCATCTTGACCACCCGGCCGCGACGCGACGTGACGGTGTCGTGGGCCACCTGTTCGAACCGGCTGACCACGGCGGCCAACTCGGACTCGGCGATTCGCTGGCTGAGGAGGGTGAAGCCGACCATGTCGGCGAACCCGAGGGCCAGAACCGGCGAGGTCGCCCCCGACTGCCGGCGCCGCAGGTCCATGGCCCGCACCGTGGCCGCCTGGAGATGGCGCCGCCAGGCATACTCGAGCAGGCGGGCCACGGCCGGCAAGGTGGTCGGGGCCAGGTCGATGACACGCGCCGCGGCCAGCACGCTGTCGTCGGGGCGCCCGGCGCCAGCCAGCCCGGTCACCGTCGGCGACACCTCGGTGTCGGCGATCCGAGCCATGGACGTGCCGATGACCCGGGCCAGGCTGCCCGCCGACTCGAAGTCGGCCACGCCCAGCTGCACCAGGGCCCGCAAGATCAGGATCGCCTCGATGTCGAGGTCGCCGAAGGCGATCTGGCCGGGCCCGACGTCGGGGAACCCCAACGCCCGCCACAGCCGCAGGGCCAGGTCGGGCGCGATGCCGGTGAGCTCCGCTACCTGCTGCAGGTCGTAGGCCGCGCCACCGGGGAGCAGCAGCCGGTCGACGGCGAGCAGGTCGACGACATCGTCCGCCACCGCCCGGTCGAGCTCCTCGGCTGACACGCCGTGCTGGAGCAGCACCCGGCGGACGCGGGCCAGGGCTTCGGCCCGCGCCGGATCGGCGGCGGCCGCGTCACCGGCACCAACACCGGCCGCGTCACCGGCGCCGGCGCCGGCGGCGAGCTCGGCGCTCACCGACTGCGGCTCCGCTTCGCCGACCCCACGGGTGGACCGGGTGCCAGCAGGCCCTCGAACTCGGCCTTGGCGGAGCGACCCATCAACGCCCGGAGAACCTCGTCCGGAGTGGTACGACCCTCCACCACCGCCGTCACCTGCTCGGCGATGGGCATCTCGACCCGGTGGGCCCCGGCCAGCTGGACCAGCGGCCGGGCCGACTTGATCCCCTCGGCCACCATCCGGGTGTCGGCCAGCACCTCGGCCAGCGGCCGGCCCTTGCCGAGCTCCACACCGACCCGACGGTTGCGGCTGAGCGGGCTGGTGCAGGTGGCCACCAGGTCACCGACCCCGGCCAGGCTGGCGACGGTGAGACGCTCGCCACCCATGGCCACCACCAGCCGGCCCAGCTCGGCCAGCCCTCGGGTGATGAGGGCCGCCGTCGACGAGTCCCCGAGGCCGAGCCCAGCCGAGATGCCAGCGGCCACGGCGAGGACGTTCTTGGTGGCGCCGGCCATCTCGCAGCCCACCACGTCAGGGTTGGTGTAGATCCGGAAGGTGTCGGTGAGCAGCAGCTGCTGCACCTCGGCAGCCACCGCAGCATCGGTCATGGCCACCACCGTGGCCGCCGGCTGACCAGCGGCGATCTCGTGGGCGAGGTTGGGGCCGCTGAGGACGCCGGCCGGATGGCCGGGCGCCTCCTCGGCCACGACCTGCGTCATGCGCAGGTGGCTGTGGCGCTCGAGCCCCTTGGCCAGGCTCAGCACCGCGACGCCGGGCGGCAGGTGCGGAGCCAGGCTTCGCAGCACGGCGCGAAACCCGTGGGAGGGGACGGCCATCACCACCAGGCCGGCGCCGGATGCCGCGTCGACGAGCGAGCTGGTGGCTCGCAGCTGGTGCGGCAGCTCGTGGTCGGGCAGGTAGTCGAGGTTTCGGTGCACCGTGTCGATCTGCTCGGCCAGCTCCGCCCGGCGGGCCCACAACACGGTCGGGGCGCGCGGCGCGGCGATGGCCGCCACCGTCGTCCCCCACGAACCTGCGCCGATCACCGCCACCCGCTCCTGCACCTCTCTGACCCTACGACCTGCCGCGGGCCGCAGGGGCCGGTGCCGGGCCATCCGGCGCCACCGGCCACCAGCTGCCGTCAGCCCGAGACCGCAGGCGACGCCCGGCTGTGCGCCGGATCCCGCCCCTACACTGGCCGCGTGATCCATCGGCACCCGGGCGCCGCGCTGGCAGGACCCGTGGTGCTGATCCCGGTGAAGGCGTTCCACAGCGCCAAGGGCCGCCTCGCCGCCCACTTCGACGCCCCCACCCGCGCCGCTTTGGCCCGCACCATGGCCGAGCGGGTGCTGCAGGCGGCCGCTCCGCTGCCGGTGGCCGTGGTCTGCGACGATCCCGAGGTGGCCACGTGGGCCGACGCGTTGGGGGCGTTGGTGCTGCCCGAACCCGGCATCGGGTTGAACGCGGCGGTCGAGGCGGGAGTGGACCGCCTGGCCGCCGCCGGTGCCTCGGAGGTGCTGGTGGTGCACGGCGACCTTCCCCTGGCCCGGGGCTTGGCCCAGCTGGCGGGCTTCGACGGGATGACCCTGGTGCCCGACCGGCGCGAGGACGGCACCAACGTGATCGTCCTCACTCCCGGCTGCGGCTTCCGCTTCGCCTACGGCGCCGGTTCCTTCGGCCGCCACCGGCTCGAGGCACGACGCCTGGGCCTGCCGGTGCGGGTGGTGCGCGAACCGGCGCTGGCCTGGGACGTCGACATCCTCGACGACCTGCCCGCCGGGGCGCTGCCAGGCACTGGCGTGCTGCCGTGACCGGCCCGTGCCCCACCGCAGTGACCGGCCCATGCCCCACCGCAGTGACCAGCCCGTGCCCCACCGCAGTGACCAGCCCGTGACACACCGCAGTGACCAGCCCATGCCCCACCGCAGTGACCGGCCCGTGACACACCGCATCCCCGAGCCCAGCGGACTGCCGGTGGGCGACCTGCCGACCCACTGGCATCCGCAGGGGCCTCTCACGGTGGACCTGCCCGTCCCCCAGGTGGCCTTGGCCATCGGCGCTCACCCCGACGACGTCGAGCTCGGCTGCGGAGCCACCCTGGCCAAGTGGGCCGCGGCGGGCTGCCGACTGCACCACCTGGTGCTGACCGATGGATCGAAGGGCACTTGGGAGGTCGACGCCGACCGCGCTGCGCTGGTCGCCACCCGGCGCCGCGAGCAGCAGGCCGCGGCCGGCATCCTCGGCGGCGGCGAGGTCACGTTCTTGGACTGGGCCGACGGTGAGCTGCCCTCGGACCTGCCGGCGCGCCGCCAGGTCTGCGCGGTGATCCGCCAGGTGCAACCCGACGTGGTGCTGGGGCACGACCCGTGGCGCCGCTACCGGCTGCATCCCGACCACCGCCACGCCGGCTGGCTCACCCTCGACGGCGTCGTGGCGGCGCGCGACCCCCAGTTCTTCCCCGAGCTGGGCCTGGCGTCACACCGGCCGAGGCGTCTGCTGCTGTGGGAGGCCGACGTCGCCAACCACCTCGAGGACGCTGCCGGCTTCGAACGGGTCAAGACCGATGCGCTGCTGGCCCACCGCAGCCAGCACGGCACCACCATGGGGATCGCCTCCGCCGACCAGGTGGCCACCCTCGAGGCCAAGGTCCGCCGTCAGCTGGCCGCCCACGGGGCGCTCGGTGGGCTCCACGCCGCCGAAGCGTTCCACTGCATCGCCGACCTGTAGCTCCGCCGGTGCCGCCAGGCACCGGGTCAGTCGGCGCCGGCTCCCTCCGCTGACGAGCCTCCTGGTCTTCGGCGAAACGCCTCGCCGCCGCGGTGAGCGACCAAGCGTGAACCCACCCCGACACCGGTGAGGGGCCCAAAAGGGCCCCTCCACGGTGTCGGGTCACGATGTGTCAGACCCCGAACCCGAAGGGCTCATGGGTCACGGTCGCCGACCTGGTTCCGGCCATGAAGACGGCCGGAACCCGCCGGTCAGCGCTTGGCTGCCGCCTTCCGGGCGCGTGCCGGCGCCTTGGCCGTGGTCTTCGCCGTCGCCGTCTTGGCCGGCGCCTTCTTGGCCGGGACCTTGGCCGCCGCCTTGCGGGCGGGCGCCTTGGCCGGAGCCTTGGCGGCCGCCGCCTTGCGGGCCGTCGCCTTCTTGGCCGCGGTCTTGGTGGCACCGGCCGCCTTGGCCGCCGCCGCACCCGCCCCGCTGATCTTCGGCGGGGTCAAGGGAGCCTTGCCGTTGACCACGTTCTTGAACGTCGAGCTGGCCGCGAAGCGAACACCTTTCGATGCGGCGATGCGCACCGGCTCCCCCGTCTGTGGGTTCCGACCCTTGCGCGCCGGGCGGCGAGTCGGGTTGAAGCTCCCGAACCCGACGACAGCCACCCGACGGCCTGCCTTCACCTCGCTGACAACGGTGTGAACGACCGCGTTCACGGCATTCTCCGCTTCGCGCCGGGCCAGACCCGTCGTTTTGCTGATTGCGTCGATGAGCTCCGACTTGTTCACCGCACCTCCTGATGTCGCCCAATTTTCCCGTAATCAAAGAGGCTCCAGCGCACCAGGTCAAGCACCCTCGCCCATCACGCCCGACGGATGCGCCAATTTCGGCCCGCCGGGCTTTACCCCGACGCCCCCGTGGGCAAGGATCTGCAGCGATGCCCCCGCTCCCCGACGGCACCTACGACGTGATCGTGATAGACGTGAATTCCCCGCAAGATGGGGAAATTCTGGTCGATGTGACCATCACGCTCGGGCCGCACGTGGGGCAGGTGGCGACGTTGCGGACCGCCCACGTGCAGCCGGCCGGACCCGGTCGCGTCCCGGCGTCGCGGTTCGACGCCTCCGACGACCCGATCGGCCTGCTCGGCGTCCCCGGCACCCTGCGCGTGCGCGACGGCGCACCCTCGTTCCGCCCCGACACCCGATGACTCGACCCCCTCCGAGCGCGCCCGGCGGGTCCACGCCCGTGCTGGCGGTGGCCGCCCCGCCGGCGGCGGCGCGGGTGCTGGACCGGCTCGACGGCGTGGCCGACCGGGTGGGCGACCGCCTGCTGCGCCAGGTGGTGGTGGTCGACGCTGCGGTGGCGGAGGAAGAGGCCGCCGATGTCGAGGTGCTGTGGCGCTACCACCTCCCCGCCGACCAGCTGAACGCGGTGGCGGCCCATCTGCCGGCGCTGCGCTGGGTCCACTCCGACTACGTCGGCGTGGACGGCATCGACCTGCCGGCGCTGGCCCGACGCCACATCACGCTCACCAACGGCGGCGACGTGATGGCGAGGCCCATGGCCGAATGGGTCGTGCTGGCCGTGCTGGCCGGGGCCAAGGACCTCCCCCGTCTGGTCCGCCAGTCCGACGCCGGCATCTGGGACGTCGGACCGCCGGCCCGCACGCTGCAGGGCGCCGTGGCACTGCTGCTCGGTCTGGGGGCGGTGGGGCAGCTGGCTGCCCCCTGGCTGCACGCCTTGGGCATGGAGGTGCGCGCCGCGGTGCGCCACCCCCGGCCTCAGCTCCCTGCGGGGGTGTCGACCCTCGTCACCGGCGGTGACTGGCGCCAGCACCTGCCCGACGCCGACGCCGTGATCTGCGCCCTGCCGCTCACCGCCCAGACCGCCAACCTGCTCGACACCGACGCCTTCGCCGCCATGAAGCCGGGCGCCTGGCTGGTGAACGTGGCCCGCGGCGGCATCGTCGACGAGGCGGCGCTGGTGCACGC
>JAJZNB010000214.1 GCA_021848085.1 Actinomycetes bacterium
CATGGCCGCCACCCCCGACGGCCACGGCTACTGGCTGGTGGCCCAAGACGGCGGCATCTTCAGCTTCGGCGACGCCCAGTTCTACGGCTCGATGGGTGGCAAGCCCCTCAACCAACCCGTCGTCGCCATGGCCTCGACCTGAGCGCGTCGGTCGCCGGGGCGGGGCGCCGGCTGGGCGTCCCGATGGCTCGGGCCGGCGTCGGCCCACGACGGGGCCACCGAACCCGAGGGTGGCCGCCGATAGGATGGCGCGCCGATGAACGCCGCCCACGTGGTGCTCCTGATCGGTGCGGCGGCCGTGCTCGGCGCGGCGGCGGCGCTCGCCGTCGTGGCGCTCCGCCTCGGCCGCCGCACCCGCCAGCTGCAGCAGCTGGCCCAGCAGCTGCACCAGGAGCTGGTGCCGCTGGCCCGCCAGGCCCGGTTGGCCGCCGACCAGGCCGCCACCGAGATGACCAGGGTGGGCGACATCCTCGGCTCGGCCGAAGCGGTGTCGGCCACCGTCGACTCGGCCTCACGCCTGGCCTACCGGGCCTTCTCCAACCCGGTGGTGAAGGTGGTGGCCTACGGCAGTGGGGCCCGCGGCGCCCTGCGGCGACTGTTCGGCCGACCCCTGCCGGAGGGGTCGCCACGATGAGCCGGCTGAGGCAGCGGTGATCCGCCGGGCGTTCTGGCTGTCGAGCGGGCTGGTGGTCGGCGCCGGCGCCACCGTGTGGGCCCAGCGCCGGGTGCAGTCCGTCGCCCGGCGCCTGCAGCCCCGGCAGCTGGCGGCGGGCACCGCCGAGGGGGCGGGACGCTCGGCCCGGCGTGCCGCCGGTCATCTGCGCAGCGCCGTCGACGCCGGCCGGCACCAGGCCCGCCGCCGCGAGGACGAGCTCCGCCGCCAGCTGGGCGGTCGGTGAGCGTGCGGGTGCTCGGCGTCGATCTCGGAGACCGCCGCATCGGGGTGGCCGTGTCGGACTCCGCGGGCCGACTGGCCCTGGCACGGGTCACCATCCCCCGGCGGGCCGGCTCCGACGACCATCGCCGCCAGCTGGTGGACCTGGCCCGCCAGGAAGGCGTCACCCACGTGGTGGTCGGGTTGCCGCTCGGGTTGGATGGCCGCGACGGGCCGGCGGCCCGGCAGGTGCGGGCCGAGGTGCAGGCCCTGACCCCGCTGCTGCAGGCCGCCGGGGCCGACGTGGAGCTGTGGGACGAGCGCTTCACCACCGTCAGCGCCCACCGCCACCTGCACCAGGCGGGGATGAGCGGCCGGCGGCGGCGTGCCGTGGTGGACCAGACGGCGGCCGCCGTTCTGCTGCAGGCGTGGCTCGACGCGGCGGCGGCCCGTGGCTGACGGCGAACGGCACCGGTCGCCGATGGCCCCTCGGGCGGGGACCGAGGCGGTCGACGAACGGCCAGGCACCGGCCCGGCCGGCACCGACGGCACGGCCGGGCCCGGCAGCGTGGGCCGGTTCGGTCCGGCTTCGTCTCCGGCCAGCCCAGCCGAACCGAGGCGGTCGGGGCGCCGCCGCGGCGGCCGCCGCCGGCGCCGGCTGCTGACCACGGCGGCAGTGGCGGCAGGGCTGGGGCTGTGCGCTCTCGGCGCCGGCATCGGCTGGTACAAGTCGGCCGCCGGAGGCGGGCGGCCCGGGCCGGCCGTGGTGGTGTCGGTCCGCCCCGGCGCCTCCTTCGCCGCGGTGGCCGGGCTGCTGGCCCGCCAGCAGGTGGTCGGCTCGGCGCTCGCCTTCCGCCTCTACGCCTTCTTCCACGGCACCCCCACCGTCGAAGCCGGCGACTACCAGCTGCCCCGCCACGACAGCTTCGCGGCGGCGGCCGCCGTGCTGGGCGCGCCACCCAACGTCATCCCCCTGGTGGTGCAGCCCGGCATCACCATGAGCGAGCTGGCCGCCAAGGCGGCCACCATCCCCGGCCACAGCCGCGGCAGCTTCCTGCAGGCGGCGGCGGCGGTGGCACCCAACTCACCGTTCGCACCGGCGGGGGAGACCAGCCTCGAGGGGCTGCTGGGCCTGGGCCGCTACCTGGTGCGTCCCGGCGAGACCGACCGCCAGGTCCTCACCGCCATGGAGCGCCGCTTCACCGCCGAGGCGCAGAACCTCGACCTGACCGGCGCCGCCGCCGCCTTGGGCATCACCCCCTACCAGGCCATCATCGTGGCGTCCATCGTCCAGAAGGAGGCGTTCACCTCCGGGGCCAGCTCGGCCGTGGGGATGGCCAACGCCCCCAAGGTGGCGCGGGTCATCTACAACCGGCTGGCGGCCGGGATGGCGCTGCAGATGGACTCCACCGTGCTGTACGCCGAGAACCGCGACGGGGGGCCGGTCAGCCGCCAGGACCTGTCGCTGGCCAGCCCGTACAACACCTACCGCACCCCCGGGCTCACCCCCACACCCATCTGCTTCCCCTCCACCCAGGCGCTGCAGGCGGCCCTGCACCCGGCCGCCGGCCCCTGGCTGTACTTCGTGCTGACCAGCGCCGACGGCGCCGAGACGTTCTCCTCCACCTTGGCCCAGCAGCTGCAGGCCGAGGCGGTGGCCCGCCGCCGGGGGCTGCCATGACCAGCGGCGGTGCCGACCCGCAGCCGAGGGTCGAGATGAGCGGTGGACGGCGAGTGGGGCTGGACCGCTGCTCGCCGCGCTGGCCCACCGCGGCGTCGCCGGTGGTGGCCGTGATCGGCGACCCGGTCGCCCACTCGCTGTCGCCCCGCCTGCACCAGGCCGCCTTCGACGCCTGGGGCCTCGACTGGGTGTCGGTCGGGTTCTTGGTGCCGTCCGGCCAGGCCGCCGCCGCCGTGGCCGGCGTGCGGGCGCTGGGCCTGCGGGGGGTCTCGGTGACCATGCCTCACAAGGCGGCGGCCGCCGCCGCCGTCGACGTCCTGACACCGGTGGCCCGCCGCCTGCGCGCCGTCAACTGCATCATCCGTCGCCACGATCAGCTGGTCGGCGACTCGACCGACGGGGAGGGCTTCGTGCAGGCCCTGGCCAGCCAGGCCGGTTTCGACCCGGCCGGGCGGGTCTGCGCCGTGGTCGGCGCCGGCGGGGCGGCCCGTGCCGTCGTGCTGGCCCTGGCCGAGGCCGGCGCCCGGCGGGTGCTGGTCGTCAACCGCACCCGGCGGCGGGCCGAGCAGGCCGCCGCCCTGGCCGGTCCGGCGGGGGAGGCAGCCGGCCCGGCGGCGGTCGCCGACGCCGAGCTGGTGGTCAACGCCACCCCGCTGGGGATGGCCTCCACCGGCCGGCAGCCGGCCGGCAGCCAGCCCGCCGATCAGCTGCCGGTGGCAGCCGACCGTCTCGGGTCGGGTCAGGTCGTCGCCGACCTGGTCTACCAGCCGGCCATCACCCCGCTGCTGGCCGCCGCCGGCCAGGCTGGCGCCATCACCGTCGGCGGGCTGGGCATGCTGGTGCACCAGGCGGCGCTGGCCCTGACCTCCTGGACGGGCCAGCCCGCCCCGCTCGACGCCATGTGGGCGGCGGCGACCTCGTGAGGCGCTGCCGGAAACCGCGCCTCGACCGGTAGCCTGGGCGCCCGGTACCGCCATGGTGAGCATCCCCTACGACCACCGGACCACCACGCGGCGCCCCCTGGGGCGGCTGCTGCTGCGCGTCGACGCCGTCCTGTTGCTCACCACGCTGGCTCTGGCCGTGCTCGGCGTCATCATGGTCTACTCAGCCACCCGCGCCAAGCTGGCCCTGGCCGGCATCGACCCCCACTACTACCTGACCCGCCAAGCCGAGTTCGTGGTGCTGGGGATCATCGTCATGACGGTGTTCGCCATGCTCGACTACCGCTGGCTCGAGCACGCCAGCGGCGTGTTCTACGTGGGGATCGTCCTGGCCCTGCTGGCCATGTTCGCCATCGGCAAGACCCAGCTGGGAGCCACCCGCTGGATCAACGTGGGTCCGGTGCAGCTGCAGCCCTCGGCCTTCGGCACCCTGGTGCTGATCGTGGTGGTGGCCACCTTCTGCGCCCGGCGCAACGACAGCCTGGGCCGGCGCGACCTGGTCCGGGTGCTGCTCCTGGCCGCCGTGCCGATCCTGCTGGTGGTGAAGCAGCCCGACCTCGGCTCGGGCATCTTGATGATGGTGGTGCTCTTCGTGATGCTGGTGGTGGCCGGCATCTCCAACCGGCACCTGCTGGTGCTGGTGCTGCTGGCCGCGCTGAGCGCCTTCGCCATGATCCACTTCGGGCTGTTGAAGCACTACCAGCTGCAGCGGCTGACCAGCTTCCTCAACCAGAGTGCCAACACCACCGGCGGCTACAACCTGGCCCAGTCCAAGGCGGCCATCGGCTCGGGCGGCTTCTGGGGGGCGGGGCTGTTCCACGGCGCCCAGACCAACCTGGCCTACGTGCCGGCGCAGCAGACCGACTTCATCTTCTCGGCGGTGGGGGAGCAGCTCGGCTTCGTCGGCGCCGCCTCGGTCATCGGGCTGCTCGGGCTGCTGGCCTGGCGGCTGCTGCGGGCCGCCCAGCTGGCCCGTGACCCCTTCGGGCGGCTGCTCGCCACCGGCGCCTTCACCCTCATCGCCTTCAGCGCCTTCGAGAACGCCGCCATGACCATGGGGATCATGCCCATCGCCGGCATCCCCCTGCCGTTCCTCAGCTACGGCGGTTCGGCCACCATCTCCTTCTTCGCCGCCGTGGGGATCGCCATGTCGGTGCTGCTGCACCGGGACCGGTGAGCGACACCGCCCCGGGGGCGAGGTCCGCCGGCCGGCCAGCCCCAGCCGACACCGCCGCCCCGCCGGCCCCAGCCGACACCGCCGCCCCGCCGGCCCCAGCCGACACCGCCGCCCCGCCGGCCCCAGCCGACACCGCCGGGGAGCCGACACCGGGTGCCGTCTCCGACGACGAGCTCACCTGGCGTCTGGTGGGGCTGGTGGCGGTCCGGATGGATCTCCCCAGCCCCCATCCGGTGGTGGTGCTGCACGAGCAGTCGCGTCCGTGGCGCCAGCTCGAGATCCCCGTCGCCCTGGCCGACGGCACCGCCATCGCCGCCGCTTGGCGCAACGAGGCCACCCCCCGGCCCCTCACCCATCAGGTCTGGCTCGAGACCCTGGTGCGCCACAACGTGCAGGTGGCCGCGGTGCGCATCACCGCCCGCCGTGGCGGGGTCTTCTTCGCCGAGCTCGACACCATGGGGCCCCGGGGGCGCCAGGTGGTGCCCTGTCGCCCCTCCGACGCCCTGGCCCTGGTGCTGCGGGCACGTCCGCCGGTGCCGGTGCTGGTGGCCGATTGGGTGTTCGCCCCGCCGCCGGGCTGACCTGGCCTGCCCGGATCGCGGGGGGCCGGACCCGTTGGCTCGCCGCCGCCCGCGGTCAGACCCGGGCCGGCTCTAGCGCCGTCGCCGTGGCGTGGGTCGACACCGCCGGTCGGCTCCCCTCGTCGGAGATCCGCATCAGCAGGGCGAGCAGGACGTAGTTGGCGACCAGCGACGACCCGCCGTAGGCGATGAACGGCAGCGCCACCCCGGTCAGCGGCAGGAGCCGGACGACCCCGGCCATGATGAAGAACGACTGCAGCCCGATGGTGACGGTGAGCCCTGCCGCCGTCAGCTTGGCGAACTCGGAGCGGGCTGTCTGGGCGATCCGCAGCCCGGCCCCCACCAGCAGTAGAAAGGCGAACACCACCAGGCTCGAACCGAGCAGCCCCCATTCGGTGCCGATGGCGGCGAAGATCAGGTCGCTGCCCACCAGCGGCATGTAGCCCACCTGGCCGAAGCCGAGCCCGGTGCCGATGACCCCGCCGCTGCCCATGCCGTAGATGCCCTCCATCAGCTGCCCGGTGGCACTGGGGTGCAGCCATTGGGCGATGCGGGCGTCGACGTGGGCGAAGAGGATGGTGGCCACGTAGGCCCCCACGGCGAACAGCGCCAGGCCGAACAGGATGTAGCGGGCCCGGCCGGTGGCCAGCCACAGCTGGGCGATGAACAGCAGGAACAGCAGCAAGGTGAAGCCGACGTCGCGCTCGACGACCAGGATCAGCATGGCGAAGCCCCACGCCACCACGATCGGCAAGATGGGCCGCGGGTCCATCACCAGCCGGTTGCCGAGGCGGATGGTGGGGATCGACAGCAGCTCGCGCTTCTCGGAGAAGTAGGAGGCGAAGAAGATCACCAGCAGCAGCTTGGCGATCTCCACCGGCTGGCCGCTGATCGGCCCCAGCTTCACGAACAGGCTCACCGACTGGCCGGTGCCGATGAAGATGCGGTCGCGCAGCCCCGGGATCAGCGGGGACAGCAGCAGGAACACGGCGGCCAGCAGCAGCAGGTAGCGGTAGCGGTCGAGGTCCCGCGAGCGCTTCACCACCACCAGCGTCACCACGTACAGGGCCACGCCGACCGCCGTCCACGCCGCCTGCAGGTGCGGCGGGAAGGTCTTGGGCTGGTCGATGACGGCCAGCATCACGTAGCCCAGCCCGTTGAGCAGCGAGGCGATGGGGAGCAGCACCGGGTTGGCGTCGGGGACCAGGATCCGGTTGGCGATGTGGGCCACCCCCGACAGGCCCAGCACGATGACCAAGAACGGCACCAGGTTGGTCGGCACCTTGGAGCTGGTGCCGATGGAGGCCAGCGTGTAGGCGGCCGCCACGATCAGGCAGCTGAAGACCAGCAGGCCAAGCTCGGTCCGCCGGGCCGGCGTCGCCCGGCGCCGGCCGGCTGCGGTGGCCTCGGTGGGTCGCCTGGAGCGCAGGATCGGCACCGTCGGGACTTTACCTGCGTCACGCTGCGATCCTGCGGACGCGCCGGGCGCGGCCAGCGGTTGCCGCCGGTACCCTGGGTCCATGACCAGCCTCGGCGCGCCGTCTCGCCCGGTGACCTCGGGGGAACCGGCCGCCGACGGGCAGGCTGGCCTCGAGGCCTTCGGGCCGGACCGCTTCTCCAACCGCGAGCTGTCGTGGCTCGAGTTCGGTGACCGTCTGCTCGACCTGGCCGGCGACGAGACCCTGCCGCTGCTCGAGCGGGTGCGGTTCCTGGCCATCTTGTCCGAAGGCCTCGACGAGTTCTTCCAGGTGCGGGTGGCCGGCCTCATGGACCAGGTCGACGCCGGGCTCCGGGCCCGTTCGAGCGACGGGCTGCGCCCCGGCGAGGCGTTGCGGGCGGTGCGCGAGCGGGTCGGGGAGCTGGTCGACCGCCAGTCGGAGATCTTTCTGGCCAAGGTGGTGCCGGCGCTGGCTGACGCCGGCATCCGGCTGTCGGACTGGTCCTCGCTCGACGATGACGACCGCTGCCACCTGGTCGACGTGTTCGAGCGGCAGATCTTTCCGGTGCTGACCCCGCTGGCGGTCGATCCGGGCCATCCGTTCCCCTACATCTCCAACCTGTCGTTGAACCTGGTGGTCCGGGTGGTCGACCCGATCAGCCACCTGGAGCGGATCGCCCGGGTCAAGGTGCCGCCGCTGCTGCCGCGCTTCGTGGTCATGCCCGACGGGGAGCGGTTCGTGCCCCTGGAGCAGGTCATCGCCGCCCATCTCGGCCCCCTGTTCCCCGACATGGTGATCGGCGAGCACTACTCGTTCCGGGTGACCCGCAACGCCGACCTCAGCCTCGAGGAGGACGAGGCCGACGACCTGCTGGCCGCGGTCGAGATGGAGCTGCGCCGCCGCCGCTTCGGACGGGCCGTGCGCCTCGAGGTGGCCGCCGACATCTCCCCCGACGTGTTGGACCTGCTGGTGCGCGAGCTCGACCTGACCTCCGACGACGTGACGCGCAGCACCGCCCCGCTCGACCTCGGTGGCCTGTGGGCCGTCGCCGGGCTCGACCGGCCCGACCTGCAGACCGAGCCGTGGACGCCGATGACCCCACCGCCGCTGGCCACCGCCGGCAACGAGCCCACCGACCTGTTCGCCGTGCTGCGCGAGCGCGACGTGCTGGTGCACCATCCCTACGACTCGTTCACCACCTCGGTGGAGGCCTTCGTCGCCCAGGCCGCCGAGGATCCCGACGTGCTGGCCATCAAGCAGACGCTGTACCGCACCTCGGGCGACAGCCCCATCGTCGCCTCGCTCATCCGCGCCGCCGAGCTGGGCAAGCAGGTGGCGGCGGTGGTGGAGCTCAAAGCACGCTTCGACGAGCAGAACAACATCTTGTGGGCCCGCGCCCTCGAGGAGGCCGGGGTGCACGTCGTCTACGGGCTGGTCGGGCTCAAGACCCACTCCAAGCTGGCCCTGGTGGTGCGCCGCGAGGAGCACGGGGTGCGCCGCTACTGCCACATCGGCACCGGCAACTACAACCCGAAGACGGCCCGGCTCTACGAAGACCTGGGGCTGCTGTCGGCCGATCCGGACATCGCCGCCGACGTCGGAGACCTGTTCAACTTCCTCACCGGGTTCAGCCGCCACGACCGCTACCGGGCGCTGTTGGTGGCGCCGATGACGCTGAAGCGTCGGATCCTCGAGATGATCGACGAGGAGGTGGCCGCCGGCCCTGACGGCCGGATCGTGCTGAAGGCCAACGGCCTGACCCACCCCGAGGTGATCGACGCCTTGTACCGGGCGTCGGCCGCCGGCGTGCCCGTCGACCTGGTGGTGCGCGGGGTCTGCTGTCTGCGGCCGGGTGTTCCGGGGCTGTCGGACACCATCACCGTCCGCTCCATCGTCGGCCGGTTCCTGGAGCACTCGCGCATCTTCCGCTTCGGCGGTGGGCAGCGTCCCCTGCGGATCTTCATCGGGTCGGCCGACCTGATGGAGCGCAACCTCGAGCGGCGCATCGAGACGCTGGTGCCGGTGTGGGATCCCGAGCTGCAGGCCCGGCTGGTCGAGGTGCTGCAGCTCTGCCTGGCCGACGACGTCAACGCCTGGACCCTCGGACCGTCCGGGCGCTGGAGTCGGGTGCCGTGCCGGCGGGGCGTCAGCGTGCAGGGGCAGCTGCAGCAGCAGGCCCTGGAGCGGGCCCGGCGCCGGCGCGAGCCCGAGACGCTCGGCTCAACAGCCGGTCCCGGCTGACCCCGCCGGCTCAACAGCCGGTCCCGGCTGACCCCGCCGGCTCAGCGGCGCGTGCCGGCCGGGGGCGACCCCTCGCCGCCCTCGGCGGGGAGCACGGCGCCGTCTTCGGCGGGGAGCACGGGACCGTCTTCGGCGGGGAGCACGGCGCCGTCCTGGGCGGACAGCACGGGCCCGCCCTCGGGCCCGACGCTGGTGGGGCGTGGAGGTCCGCCGGCGGGGCTGGCATCGGCCTGGCCGGCGTCGGTGGCAGGTGGAGGCCCCACCGGCTCGTGCTCCACCACCTCCTCACGGACCTCCTGGAAGCGTTGGCGCCAGCCTTCCCCGGTGAAGCGCAGCGACATGTAGGCCAGCCCGCCCACCGGGATGGGCAGCCAGAAGTTCACCAGCCGGTAGCCGAGGATGGCGGGGCCGGCCACGGTGGCGGGGACGTGGAAGCCGATGAGGGTGGCGGCCAGCACGCTCTCGACCACGCCCAGGCCACCGGGGGTGATGGGGATGACGGCCAGGATGTTGGCCAGCCCGTAGGCCACCAGCAGGTCGATGGGGGAGAGGTAGACGCCGAAGGCGGCGATGAACACCCACAGCGACCCGGCGTCGAGCAGCCAGTTGGCGGTGGCCCAGATGATGGCGCTGCGCAGCAGCTCCCGGTCCGACACCAGGGTCCGCAGCCGCTCGGCGACGCGCTGCAGGCCTTCCGTCAGCCGGTCGGCGTCGATGAACGGCAGCCCCTTGGCCATCCGCCGGGCGGCGTCCACCGTTCGCTGACGGCCGCGGGTCAGGGCCACCACCACGGCGGCGAACACCGCCATCAGCAGCACCCCGGCCCCGGCGGCCAGCGTGTAGAGCGGCGAGTAGGGGCGGATGAACAGCGACACCATCAGCGCCAGCCAGAAGATGGTGTTGAGGACCAGCGCCGAGCCCACTCCCTGCATGGCCACGGCGAAGCCGCTGTCGGCGGTGCGGACCCCCTCCTGGGTGAACATCCGGTAGCGCAGGGCCATCCCGAAGGCGCTGGGCACCAGGTGGCTGAGGGCCAGCGTCGACAGGTCGATGCGGACGATCCGCCATCGGCGGGGACCGCCGGTGGGCAGCATGGCTCGGGTCAGCTCGGCGTAGGCGGCCAGCGCGGCGGCCTCGAGCAGCAGGCCGACCAGCACGAAGCCGACGTTGATGTGGGCGACCTGCGCCAGGGTCCGGTTGAAGCCACCCAGGCGTGGCAGCACCAGGAACTCGACCACGAGCACCACGGCGAAGATGGAGATGCCCCAGCGGATCTCGCGCCGCAGCCGCCGGCGGTGGCGGCCGCCGTGGGCTCGCAGTCGCATGCCGTCATGGTCGCGCGCCACGTGGCGCGGGAGATGCAATGCTGGCCGCGTGCAGCAGCCCGAGGTGCCGGCACCCGAGACGCGACGTGCCCGCCTGTGGGAGGCGGCCGAGGCCCGACAGGTGCCGCTGCGGGCCATCTTGACCACCGTCGGGGTGGTGGTCGCCGTCTACCTGCTCGGCCGGCTGCTCTACACCCTGCGCGAGGTGCTGCTGCTGCTGGTGGTGTCGGGCTTCGTCGCTCTGCTGCTCAACCCCATGGTGGTGCTGTTGCAGCGCCGGCTGCTGCGCCGCCGGGGGCAGGCGGTAGCGGTGACGGTGAGCTTCGCCGTGGTGGTCTTCGCCGGGCTGGCCGCCGCCTTCGGCTACCCGTTGGTCAACGGCCTGACCCACCTGGCCGCCAACCTGCCCGACTACGTCCGCCAGGCCGAGCATGGTCAGGGGTGGATCGGCCATCTGGTGCAGCGCTACCACGTCCAGAACTGGGTCCAGCAGAACGCGCCGAAGCTGAGCACCTTCGCCAAGAGCCTGTCGAAGCCGGCGCTGACGCTGGGCAAGGGCGCCCTCAACCTGCTGGTGGCCATGTTCGCCATCTTCATGCTGCTGGTGCTGCTGCTGCTCGAAGGCCCCACCATGCGCCGGGGTGTGCTGGCCCTGATGAGCCCGGCCCGGGCCCGCCGGGTCAGCCGGGTGGCCGGCGAGGTGTCGCGCTCGGTGACCGGCTACATGCTGGGCAACTTCATCACCTCGCTCATCGCCGGCGTGGTGGTGCTGGTGACCCTGGTGGTCTTCGGGGTGCCCTACGCCATCCTGTGGGCGCTGTGGGTGGCCCTGGTCGACTTCCTGCCCATGATCGGCGGTGCGCTGGCCGGCATCCCCACCGTCCTGTTCGCCCTCACCCACTCGCTGACCGCCGGCATCGTCACCGCCGTGGTCTTCATCCTCTACACCCAGATCGAGAACCACGCCCTCAACCCGCTGGTCATGAGCCGCACGGTACGGATCAACCCGCTGCTGGTGCTGGTCGCCATCTTGGTCGGAGCCAACATCGGCGCCCTGGTGGGCGGGGTGTTCGGCGGGTTTGTCGGCACCCTGTTGGCCGTCCCGGTGGCCGCCTCGCTACAGGTGGTGATGCGTGAGGTGTGGCAGACGACCACACCGTCGCCGTCGACGCCCGATCCGGACCCCGACGCCTACCTGCCGTTCGACACCACCGCCGTCGGCCCGGGCGCGCCGGGGCGCCGCGACCAACTCCCGTAAGCTCAGGCCGATGCGACCGCTCATCGTGCTGCCCACCTACAACGAGTCCGCCAACATCGAGCGGGCACTGCGGCGCATCCGCGCCGCCCTCCCCGGCGGGGGGGTGCTGGTCGTCGACGACAGCAGCCCCGACGGCACCGCCGACCTGGCCGAGAAGCTCGGCGAGGAGCTGGGCGGCATCGAGGTGCTGCGCCGTCCCCGCAAGGCCGGGCTGGGCAGCGCCTACCGGGCCGGCTTCGCCTGGGGCCTGCAGCGGGGATGGGACGTGCTGGTGGAGATGGACGCCGACCTGTCGCACGAACCCGAGGCGCTGCCGGCGCTGGTGGCGCCGCTGGCCGGCGGCGTCGACCTGTCGGTGGGCTCGCGCTACGTCCCCGGCGGCGAGATCCCCAACTGGCCGTGGCACCGGCGGCTGCTGTCGCGGGGCGGCAACGTCTACGCCGCCGCCCTGCTCGGCCTCCCCGTCACCGACTCCACCTCGGGGTTCCGGGCCTACCGGGCCGACATCCTGCGGCGCATCGACCTCGACGCCGTCCACGCCGACGGCTACGGCTTCCAGATCGAGATGGTCCACCAGGTGCTGCTCCACGGCGGCACCGTCACCGAGGTGCCGATCCGCTTCGTCGACCGCACCGCCGGCACCTCCAAGATGTCGATGCACATCGTGGTGGAGGCCCTGGCGCTGGTGACCCTGTGGGGCCTGCGCCGGGCCGTCGCCGCCCTGCGAACGGTGGCCGCCGAACCTGGCGAACCGGTCGGGGCGGGTGGGGGGCCTGCCGCCGGGCCTTGACCGAACCGGCGCCGGGTCGAGGGGAGTTTCTGGGATCATGGGTGCCGTGACGCCCCAGCCCCGGATCCTCGTCGTGGACGACGAGCCGTACATCACCGACCTGCTGGGCGCCGCCCTGCGCTTCGAGGGGTTCGCCGTCGAGGTGGCTTCGACGGCAACCGAGGCCACCGCCGCCGTGCAGCGCGACTCGTACGATCTGGTGCTGCTCGACGTGATGCTGCCCGACGCCGACGGCACCGACGTGTGCCGGCGCCTGCGGGCCGACGGGGTCACCACCCCGGTGCTGTTCCTCACCGCCCGCGATGCCACCGAGGACAAGGTGGTAGGGTTGACGGTCGGCGGTGACGACTACGTCACCAAGCCGTTCAGCCTCGACGAGCTGGTGGCTCGGGTCCGGGCCGTGCTGCGGCGCTCGGGCCTGCCCGACGACCACACCGAGCGCCTGGCGTTCGCCGATCTGGTCATGGACGACGACACCCACGAGGTGTGGCGCCAGGGCGAGCTGGTGGAGCTGACCGCCACCGAGTTCAACCTGCTGCGCTACCTGCTGCTCAACGTCCGCCGGGTCCTGTCGAAGGCCGACATCCTCGACCACGTCTGGACCTTCGAGTTCGACGGCGACCCCAACATCGTCGAGACCTACATCAGCTACCTCCGCAAGAAGGTCGACTGCTACGATCCGCCGCTCATCCACACGGTGCGCGGCGTGGGCTACACGCTGCGCCTCCCCCGGGAGGGCTGACCGTGGTGTCGGCCAAGCGCCGGCCGGGGTCGCTCCGGGTCCGCCTGGTGGCGGGCACCCTGGTGCTGCTGGTGGCGGCGGTGGTCACCACCGACCTGGTCACCTACTCGTCGCTGCGCTCGTTCCTCCTCGGCAAGCTCGACGCCGAGATCGGTGCCACCCAGAGCAAGGACTACAGCTACCTGCGCAGCACCTATCTCCGCGACCTGCGCCGCGATCCGGGCCTGGCGGCGCCGGGGCGCCAGCGGGCCTGGCTGGCCGGGCTGCAGGGCAGCGCGCCGGGCGGCTGCCTGGTCGACCCGCTGGCGCCCCTGTCGCCCACCAGCACCATCGGCCGCGCGCCGGCCAGCACGGGGAGCCCGAGCACCACGCCGGCCGCGGGCCCGGCCCCGAGCAGCTCGACGGCCGGCACCTCCGGGGCCAGCGCCGGCAGCGGATCGGAGCCGTCCGGCCGCCGCACGCCCGGACGCGGCCCGCTGGGTGATCGTCTCGCCGCCTTGACCAGCCCCAACGCCTACGTGGAGGTGCTGGCCGGCAACCGCCTGGTGTATGTCGACCCGTCGGGCTCGTGCCCTCCGGACCCGGCGCCGGTGCTGCCCGCCCACCTGCCCGTGCAGGCCCAGCCGGCAGCCCACCCCCTGGGCGCCCGGCGGGGCCCGTTCGTCCCGTCGCTGTCGTCGTTCGACACCGCCTCGACCGCCCGCGGCATCCGCTACCGGGCCCAGGCCATCGCCGTGCCCGGCGGCACGCTGGTGACGGCGGTGCCGCTGCAGCCCACCATGCAGACCCTGGCCTCGGTGGTCCACGTCGAGCTGCTGGTGTCACTGGCTGTGCTGGTGGGGGTGGTGCTGCTCGGGCTGGTGGTGGTGCGGTTGGGCCTGCGTCCGCTGCAGGACATCACCGTCACCGCCGGCGCCATCGCCGCCGGGGACCTGGGCCGGCGGGTGCAGCCGTCGCATCCCGGCTCCGAGGTGGGTCGCCTGGGCCTGGCTCTCAACGGCATGCTGGCCCAGATCGAAGCGGCCTTCAGCCAGCGCACCGCCTCTGAGGCCCGGCTCCGGCGCTTCGTGGCCGACGCCTCCCACGAGCTGCGCACCCCGCTCACCTCCATCCGCGGCTACGCCGAGCTGCTGCGCAAGGGAGCGCTGCCCGACGAGGACCAGCGTCGGCGGGCCGCCCAGCGCATCGAGCACGAGGCCGCCCGCATGGGCCTGCTGGTCGACGACCTGCTGCTGCTGGCCCGCCTCGACCGCGGCCGGGCCCTGCAGCACCGGCCCGTGGACCTGGCTCGGGTGGCCGAAGAGGCGGTCGACGCGGCCCGCGCCGTCCACCGCCACCACCAGCTGCAGCTGCGAAGCGAGGCCCCCGTGGTGGTGCTGGGCGACGCCGACCGGCTGCGCCAGGTCGTCGACAACCTGCTGCACAACGCCGCCCTGCACACCCCCGAGGGCACCCGGGTGGACGTGTCGGTGGGCGTCGCCGGCGAGCGCGCCGTGCTGCAGGTGCGTGACGACGGCCCGGGGCTCGAGCCCGAGCAGGCTGCCCGGGTCTTCGACCGCTTCTACCGCGGCCGGCGGGCCCCGGTGGGAGAGGGCAGCGGCCTGGGCCTGGCCATCGTGGCGGCCTTGGCCCAGGCACACGGCGGCAGCGCCTCGGTGGAGTCGATGCCCGGGGCGGGCGCCACCTTCACCGTGGAGCTGCCGCTGTCGGGTCCCGAGGCGGTGGGCTACGACCCCGGCCGGCCCGGCGGCCCAGGCGCCGGGAATGGCGCCGGCACCGGCGGTGGGAATGGCGGTGGGAATGGCGCCGGGGGCGGCGGTGGGAATGGCGCCGGGGGCGGCGGTGGGAATGGCGCCGGGGGCGGCGGTGGGAATGGCGCCGGGGGCGGCGGTGGGAATGGCGCCGGGGGCGGCGGTGCTGAACCGGTCGTGCCCCAAGGTCCCGATGCCCGTTCCGCCACCCGACGCCGCTGAGCCCCCGGGCGGGGCGCCGCTGGTGCTGTTCGTCCACGGCCAGCCCGGGGTGGGCCGCGACTTCGACGCCGTGGCCGAGCTGTTGGCCCCCGACCACCGGCTGCTGGCCCCCGACCGGCCGGGCTACGGCAACCATCCGGCGCCGGCAGCCGACCTCGAAGCCAACGCCGACGCCCTGGCCGAGCTGGTGCGGGCCACGCAGGCCGGCCCGGCGGTGGTGGTCGGCCACAGCTACGGCGGCGGCATCGCCGTGCTGCTGGCCGCCCGCCACCCCACCCTGGTTCGGGGCCTGGTGCTGGCCGCCTCCATCGGCGGCCCCGCCAGCCTGACCGGCGCCGACCGGGTGCTGGCCCTGCCCGTGATGGGCGAGGTGCTCAGCGCCGCCGGCCTCTACGCCTTGGGCCGGGTGCTGCCTCGCCTGCGCCGGCAGGTGGCGGGGCACGACACCACCGCCTTGGCCTGGCTCACCACCAGCCTGCCCGACGAGCGCTACCACGCCCTGGCCGGAGCCCGGGCCCGCCGGGTGCGACGCAGCTTCGTCTACGAGCAGCGGGTGCTGGTGCGCCAGCTGCCTCTGGTGGAGGCGGCTCTGGCCGCCGTCGACGTCCCGACGGTGGTGGTCACCGGCAGCTGGGACGTGGTGGTGCCGCCAGAGCAGGCGGTGGCCCTGGCCGGCGCCATCGCCGGCTCGGAGCTGGTGGTGGTGGCCCGCACCGGCCACTTCCTGCCCCGCGACCGTCCCCGGGAGCTGGCCGCCGCCGTACGGCGGGTGGAACGCCGGGCGCGGCGCTGACCGGCGGGGGCCGCCGGGTGGTCAGCCCGCCGGCAGCGAGCGGAGCTGCAGCTGGCGGTTCCCCTCGTCGGCCATGATCTGGCGGAGGATGTCCACCGCGTCGAGGATCCGCTGGTAGCGCAGCGAGTACAGCACCTTGTTGCCCTGGCGCTCGGTGGCCACCAGGCCCCGCTGGCGCAGCACGGCCAGGTGCTGGGAGGTGTTCGACTGGGGGGCGCCGACCAGCTCGCACAGCTCGCCCACGGTGTGGGCCCCGTCACGCAAGGCGTACAGGAGCATCAGGCGCTTGGGGTCGTTGAGGGCCTTGCACATGGTGTGGACCAGCTCTTCGAGCTGCAGGCGCAGCCGGACGTCGTCGGCTCCGGCCGCGGCGTCCTCGCCGACCGCCCGGCGCCGACCGGGCGAGCCCGCCGCCGCTACGCCGGCCACCGCCGATCCGTTGCACGCCCGAAGCCCCACATCACCGGCAACATACACCACGCCTCGTCGGCCGCCGCCGCCGGGGCGCCACGCCGAGCGCTCAGGACAGCGACAACAACGCATGGCCCACGCCCCGCCTCCCGGCAACGATCCCTTGACCGCTCCGACCCTGGATGTTAGAAATTCGGAGTCGAACGCTATATGCGTCAGTTCGCATATGGCCAGATATTGGGGGGGACATGCCGGACACTGGCGCGTCCACGATTCTGGACTGCACGGGCCTGCAGTGCCCGCTTCCGGTCATCAAGACCGCGCAGGCGATGAAGCAGCTGACCGACGGTCAGGTGCTCGAGCTGTTGGCCACCGACCCTGGGGTGGAGCCGGACATGACGGCCTGGGCCTCGCGCACCGGAAACGAGTTGGTGTCGATCACGCAGCAGGACGGGGTCTTCCACGTCCTGTTGCGCCGGGTGGGCTGAGCCGTGTCGTTGTGGACCGGTGAGGGGGAGGGCTCGGTCCTCTACGTCCAGACCCACGGCTGCAGCGACCTGGGCCGCTGCGCCACACCGTTCTTCCTGGCCGCCTCGGCCGCCGCCATGGAGGTCGAGACCGGCATCTACTTCACCATGTACGGCCCGCAGCTCCTGCAGAAGGACGTGGTCGACAAGGTCGGGCCCAAGGGCGACGTCGGCCAGCCGTTGTCGTACTTCATCAAGCAGGCGACCGATCTCGGTGTGCGTCTGTGGGTCTGTCAGCCGTCGCTCGACCTCAACGACCTGCGCCGCGACGACCTCATCGACGAGGTCGAGATGATCGGCGGGGCCGCCTTCAACGACCTGGCCATGACCGCCTCGGCCGTCGTCTCCTTCTGACGTGGCGTCGACCACCGCCCCCCACCACAAGCGGGACCGGGTGGCCGGTTACGGCGACATCCCGCTCGAGGAGAAGCAGCGCCTGTTCGACCTGGTCCAGGCCGACCCGCGCTACCCCGACTACCTCTACGGCTGCTACGAGTGCGGCATCTGCGTGGCGGTGTGCCCCTCGGCCCGCTTCTACGACTTCAGCCCCCGGCGCATCGCCCAGGCCGCCGCCCGCCGGGACGTGGAGCTGATCTACCAGCAGTTCCAAGAGGACATCTGGGAGTGCTCCCAGTGCTTCTCGTGCCTGCGCTGCCCCCGTGGCAACAACCCCGGCGGCATCGTCACCATCATGCGCGAGGTGGCCATCAACGCCGGGTTGGCTTCGGCCAAGGAGGCCCTCGAGGGCTACTCGCGCATCATCTACAAGATCATGTCCACCGGCACCCAGGTCTCCCCCGACATGCTGCAGCCCGACGCCTTCCCCGACTGGGGACCCGAGGTCCAATCGGTGTCCGAGCACCTCGACCTGTGGCGCCGGGCCCTGCCTCCTGAGACCCACCACACCACCACCACCGGCTGGGCGGTGGCGGAGCGCACCCTGGTGGAGCTGTACCTGATCTGGCTCGAGACGGGGGCCCTGGACATGATCAAGGACGTCGACGAGGGACTGCACATGATCCTCGAAGAGGTCATGGAAGAGCGGCTCGAGGAAGAGGGGATCGAGATATGACCAGCGCCCCCGTCAACGTGATCCTGACCAAGAAGCAGCGCTTCGAGCGCCAGGTCGACCGGCGCTCGGAGGACTTCCACGCCCGGCTGTTCGAGCTCGAGGCCGCCGGCGAGTGGGTCGTGCACCGAGTGCCCGACGACCACCTGGCCGTCACCACCAAGTACGGCAACACCAAGAAGATCCCCCGCAGCCACCTGTGGCACCACAAGTCGTGCGGCCAGTGCGGCCACATCCCGGGCTACTCGACCTCCATCTTCTGGCTGATGCGCAAGCTCGGCTACGACTACGAGGACCCCCGCGACCAGACGTCGTGCACGGCGTGGAACTACTACGCCAGCGCCACCTCCAACCCCGCCGCCCAGGCGGCGGTGGCGCTGCGCAACTTCGCCGCGGCCTACGAGACCGGCTTCTACCCGCTCATCCACTGCGGCACCTCCTACGGCCACTACAAAGAGGTCCGCGCCGAGCTGCTGCGCCACCCCGAGCTGCGAGCCGAGGTCCGCCGGGTGCTGGCCAAGCTGGGCAAGCCCATGGTGATGCCCGAGGAGATCGTCCACTACTCGGAGTGGATCCACGCCCTGCGACACGAGATCGCCGCCCGCCAGGTGCGTGACCTCTCTTCCATCGCCGTCACCGTCCACCCCGCCTGCCACTACTACAAGCTGGTGGAGGGCGACGCCATCTTCGACGCCGACGTCTACGGCGGCCAGCGCACGGCGGTGGTCACCGGCGTCGCCGAGGCTCTCGGCGCCGAGGTCCGCACCTACTCCACCTGGTTCGACTGCTGCGGGTTCGGCTTCCGCCACATCCTGGTGCAGCGCGACTTCACCCGGTCCTTCGCCACCATGCGCAAGATCGAGGTGATGAAGGAGGAGGCCGACCCCGACGTCGTCCTCACCCACGACACCGGATGTGTCACCACCTTGGACAAGAGCCAGTTCGCCGCCCAGGCCCACGGCCACAACGTGGGGGTGCCGGTGATGTCAGAAGCCCAGTTCGCCGCCTTGGCCATGGGAGCCCATCCGTTCAAGGTGTGCCAGCTGCACTGGCACTCGGCCAACTACCGGCCGCTGCTCGAGAAGATGGGCATCGACTGGCGTGCGGCCTGGGCCGAGTTCGAAGCCGACATCGCCAAGCTCCAGGCCGGCAGCCAGCCCTACCTGACCTGGGCCGACGTGGACGCCTGAGGAGGCAAGACCGATGCCACACGAGACCGTCGCGGTCATCGGCGGCGGGCCGGCCGGCCTGGCCGCCGCCCAGGCCGCCTCGGACCTGGGAGCGCCCGTGGTGCTGATCGAGCAGGGCGACGCCCTCGGCGGCACGCCCATCGCCGAGAGCTATGCCTCGCTCACCCCCCACCTCGAATCGGCCGAGACGGTCCTCGGGCGGCTGGTGCAGCGCCTGGAGGCCTCTCCCCACACCGACATCCTCCTCGGGGCGCAGGTCACGGCGTGCACCGGCGACGTGGGTCACTTCGAGCTGCAGGTCGAGATGGGCGCCACCTCGCGCACCGTCAGCTGCGGTGCCGTGGTGCTGGCCACCGGCTTTCAGCACTTCGACCCCGGTCGCGAGACCCAGATGTACGGCTACTACGAGTTCCCCGACGTGATCGCCCTGCAGGACCTCGAAGCCATGATCAAAGCCGGGTCGATCGCCAAGCCGTCCAACGGCCAGGCGCCGCGGCGGCTGTGCTTCGTGCAGTGCGTCGGCAGCCGCGACCGCCAGATCGGCAACGAGTACTGCTCCAAGGTGTGCTGCGGCGTCGCCTCCAAGGAGGCGATCGAGGTGCGCCTGCTGCTGCCCGAGTGCGAGGTGTTCATCTTCTACATCGACATGCGCATGTACGGCTACTGGGAGAGCCAGATCTACTGGCCGGCCCAGGAGCGTCACCACGTCCAGTACGTGAAGGGGATCATCAGCGAGGTGCTGCCCAAGGGCGACCAGCTGCTGGTGCGCGGGGAGGACACCACCATGGGCCGCCCCATGGAGATCCTCATGGACATGGTGGTGCTGTCGGTGGGGATGGAGCCTTCCCCGGGGACCCGGGCCATGGCCGGTGTGCTCGGCGTGGAGCAGAACAGCTACGGCTTCATCGCCGCCGCCCACCCGCCGCTCGACACCGTGTCGACCAGCCGACCCGGCATCTTCGCCGCCGGCGCCGCCCTCGGCCCCGCCGACCTCGAGGACTGCGCCTCGACCGGGGCCGCCGCCGCCGCCCGCGCCGTGTCGGTCATCCGTTCGGTACCGGCGGCAGGCTGAGGACGTCGATGGCCCTGTCGGCGACGCCGGGTGCGGTGATCGACACCGCGGCGACCCGCGAGCTCATGGCCGAGATCCTGGCCCGCGTCGACCGCGGCGACCTCGACACCATGGCCAGCCAGCTTCTGGCCAAGGCTCGCCAGGTCCAGGGGGTGCTCGACCCCGGTGCCGGCACCCCCGACGCCGAGCAGCTGCACTGGCTGCTGCGACGCTGCTTCCCCGCCCGCCGCCAGGCCGCCGCCATCGTGGCCCAGGTCGGGGCCCGGCCCCTGGGCCACGCCGTGGCCGACCTGGTGTGGGGCCACGACGACCTGGCCGAGCGCCTCGACCGCTTCGACCGGCTGCTGGGCGGCTTCCCCGAGGTCGCCGTCGACCTCCCCTGGGAGCTGCTGCACCTGGCCGACCCCCAGCACCACTGGCTGTGGGCCCGCTGGATGTGGAACCCCCGCACCGACACCGGCGCTCTGCGGCTGGTGGTGGAGGACGAGGTGGAGCTGGCCGCGCCCACCCGGGTGGAGGCCTACCGTCGGGTGGGTCGGGCCCTGGCCGTGGTGCAGGGCACCGCCCGCGCCGTCGGCTTCGTCGGCGACGGCCCCTTCGCCGTCGACGCCTTCCTGGCCTGTGTCTACGGCATCTACATGTACACGGTGCTGCGGATGCGGATGACCCAGGAGTTCAATCGCATCGTCCCCGAGCTGCCCGCGCTGGCCCGCCGGCTGCTCGGGATCTACCACCGGGAGGAGCCGCCGTGCCGGTAGGAGGGCGCAAGCAGCCGCCTGCGGTTCGCGAGCACGAGAGCGCCACCGTCACCTCGCAGATCTCGGGGCGCCAGTGGGAGCTGCCCGGCATGTGGAACCGCATGTTCGAGTCGCGGGTGCTCCACGACTACAGCAGCCAGGGCTTCGCCGCCCTGGCCGCCTTGCCCGGCGGCGAGTCGCTCGAATGGTGCTACGGCTGCGGCAAGTGCGTGCCGGTCTGCCCCGTCGACCTGGTCGGCGAGTACGGGCCGCGCAAGCTGCACCGCAAGGTGCAGACCGGCGTCGACCTGCTCGCCGACCCGGACCTGTGGCTGTGCACCACCTGCGGCAACTGCCTGCGGGTGTGCCCCAAGCAGGTCGACATGGTGCAGGTGGCGCCGGCCGGCCGCGAGGCAGCCATCGGCCAGGGCCACGTCCCGGCCGAGCTGCAGGACGTGTTCGAGAAGACCTTCCGCCAGGGCAACTGCCTGGGCGAGAACCCGCGGCGCCGCCACGCCTGGACCAAGCAGGCCGGCGTGCCGGTCCGGGTGCTGGCCAGCGACCCCGGTCCCGTCGACGTGCTGTTCTACGTGGAGGACTACTGGAGCTACCACCCCCGCGGCCAGCAGGCGGCCCAGGCCTTCGCCCGGATCCTGACCGCCTTGGACGTCGACTTCGCCATCTTGGGCCCCGAGGAGAAGACGGTCGGCGACAGCCAGCGCCTGGCCGGCGAGCGGGGCCTGTTCGAGGCGCTGATGGACGACGTGGCGGCCACCTTGGCCAAGTACGACTTCCGCCGGATCGTCACCCCCGACCCCCAGATCGGAAACGCCTTGCGCCGCGAGTACCCCAAGCACGGACACCACTACGACGTGGTGCACACCACCCAGCTGCTGGCCCCGCTGGTGGAGCGCCTCACCTGGCGCACCAGCATCGACGCCACCGTCACCTTCCACGACCCGTGCTACCTCGGCCGGCACAACGGCGAGTACGACGCGCCGCGCCGGCTGCTCGAGGCCATCCCCGGCGTCACGCTGGTCGAGATGGGCCGCTGCAAGCAGAACGGCTACTGCTGCGGCGGTGGCGGTGGCGGCATGTGGCTCGACGGCTTCACCGCCGAGCACACCGACGAGCGCCTGTCGGAACGGCGGGTGCGCGAAGCCGCCGACACCGGCGCCGACATCCTGGCCGTGTGCTGCCCCTACGAGGTGTCGCGCTTCGAGGACGCGGCCAAGTCCACCGGCCACGACCACCTGCAGGTCCTCGACATCGTGGAGCTGCTCGACCAGGCCATGGGCGGGGGTGCCGGCGCCGATGCCTGAGCGGCCCGCCCTGCGCGTCGTGGACTTCGGGACGGTGAGCCCGCTGCGCTCCCAGACCCTGTGGCACGCCGTGGCCTACGGGGTGGGGGCCGGCGCCCCGCCCACCTTGTCCTTCGTGCGGACCCGCAGCCCCTACGTGTCGATCGGCTTCCACCGCAGCCTCGACGAGCTCGACACCGACCGCTGCGGCCACGCCGGCTGGCCCGTGTACCGGCGCATGGTCGGCGGCGGCCCCGTCTACCTCGATCACGACCAGCTGTGCTTCCAGCTGACGCTGCCGGCCGCGGCGGTGCCCGCCGACCGCCAGCGGGCCCTGCGCCAGCTGCTCACCCCGGCGGTGGCGGCCTTCCGCGCCGCCGGGCTCGACGCCCACCTCGACCACGACCTCGAGGTGGTGGTCGGCGACCGCAAGGTGTGCGGCCACGGCGCCGCCCAGATCGGCTCGAGCGTGGTGGTGGTCGGCAACCTGATCGAGCGCTTCGACCACACCGCCGCCGCCTCGGTGCTGCGCGCCCCCGACGCCGATGAGGCCGGCGAGACCCTGCGCCTCATGCGGCGCTACGTCGCCTTCGACGGGTCGGGCCCCGATGTCGACGCCGCCGCCTTCGCCGACGCCGCCTGCCGGGCCTACGGCGCCGCGCTCGGCCTCGCCCCCCGCCCCGGCGCGCTCAGCGCGCTGGAAGCCGCCCAGCTGGTCGGCCTCGACCGGCGCCTGCGCGACCCGGCGTGGACCCGCGGCCGGCCGCGTCTGGCCGGGCCGGCGGGCACAGCGCCGGTGGGCACAGCGCCGGTGGGCACAGCGCCTACGGGCACAGCGCCGGCGGGCACAGCGCCGGTGTGGAAGGTGAAGGTGCGGGCCGGGGTGTGGCGGTGCTCGGTGCTCGAGCCCGCCGGCAAGGTGGCTGCTTCGGTGGTGCACGGGCGGGTCCAACGGCTGGTGGTGCAGGCCGACGGCGTCGACCCGGCGCGGGCCGCCGCGGCCGCCGAAGGGCTCACGGTGGCCGCCGCCGCCGACGCCGCCCGCCGCTGGGGGCCGGCCGGGCCGGCCGTGGCCGGCGCGCTCCGCCAGATCCAACAGGAGGCTGCATGATCAGCACCGTCGCCGGTTTCCAGATCCGCCTGGATCTCGCCTACGACCCCGACACCCACCTGTGGGTGGAGGAGGTCGGCGCCTCGGTCCGGGTCGGGCTCGACCCTCTGGCCGTCGAGTCCAACGGCACCCTGGCCGCCGTGTCGTTCGCCGAGGTCGGCACGGCGCTGCGGCGCGGCGCCGTCTTCGGCTCGCTCGAGGCGGAGAAGTTCGTCGGCCCGCTGCTGGCCCCCCGGGCGGGCATCTTGGCCGCGGTGAACCCGGCGGTGCTGGGCCAGCCGTCGCTGGTCCACGCCGACCCCTACGACGCCTGGCTGGCCGTGCTCACCCCGGCCGACCCCAACGACGCCGCCGCCTTGGTGCGCGGTGCCCAGGCGGTGGAGACCTGGTTCACCCGGGCCGTCCACCACTACCGGCAGCAGGGGGTGCTGGCCGAGTGACCACCGTCAGCCACGCCTTCGCCCTGCGCCAGGCCCAGTTCCCCGACGAGATCGAGTTCTACGCCCCCGGGCTCAAGCGCTGGCAGACCAGCGAGTGGCGACCCCGGCACCCGACCCGCTTCCTGCCGGTGTCGGTCACCGGCTCGGCCTGCGCCCTGCAGTGCGACCACTGCCAGGCCAAGGTCCTCGACGGCATGATCTCGGTGCGCGCCGGGCAGGACCTGTTCGACCTGGCCCGCCGCCTGAAGGCCGGCGGCAGCCAGGGCCTGCTGGTGTCGGGAGGCTCCACCCGCACCGGCGGGGTGCCGCTGGCCGGACATCTGCGCCACGTGCCGCGCATCCGTCACGAGCTGGGCATGCGGGTGGTCGTCCACTCCGGGGTGGTGACCCCGGCGCTGGCCGAAGCGCTGGCCGACGCCGAGGTCGACGCCGTGATGCTCGACATCATCGGCGCCGATGCCACCATCCGCGACGTCTACCACCTCGACCTCACCGTGGCCGACTTCGAGCGCTCCCTGGCCCTGCTGGCCGGGCGGGGCCTGCGGATCATCCCGCACCTGGTGCTGGGCCTGCACTACGGGCGCTTCCTCGGTGAGCACCACGCCCTCGAGATGGTGGCCCGCCATCGGGTGTCGACGCTCATCCTGGTGGTGCTGGTGCCGCTGGTCGACACCCCCATGGCCCACCTGGCGCCGCCGGCTGTCGACGAGGTGGTCGGCTTCTTCGAGCACACCCGGCTGGCCATGCCCACCACCCGCGTCAACCTGGGCTGTGCCCGGCCCATGGGGGCGGCCAAGGTGGAGCTCGACACCGCCGCCGTCGACCTCGGCCTCAACGGCATCGCCTATCCCGCCGAGGGCATCATCGACTACGCCCGCCGCCGCGGCCTGCAGCCCAAGCTGTTCGAGTGGTGCTGCTCCATGTCGTGGGCCGGCGCCGAAGGCGCCGGGCTCGCCGAGGTGCGGGTCGGGGGGCCGGTGCCGGTGGAGGCGGCGCCGTGAGCCCCTGGCGGCTGCTTCGCCACCAGGGGGTCGGCGCCGCCGAAGGCCTGGCCCTCGACGAGGCGCTCGCCGCCGGCTACGGCCGCCACAGCGAGCGGCGACCCCCCACCCTGCGGCTCTACACCTACCGCAGCCACTGCGCCCTGGTCGGCCGGTACCAGCATCTGGAGGCCGAGGTCGACCTCGACGCCTGTCGGCGCACCGCCACGCCCGTCAACCGCCGCCCCACCGGCGGCGGCGCCATCGTCATGGGTGCCGGCCAGCTGGGGGTGGCCCTGGCCACCGCCGCTCCCGCCGCCCAGCGGCCCCGGCAGCTGCTGGAAGGCTTCGCCGGCGGGCTGATCGCCGGGCTGGCCCGCCTCGGCGTCACCGCCGGCTTCCGGGGCAAGAACGACCTCGAGGTCGACGGCCGCAAGATCGCCGGGCTCGGCCTGGCCCTCGACGGCTCCGGCGGCCTGCTGCTGCACGCCTCGGTGCTCGCCGACCTCGACGTGGCGTTCATGCTGCAGGTGCTGCGCATCCCCGCCGCCAAGCTCGGCGGGCACGCCGTGGCGTCGGTGGAAGAGCGCATCACCACCGTCACCGGTCAGACCGGCCAGCGCTGGGACGGTCAGCGCCTGGCCGGCGTCGTCGCCGCCGGGTTCGCCGAGGCTCTGGGGGTGGAGCTGGCCCTCGACCGGCCCACCGCCGACGAGCAGCGGCGCGCCGCCGCCTTGGTGACCGAGCGCTACGCCAACCCAACCTGGTGGCACGAGCACAGCCCCCGCCCCGAGGCCACCACCGACGCCGAGCTGCGCCTGCCGGTGGGGCTGGTCCGCCTGTACCTGGCACTGAGCGGCGACACCATCAAGAGCCTGCTGTTCACCGGTGACTTCACCACCGTGCCCGGCCCGCTGGTGGCCCTCGAGGAGGCGCTGCGCTGGAAGCGCCTGGAGCGGGCCGTGGTCGAGCCGGCTGTGGCCGCCTGCCTGGCCGGCCACCCCGAGCTCGGGCCGCCCGATGCGGTGGCCGAGGCCGTGCTGTCCGCCGGCACCCGACGAACCGCCACCGCCGCCCCCCAGCGGCACGGGTCGTGCTACTTCCCGGAGGTCCTCACCCCGTCATGACCACTCCCACCACCACCACCACCGGCCGGCGGCTGCCGGTGCACGGCGAGCGCCCGGCCAGCCCCGACTGGGTGCGGATCTCCGGGGCCAGCGCCATCGCCCTCCGCTTGCGCTCCGGGCGCTTCAGCCGGCCGTTCCCCTTCGGCGGGATCAACCTGCTGCTGGCCTACGACGACGGCTGCCGGTCGGACTGCTCGTACTGCGGCCTGGCCCGCACCCGCCCCGGCGCCTACCGCGACAAGTCCTTCATCCGAGTCGAGTGGCCCCTGGTGCGCACCGACGACCTGGTGGAGCGCATGGCCGCCCACGCCGACACCCTGACCCGGCTGTGCATCTCGATGGTCACCCACCCCTTCGCCTACCGCGACACCTGCGACATCACCGGGCGCATCCGGGCCCGGGTCGACACCCCGCTGTCGATCCTGGTCGCCCCCCCGACCCTCAACCGGCGGCGGATCGAGCAGCTGCACGCCCTGGGCGCCGACATGATCGGCGTCGGCCTCGACGCCGCCACCGAACAGCTGTTCCGCACCCATCGCCGCGACGTCCCCGCCGGCGGCGCCGGGCTCAGCTGGGACCGGTACTGGGCCGTGGTGGCCGACGCCCGCGACGTGTTCGGGGCGTGGAAGGTCAACTGCCACGTGCTGGTCGGTCTGGGCGAGAGCGACGCCGACCTGGTCGACCTGTTCACCCGCCTGCGTGACCAGCAGGTGTTCTCCTACCTGTTCTGCTTCAACCCCGAACCCGACTCGCGCCTGGGTCAGCAGCCCAAGGCGCCGCTGCGGCGCTGGCGGCGGATCCAGCTGGTGAAGCACCTCATCGAGAGCGAGGGGCTCGACCCCGGCCAGCTCGACTTCGACGGCGCCGGCAACCTGACCCATCTGCGTGCCGCGCCGGGCCTGGTCGACACCGCCGTCGGCAGCGGCATCCCGTTTCTGACCAACGGCTGCCCCGGCGAGCACGGCGAGCCGGGCTGCACCCGCCCCTACGGCTCGTACCGACCCAGCGAACCGTTTCGCGACTTCCCGTTCCAACCGACCGACTCCGACCTGCGCCAGGTCCGCGGCGAGCTGGCGCTCCACCAGATCCTCGAGAAGGCGTGGTGATCCCCGTGCGCATCATCGTCGTGGTGAAGCAGCTGCCCGATCTCGTCGAGGAGCTCGAGCTCGACGACGACGGCACCGACGTCGACCGTGAGCTCCTCAGCTTCGTCGCCAACGAGTGGGACGAGCAGGCCCTCGAAGAGGCGCTGCTGGTGAAGGAGACCGTCGGTGCCGAGGTGGTGGTCGTCGGCCTCGACGAGCCCGACATCGACCAGACGCTGTACACGGCCGTGGCTCGCGGCGCCGACGCCGTGGTGAAGCTGACCGGCATCCCCCAGGGCTGGCTGTCCACCCATGCCCGCGCCGACATCCTGGCCGGCTGGCTGGCCGATCAGCCCTTCGACCTGATCGTCACCGGGGTGCAGGCCGCCGACGACCTCGACGGGCAGCTGGCCGGGCTGCTGGCCGCCCGGCTGCAGCTGCCGCACGCCGCCGTGGTGGTGGCCATGGAGGTCAAAGACGGGATGCTCAGCGTCTCCCAGGAGCTCGGCGGCGGCGCCGTAGCCGAGTCCGACATCCGCCTGCCAGCCGTCATCGGCATGCAGACCGCTCGCCAGGCGCCGCGCTACGCGCCGATCAGCCGGATCCGCCAGGCCATGCAGGCCGGCGGCATCGTCGAGACCCCCGCCGCCGCCGCTGGCGGCGCCGCGCCGTGGCCCGAGGGGATGACCATCCGACGGCTCTACCCCCCTGAGACGTCGGCCCACGCCGAGATGCTCGAAGGCGACGCCGGCGCCGTCGCCGAGCGCATCGTGGAGCTGCTCCGGGCCCGGGGCCTGGTCAAGCGATAGGAGGATCGATGGCTGACGACGTGCTGGTGCTCGCCGAGCACACCGACGGGGTCCTGTCGGACCTCACCTTCGAGCTGATCGGCCAGGCTCGCCGGATGGCCGACGCCTTCGGCGGGCAGGTCCGGGTGGCGTTGCTGGGCGCACCGGAGCTGGCCGACCAGCTCGGCGCGGCCGACGTGGTCCACCTGGCCGAGCACCCCGCCTTGGGCGGCTACCTGCCCGAGGCCTACGAGCGGGCCCTGACCCAGCTGCTGGGCGAGGTGCAGCCCCGTCTGCTGCTGCTGGGCACCTCCACCGCCGGCATGGATCTCGGTGCCGCCGTGGCCGTCGCCTGGCAGGCGCCGCTGGCCTCCTACGTCGTCGCCCTCGAGGCCGAGGGCGACACGGTGGTGGCCACCGCCCAGATCTACGCCGGCAAGCTGATGGCCGAGGTGGCGCTCGACGGGCCGCGGGCGGTGTGCACCGTGATCGGCGGCTCGTTCCCCGCCGACGCCGGGCGCGCCGAGGGACGGCCGACGCTGACGCCGCTGGCCGTCACCGGCCTCGACGACCTGCGCAGCACCTTCGGGCAGCTTCGCCTGCCCGACGCCTCGGGTCTCGACATCACCGCCGCCGACCTGCTGGTGTCGGTGGGCCGCGGCATCGGCAGCCAGGACAACCTCGAGGTGGTCCAGGAGCTGGCCGACACGCTCGGCGTGCCGCTGTCCGCCTCGCGGCCCATCATCGACCAGGGCTGGCTCCCCAAGCCGCACCAGGTTGGCAAGTCGGGCAAGAAGGTGAAGCCCAAGGCCTACCTGTCGTTCGGCATCTCCGGCGCACCCGAGCACCTCGAAGGCATGCGCGGCGCCGAGCTGATCATCGCCTGCAACACCGACCGGCGCGCCCCGATCTTCGACGTGGCCCACTACGGCACCACCGTCGACCTGTTCGACCTGGTACCCGAGCTGGTCGACCGGCTGGGCTGAACGGCGGTGGTCGGGGCGCAACCAGGGAGGCGACGGTGACGGCCGTGGTGGTCACCCGCCACATCTTCGGCGGGATGGGACCGGCCCAGATCGCCGTGTTCTATCTGCTGGCCGTGGCGGCCATCGCCGTCTTCGCCGTCGGCTGGGGACGGCGGGTGGCCAAGTACCGTGCCGGGCGCCCCTCGCCTCGACCGTGGCTGCGGCGCTCGGGCGCCGGCATCCCCGGGGTGACCGCCCGCCCCGGCACGGTCCGGTCGCTGGGCACCGTCCTCACCAACCGCACCGTCAGGCGACGCAAGCCGGTGGTGGGCCTCGCCCACCTGCTGGTGCTGTGGGGCTTTCTGGGGCTGCTGCTGGCCACCACCATCGTCGGCGTCGACTACGACGTCTACGGCCACCTGATCACCGGCGTGGTGCTGGGCCACCAGCGGTCGTTCCTGACCGGCGTCTTCTACGAGACGTTCAACGCCGTGTTCAACACCGCCGGGGTGGCTCTGCTCATCGGCACGGTGGTGCTCACCGTCCGGCGGTTGCGGCGGGCCGAGCCGCAGCTGGCCTACACCCGCGTCGACCGCGACCGTCGCGACTACTCGCGAGCTGCGCTCGTCGCCGGGGACCACCTGTTCCTCAGCCTGCTGCTGGCCCTGGTGGTCACCGGGTTCGTCGTCCAAGGGGTGCGCATCGTCGGCGCCGGGTTCCCCGGCTTCGAACGCTTCACCTGGATGGGCTGGCTGGTGGCCAAGGCGCTGTCGGGCCTGGGGCTCGGCGCCGGCGCGGCCCGGACGCTGCACGGCTACGTGTGGTGGCTGCACGCCGCTTTGGCCCTGGGCTTCGTGGCCTCGATCCCCTTCACCAAGGCCAGGCACATGCTGTCGTCGCCGGCCAACCTGGTGGCCGCCGACCCCGCCCCCACCCGCCGCCTGCCGCCGGTCAGCGGCGACCACGTCGGCTACGCCAGCCTGGCCGACTTCACCTGGAAGGAGCTGCTCGACTTCGACGCCTGCACCCGGTGCGGCCGCTGCCATCAGGTCTGCCCGGCCCGCACCGCCGGAGCCGCCTTGTCGCCGCGCGACCTGATCCTCGACCTGCGCCAGTGGGTCGACCGGCAAAAGCAGCTTCCGGCGCTGCTCGACGGCGAGATCCGCACCGACGGCACCGGGCCGCTGGCCGATCCACCGGCCGAACCGGCCGGCGACGTCATCGCCGAGCGCACCTTGTGGGCCTGCACCACCTGCATGGCCTGCGTCGAGGTCTGCCCGGTGGGGGTGGAGCACGTCCCCACCATCGTGCAGCTGCGCCGACGCCTGGTGGACCAGGGCCGCATGGAGCCGACCCTGCAGAGCGCGCTGCAGAACCTGGCCCAGCAGGGCAATTCGTTCGGGAAGTCGGCCCGCATGCGGGCCCGGTGGACCAAGGCCCTCGACTTCCCGGTCAAAGACGCCCGCAAGGAGCCGGTGCAGCTGCTGTGGTTCGTCGGCGACCACGCCTCCTACGACGAGCGGATGCAGACCCTGTCGCAGACCCTGGCCCGGGTGCTGCACCGGGCCGGGGTCGACTTCGGCCTGCTCTACGACGACGAGCGCAACGCCGGCAACGACGTCCGACGGGTGGGGGAAGAGGGGCTGTTCGAGCTGCTGGCCGAGCACAACATCGCCGCCTTGGGCCGGGCCGAGTTCACCGAGATCTTCACCACCGACCCCCACAGCTTCAACACGCTGCGCAACGAGTACCCCACCTTGGGCCTCAAGGCCACCGTCCGCCACTACAGCCAGGTGCTGGCCGACCTGCTCAAAGCCGGCCGCCTGCCGGTGCGACCCCTCGGCCTGCGGGTCACCTACCACGACCCGTGCTATCTGGCCCGCTACAACAAGGTCACCGAGGCGCCGCGGCGGGTCCTGGCCGCCTTGGGCTGCGAGCTGGTCGAGATGCCCCGCAACCGCGACAACACCTTCTGCTGCGGCGCCGGCGGCGGCCGGATCTGGATGGACGACTCGCACCTGACCGAGCGTCCCAGCGAGAACCGCATCACCGAGGCCGCCGCCTTGGGGGTGGAGCGCTTCGTGGTGGCCTGCCCCAAGGACTTCGCCATGTACTCCGACGCGGCCAAGACCACCGGCCACGACGGCGACCTGCTGGTGTGCGACCTGGTGCAGCTGGTGGAGCTGGCCCTCACCGAGCCGGTGCCGGCCGGGGTCGGGACTGGCACCTCCGAGCCGGCTGGCACCTCCGAGCCGGCTGGCACCTCCGAGCCGGCGGGGACCGACGGCGCCGGGCGCGTCCCGGCCGGCGGGGGGTGACGGTGCGCTGCCCGTGGTGCGACTTCGACGGTGGGCTGCGGCCGCTGCACGCCCACCTGGCCGACCGCCATCCCGACCAGGTGCGCTTCGAGCAGCGCGCCGGCGGCACCCGTCAGGTGTACGCCGTGGCCTGCCCGGTGTGCGACGCCGGCTACGAGCAGACCATCAAACCCGGTCACGACGCCGGCTTCGTCGACGAGTACCGCCGCGAGATCCGGCTGGTGGCCTTCGACATGTTGTTGAACCACCTGGTGGGTGAGCACCAGCCGCCCGCCGGCCCGACAGCCAGCTGAGGAAGGCGCCAGTGCCGAACGTCCGAGGATGCGACCTCCGCGAGGACCTCTACTACCTGGTCGACAAGCACGTGTGGGCCCGCCTCGACGGCGATCTGGTCGAGGTCGGGTTGAGCGACGTCGCCCAGGGGATGGCCAAGACCATCATCTCGGTGTCGCTCAAGGAGCCGGGCAAGACGGTCAAGAAGGGCCGCAGCCTGGCCACGGTCGAGAGCGGCAAGTGGGTGGGTCCGGTGCCCTCGCCGGTCAACGGCGAGGTGGTGGAGGTCAACGCCGCCTTGGTGGCCCACCCCGCCGCCATCAACGAGGACCCCTACGGGGCGGGCTGGGTGGCCAGGGTCCGCTGCGCCGACTGGGCCGCCGACTCCGCCGACCTGGTGACCGGCCCCGAGGGGGTGGAGCGCTACCGGGCGTTCCTCGAGGCGGAGGGCATCTCCTGCGAGGAGAGCTGAGCGGTGGGCACCGTCACCTGGGCCGGCTGCGCCTTCCCCGACGACCTGCTCTACGACCTGCAGCACGACGTGTGGGTGCGGCTGGGCGACGGCCAGGCCGAGATCGGCATGACCGACGTGGCCCAGACCCGCTGCGGGCGGCTGGTCGAGGTCACCTGGAAGGCACCGGGCCGTCTCGTGCGGCGGGGCCGGCCGCTGTGCATCGTCGAGAGCTCCAAGTGGGTGGGCCCGGTGCTGTCGCCGCTGTCGGGCACGGTGGCGGCCTGCAACGCCGAGGGATTCGCCGCCGACATCGCCATCGCCAACCGCGACCCCTACGGCGCCGGCTGGCTGGTGCGCCTGGACCTGGCCGGCCCCGCCGAGGAGCTGGCGACGCTGCGCGACGGCGCCGCCGCCTACCAGCACTACCGCCAGGTCATCGACGAGCAGCAGATCCGCTGCTTTCGCTGCGCCGAGTGACCGGCGCGACCGCCGGGCCACCCGGGGAGAGGAGGAGCGTCACCGACAGCGGCTCGGGCCCGGCCGCCGTGGCCCGGCCCGAGCGGCGGGCGGCACCCGGCCGGGTGTCGCCGCAACCCATGAGCTGTTGAGCGCAGACCGGCCGGGCCGGCTGCGGTCGTTGGAGGGGGACATGACACACGGAGACGGACCCGCACATCACAAGACGATGGCCATGGTGTGCTGGAGCTCGGACCTCGACCGGGTGTGGCCGACGTTGATCCTGGCCACCACGGCAGCCGCGTCGGGCCTCGAGGTCAGCATCTTCTTCACCTTCTGGGGGCTGCGGGTCCTGCAGAAGAACGAGACCCGCCTCACCGGCACCAACCTGATGCAGAAGGCCGAGTCGCTGCTCGACCGGGGCGGCACCGACCACCTGAAGCTGGGCAAGCTGCACTTCGGCGGCGCCGGCACCAAGATGATCAAGAAGCTCGCCGACGACTACAAGGTGGCCAGCCCGAGCGACCTGCTGTCGATGGCGCTCGACCTCGGGGTGCACCTGTATCCCTGCCAGATGACGATGGACCTCTACGGGCTCAGCAAGGACGACTTCATCGACGGGCTCGAGCCCTCCATGGGCGCCGCCTCCTTCATCGACATTGCCGCCGACGCCGACATCACCCTCTTCATCTGACGCCACGCCGCCTTCCGCTGGCGCCACGGCTGGCGCCACTGCTGGCGCCACTGCTGGCGCCACGGCTGGCGCCACGGCACCGGCGGCCGGTGCCGGCGCGGTGGAGAGGCCCGCCGTGGACACCACCGGCCTGTCCGACGCGCTGGTCTTCGTCGGTGCCGACCCCCACCTTCGGCGCCAGCTGCAGGCGCTGGCCGCCGAGCGCGGTCTGGCCGTCGTCGAGGCGGCGGGCGACCCCGGCGGGGAGGCGCCGGTGGTGGTCGTCGACCTCGGCCTGGCCGGCGGCCTCCAGGCGGTGCGGGCCTGGCGGGCCCGCTCCGTCGACACCGTGGTGGCCGCCTACCTGGCCGTGCCCGACCGGGGTCGCTGGGAGGAGGCGGAGCGGGCCGGAGCCGACCTGGTGGTCAACCGCGGCGCGCTGGTGCGGGCGCTGCGCCGCCTGCTCCACGACCTCGGCCCTGACGCCCGCCGGCGGCGGTTCCCGCTGCTGGACGCGGCCGAGGTGGCCGGCCGGCTGGGCCTCATCGGGGCCGTCGGCACCACTCCGGTCGGCCCGCTGGCCGTGTACCGCGCCGGGCGCGGGCTGGTGGCCGTCGAGGACCGCTGCCCGCACGCCGGCGCCTGCCTGTCGCAGGGAGCGCTCCAGGGCGGGGTGCTGACCTGCCCCGGCCACGGCAGCCAGTTCCTGGTCGCCACCGGCGAGCGGATCCGGGGGCCGGCCGACCAGGGGCTGCGGTGCTACCCGGCGGTGGAGGAGGCCGGCCGGGTCTGGCTGGTGTGGACGTGACCTGCCCAGCTCCTGCCGGCCGACCCGCACCGGCGGTGGCCCGGACCACGGCGTGGGCCCGCCGGGCCCGAAGCCCCGGCGAAGTGACCCGACCGGCGCAGCCGGTGACCACAGCGCCTCAGCCGGGGTCGCCGCCCAGCGCGTCGAGGACGGTGCGCAGCTTGACCGACGTCTCGTGCAGCTCGGCCTCGGGATCGGAGCCGGCCACGATGCCGGCCCCGCCGAAGACGGTGGCTTCGCCGCCGCGCAGCACCGCCGAGCGGATCCCCACCACGAAGGCGCCGTCGCCGCCTGCTTCCACCCAGCCCACCGGCCCGGCGTAGGGACCGCGGTCGAACCGTTCGAGCCGGCCCAGCAGCCGCAAGGCCGCCGCCGTCGGGGTGCCGGCCACCGCCGGGGTGGGATGCAGGGCCAGCGCCAAGGCCAGGGCGTCGCGGGGGGCGTGGAGCCGGCCCTGGAGCCGGGTGCCGAGGTGGGCCACGCCGTGCAGGGCCAGCACCGACGGGCCCGGCGGGACCTGCAGGTCCACGCCCGCCGCCAACAGCACCGAGGCGATCTGGTCCACCACCCAGCGGTGCTCGGCGGCGTCCTTGGCCGAAGCCAGCAGCGCCCGGGTGGCGACGTCGTCGACGGCGGCGTCGCCGACCAAGGCGGTGGTCCCGGCCAGCGGATGTGACACCACCAGCTCGCCGTGCCGCTCCACCAGCAGCTCGGGGCTGGCTCCGACGAAGGCCGTGGTGACGTCCCCGGCGGCGAAGACGGTGCAGGTCGGCTGCAGCTGCCGCAGCCGCCGGACCACGGCGGCGACCGGGACCGGATGGGCGAAGCGGGCCTGCACGGCGCGGGCCAGCACCACCTTGGTGACGGTGCCGGCGGCGATGGCGTCGAGCGCCTGCCGCACGCTGTCGAGGTACTGGGCCTCGGGTGTCACCGGCTGCAGCGCCGGGCGCCCCGGCCGGCACGGCGCGGTGGGGGAGGAGGCCGGTTCGGCGCCGCCGATCTCGGCGGCCAGCTCGTCGGGCCGGGGCAGGGGGCTGTCGGGCCCGGCCACCGCCGTGAGCCAGGCTCCACCGTCGGTCAGGACCAGGGTGCGCCACGGCACCGTCAGCTCCGCTTCGGCCGCGCCGGCGAACGGCAGGGCACCGACCGCCAGCGGTGCGCTGACCGGGCAGTCGGCCCCGCCGGCGGACTCCACGCCGTCCAGCCAGATGGCCGGTGCCGAGCGGCGGCACGAGCCCAGCCCGGCGGGAAGGGTCGCCGCCGCCCCTCGGCCGGCGATGGTCACCGACGGAGTCGACACCAGGTGGAACCGGCCGGCGCCGGTGGCCAGATCGCGTGCGGCGCCGGGCCCCGGTGCACCTGGCCCGAAGGCGGTGGCGGTGGCGAAGGTCAGCGGGTCGGGTGCCGCGTCAGAAGGCAGCCGGATGGTCAGGCTTCGGTAGCCGCCGGAGGCCGTCACCGCCGCCGGTCCTCGGTCGGCGGCAGCCCGGCGCGGGTGGCGGTCAACAGCTGCACGGCGCCGCCGCCGAGCACCCGGCGGTTCACCGACGAGAAGCCGGCGTGGCGGATGAGCGCCTGCAGCTGCGGGGGCGGCGGCAGGTAGGCCACCGACCGGGGCAGGTAGCGATAGGCGCCAGGATCCGACAGCAGGCGGCCGATGGCCGGCGCCCCGTGACGGAACCACAAGGCGTGGCCGGCCCGCAACAGCCGGTTGGTGGGCTCCGACACGTCGAGCAGGGCGATGCGGCCGCCGGGGCGCACCACCCTTCCCAGCTCGCCGAGCACGGCGGGCAGATCGGCGAAGTTGCGCAGGGCGAAGCCGCAGGTGACGCCGTCGACCGAGGCGTCGGCCAGGGGCAGAGCGGCGCCGTCGGCCTGGGCCAGCGGCGCCGCCTGGCGGGCCGCAGCCAGCATGCCGGCGGACAGGTCGACCCCGATGGGCCGCAGCTGGCGAGCGGTCAGCAGCCGGCACAGATCGCCGGTGCCGCAGGCCACGTCGAGCACCCGCGCCCCGGGCGCCAGCCCCAGCCCGCTGACGGTGCGTCGACGCCACACCACGTCGAGGCCGAAGGTCATCAGCCGGTTGACCAGGTCGTAGCGGGGGGCGATGGTGTCGAACATGGCGCGGACCATGGCCCGCTTCTCGCTGCCGGTGGGCAGATCGGCGGGAGGCCGATCGGCGGGAGGCCGGTCGGCGCTCACCGGCTCGCCTCGGCCCTGACGGCGGCCCGCTCGTCGCTGGTGCCGATGCGCTCGATGTGGTCGAGGGCGGTCTGCAGCAGCACTCGGGTGAAGTGGTGTGTCACCAAGGTGGTGGCCGCTGGCAGCAGGCTGTGGAAGGCGGCCACCAGCCGTTCGGTGTCAGCCCCGCCGCCGCTTTGCGTCGTGCCCTGGGCACCGGGCCCGCCGGCGTCGTCCGCCTCGCCGCCGGCACCGGGCCGGCCAGCCCCGGGCAGGGGGAGGCGGCGCTGAGGCTGACGGACGTGCGTGTCGAACAGCTCCACGGCCCGGCGGGCCAGGTCCTCGACCGCCCGGTGGTGGCGGCGACCCAGGTCGAGCAGCTCCGACAGGGGGATGCCCCACTGCAGCAGGGCCAGCCCGGCGGCGGCGGCGGCCACGTCGTCCTCGGTGAAGCCCTCCTCGTCGCCCACCCGCCGGGGCACCAGCAGCCCCTCGCCCACCACGGCCTGCAGCAGCGGTTCGGGGATGCCGGTGCGCTCGGCCATCTGCTGCAGCGACAGGAGCCGGGCGGGGTGCAGCTCGCCGGTCACCGCTCCCACCAGCTCCTCGTCAGCCGCGTCGAGCTCGCCGGCCAGCACCCGGGCGACGGCCGCCAAGGTCAGCCCTTTGCCCTGCAGCTCCCGGATCCGGGCGATGCGCTGCAGATGGGCGGGCCCGTACCAGGCGAGGCGGCCCTGGCGCCGGGGTGGAGCCAGCAGCCCCTTGGCCTGGTAGTAGCGCACCGTGTCCACGCTGACACCGGCCCGCTCGGCCAGCTCCTCGACCCGCACCTCACCGGCGTCGCCCACCCCACCATCCTATGAGCAGATGCTCGGATCATTGGAGTCGACGGTCGAACGCCGCCCCGGGTGACGGGGGGTGACCAGCGCCGGGCGGTCAGTGGTAGTAGCGGTAGACCACCTGGGCCACGCACGACGGCTTGTCGGCTCCTTCGGTCTCGAGGGTCAGGTCCAAGGTGACCTGGGCTCCTCCGTCGAAGGCCTCCACCGAGCCCACCGAGGCGCCGAGGCGCAGCCTCGAGCCGACCGGCACCGGCCGGGGGAAGCGCACCTTGTTGCAGCCGTAGTTGACGCCGAAGGTGATGCCCTTGACCGTCAGCACCTCCCGGAGCAGCACCGGGGCCAACGACAGGGTCAGGTAGCCGTGGGCGACGGCGCCGCCGAAGGGTCCGCTGGCGGCGCGCTCGGGGTCGACGTGGATCCATTGGTGGTCGCCGGTGGCGTCAGCGAACAGGTTGACGCGCTGCTGGTCGATCTCGTGGTAGTCGGACCAGCCCAGGTGGCTGCCCACCAGCGAGGTGAGCTCCTCGATGCCGTTGACGGTCGTGCTCATGGCCCGACCATAGGCGGCCGCGCACCGTCGTGGCGAGGATCGGCAATGTCGTGACCGGCGGGGCGACGACCGGCGGGACGGTTGACCGGCGGGCGCCGCTCAGTGGAACCAGAGCCGCTGGTAGGAGCGGCTCTGGGGGTGCAGCAGGAGCGCCACCAGGGCGATGGCGAACGCCAGCTGCAAGATGACGCTCAGGTTGAGACCGCCGGCGCCGGCCAGGCCCAGCAGCGACACGGTCGACAGCACGGCCAGCAGCGCCACCAGCACGGCCAGACCCACTCCGACGCGGTACCCCCAGCGGCGCCCGTTGGCGATGGCGTAGGCGGCCAGCCCCTGGGCCAGGCCCACCACCCCGATGACGTCGGCCTGCAGCAGCACCAGCAGGGCCAGCACGGCGTTGATGTAGGACAAGATGACGGCGATCTGCAGCGTCTGGGGCTGCGACGGGTCCGTCCACCGGCCGGTCTCCATCCCGCCATGATGCCAGGCTCGCTGCCGGCTGGGCCGTCGCGGCCGCCGGGAGCACCCGACAGTAGGCTGCGGCCGATGCCAGCCACGGACGGATCGGGCGCCGGTGCCGAGCTGCACCCCCACGAACACCACCACCGTCAGGTCAGCTCGGGCGGGGCCCGGGCCGCCGTGTTCGGCATCAGCGACGGGCTGGTCACCAACGTGTCGCTCATCCTGGGCATGGCTGGAGCCCATCCCGGGGCCCACGTGGTGCGGCTGGCCGGGCTGGCCGGGCTGGTGGCCGGGGCGTTCTCCATGGCTACCGGCGAGTACGTGTCGATGCGGGCCCAGACCGAGCTGTTCGAGCGGGAGCTGGCCCGCGAGCGCCTGTCTCTGCACCAGGCGCCCGAAGGCGAGCGGCGGGAGCTGGCCGCCCTCTACACCAGCCGGGGAGTGGCCCCCGAGCTGGCCGACCAGCTGGCCGAGGAGATGATGCGGACCCCGGAGCTGGCGCTTCAGACCCATGCCCGCGAGGAGCTGGGCTTCGATCCCGAGTCGCTGGGATCCCCGCTGGTGGCGGCGGTGTCGTCGTTCGTGATGTTCGCCGTCGGGGCGCTGCTGCCGTTGATCCCGTGGCTGGTGAGCCGGGGCAACGGCGCCCTGGTCGCGTCGGTGGCGGTGGGAGCGGTGTGCTCGCTGGCGGTCGGAGCCGCCCTGTCGCTGTTCACCGAGCGTCCCCTGGTCCGCTCGGCCCTGCGCCAGCTGGTGCTGTCGGGTGTGGCCGCGGCGGTCACCTTCGGCATCGGCCGGGCTGTCGGCGTTTCAGGCTTGGGCTGAGCGGGTTCAGTCGTCGGCCCGATCGACCCGGCCCTCGTCGGCCCGATCGACCCGGCCCTCGTAGGCCCGATCGACCCGGCCCTCGTAGGCCCGATCGACCCGGCCCTCGTAGGC
>JAJZNB010000233.1 GCA_021848085.1 Actinomycetes bacterium
GGGCGGGGCTTCCGCGCTCGGGACGCCGGGCGGGGCTTCCGCGCTCGGGACGCCGGGCGGGGCTTCCGCGCTCGGGACGCCGGGCGGGGCTTCCGCGCTCGGGGCACTTCCCGGGGCATCCGCGCTCGCAAGCGGCGCCGGCGGCGGCGCCTCGTCGACCGCGGGCGATGCCGAGCGCCGTGACGCGACGATGCCCGCCGTTCCGGAGGCGGCTGACGCCCCTCCGACAGCCGGCGCCAGAGCGCTGTCCGACGGGCCTCGCCCGCCGGCCGCGGGCGCGGTGCCCGAGGGCCCCGCGGGGCTCGGCGATGGCACGGCGCTCGATGGCTCCACAGACATGGAGCCTACGGCGCGCCGCGGGTACCGTGGGTACCGCAGGCAGCCCAACACTCGGTGACGGCAACCACCTGATCGGCGGTGGTGGGCCGTGAAGCCACCCCGCCCACCACCAGCCCGGCATCCGCGGCTGCAGCCGCCGTGGTCGAGCCGATACAGGCCACCGCTGCCTCCCAGCCGCCAGCGGCAGCCAGCTCGGCGTAGCGCCGGGCAGCCGACGGCGATGCCAGGAGGACCACGTCGGCACCGGGAGCCTCCGCCAGCGCCACCGGGTCGAGGGCGTCGTCGGGGACCGCGAGGGTGCGGTAGGCCTCCACGTCGTCGACCGCCCACCCCTTGGCCAGCAGGCCGTCGACGAGGTCAGCTCCGGCTGCAGCCGCCCGGGGGAACAGGACCCGGCCCTCGGCACCAGGCGCCGGTAGCGGCATGGTGGCAGCCAGACCCGCACCCGACGCTTCGGCCGCTTGGAGATCGGCGACGAGGCCACGGCTGGCCAGCGCCGCCGCGGTGGCCGGGCCGACCGCCGCGAGGGCGACACCGGCCAGGTCCCGCCCGTCACGCAGCTCAGCCATGACCCGGTCCACCGCGGTGGCGGAGGTGAACACCGTCCATGCGTACCGGCGCACGCCGGCCAGCGCCTCGCGCAAGGCCACACCGCCGTCTGCCGGCGGCGCCACCTGGACCAGCGGCAGCTCGACCACCGCCGCCCCGGCGGCGGCCAACGCGCCGGCCAGGGCGACGCTGCGGTCCGATGGCCGGGTGAGGAGCACGGTTGCGCCGTGCAGCGGACGCTGCTCGATGGAGCCCAGCGCCAACCCGGCGACCGGCCCGATCACCAGCGCGGCCGGAGGGTCCAGCTCCACTGCGCCCAGCTCCCCCAAGGTGGTCCGCACCGTTCGCTGGCGCGGCGTCGTGCCCCAGTGGACCACGGCCACCGGCGTCGCCGGGTCGCGTCCTGCTTTCGTCAAGCTCGCAGCGATGGCGGCCCGGTTCTCCATGCCCATGAGCACCACCAAGGTGCCACCCGCCGCAGCCAGTGCCGACCAATCGACCCCCCCGGGCGCGCTCGGGTCACCGACGTGCCCCGTCACCACCGTCACCGAGGTGGACAACCCCCGGTGGGTGACCGGCACCCCCGCCGCCGCCGGTGCCGCGAAGGCGGCGGTGACGCCGGGGACCACCTCGACGGGCACGCCGGCCCGCCGGAGGGCATCGGCCTCCTCCCCGCCCCGGCCGAACACGAACGGATCTCCTCCCTTCAACCGGACGACGGTGCTGCCAGCCCGACCGTGCTCGACCAGGAGGTCGTTTATGCGGTCCTGGCGGTGCGAGCGGCCGGGCTGCTTACCGACGTCGATGACGAGCGCGTCGGGTCGTGCCTGGGCCAGCAGCGACGGCGCCACCAGGCGGTCGTGCACCACGACGTCGGCCTGGCGAAGCAGCTCCGCACCGCGCACGGTGACGAGCCCCGGATCCCCGGGCCCGGCCCCGACCAGGTAGACCGTCACTGGCAGCCCTCCAGGCCCGTCGGCCCGGAGGTGCCCGTCTGCGGCTGGCGCGCAGCCCGGTCCACGCCCACCCGGTCCACGCCCACCCGGTCCACGCCCACCCGGTCCACGCCCACCCGGTCTACGCCCGCCCGGTCTACGCCCACCGGGTCACTCTCCGCCCGGTTCGTGCCCGCCCGGTGCGTGCCCGCCCGGTGCGTGCCCTCGCGGTTGGCGCCCTGCCGGTTCGCGCCCTGCCGGTTCCGCGCCCGCCGGACCCACAGAGACGTCCACCAGCTCGATGGTGGCCGCCCCGCAGCGCTGCCACAGCGCGGCGCGGGCTGCCTGCCCCAGGACCCGGGGGTCGTCGCCTGCCACCTCCTGGCGCAGCACGACATGTCCGTCGCCGCTGGCTACCATCACCTGTAATCGCAGCTGCCGACGTTCGGCTCGGGGCTCACCTTCGACCGGCGCCTGGTCCTCGACAGTGGCCCATGCCCCCAGCGGAGCCCGACATCCGCCGCCCACTGCTGCCAGGAAGGACCGCTCGGCGTCGACAGCCCGGTGGACGTCGGCGTCGTCGATCCGCCGCAGCCACGCTGCCGTCCACTCGTCGTCGACCCGGCACTCCACGGCCAGCGCACCCTGGCCGACCTGGGGCAGCATCACCGACGGCGAAAGGATCTCGCTCACCTGACCGGCTAGCCCCAACCGGTCGATCGCCGCTTTGGCCACCACTACGGCATCGACCGTCCCGAGCGCGCCGAGCCGAGTGGCGATGTTCCCCCGGACCTCGGTGAACCGCAGATCGGGGCGGAGCCAGGCCAGCTGGGCCCGGCGCCGCGGCGAGCCGGTGGCGACCAAGGCTCCAGGAGGCAACCCGCTGAGGCGGGCGCCCACCAGCACGTCGCGGGGATCGGCCCGCTCCGGCACGCTGGCGATGACGAGCCCTTCCGGGGTGTCAGACGGCAGATCCTTCGCGGAGTGCACCGCCAGATCAGCCTCGCCGGAGAGGACCGCTTGCTGGACCTCCTTGGCGAACACACCATGGCCCCCCAGCTCGCCCAGCGTGACGTCACGGCGCCGGTCACCGGTTGTGACGACGGCGCGCAGCACCACAGCCGGTGCTCCCGGTACCGAGCCCAGCAGGGCAGAGACGCGCTCAGCCTGCCAACGAGCCAGCGGCGAACCACGCGTAGCCAGCACCATCTGGCGCGCCGGCTTGGTCGACGAGATCACCGGGCAGCTACAGATCGAACAACGCCCGCACGGCCTCGACCAGGCGCTCGCCGCGCGCCGTGCCCGCCGCTTCCTTCAGGGCCACGGTGGGCTGGTGCAGCAGGCGAGCCATCACGTCTTCGCTCACGGCGTCGACCGCCGCCCACTGCTGCTCGGTCAGCTCCCCGTAGCGGTGGCGCTGGCGCTCGACAGCCTCCGCTCGCAGCGACTCCATCCGCTCGCGCAAGGCGGCCACGGCCGGTGCCGCACCACGGGCCCGCTGGTCGGCCCGGTACTTCTCCACCTCGGCTCGGACGATGGCCTGGGCGGCGCCGACTTCGGCCCGACGGCTGGCCATGGCCTGGTCGGCCCGGGCTCGCAGCTCGCCGAGGTCGAGAAGCACGACACCTGCCACGCCTCGCAGCACCGGGTCGATGTTCCGGGGCATGCCCAGGTCGACGAGGACGAGGTGACGACGACCCTCCTTCTGGCGACGAGCCACCAGAGGCTCGACCATCTCGGGACCGATCACCGGCACGCTCGCCCCGCTGCAGGTCACCACGGCATCAGCTGCGGCCAATTCCACCGCGAGCTGGTCGATCCCCACCCCACGGCCGCCGACGGCCGCGGCCGCGGCCCGGGCCCGCCCATGGGTACGGTTCGCTACCACCACTTCCGCTCCGGCCCGGCCCAGCGCGGCGGCTACGGCGGCGCCCATCTCGCCCGCGCCGACCACCACCACTCGTTGCCCGGCGGCCGTCCCGTCCAGATGCTCGGACACCAGCTCGCTGGCCACATGGGCCAGGGACAGTGACCCCCGGGCAATGGCGGTGGCCGAGCGGACCCGGCGCCCTGCCTGCACCGCCCGGCGGAACAGCTCTTGGAGCACAGGCCCGGCTACCCGCTCGGCGGCCGCCCTTTGAGCAGCCCGACGCACCTGTCCCAACACCTCGGTCTCGCCCAGGACCGCCGAGCGCAGCCCGGCCGCCACCTCGAAGAGATGGTCGGCCACCTGGGAGTCGAACTGCACGGTGAGGTGCTCGGCTACCGCTTCGACCGTCAGACCGGCCCGCTCGGCGAAGAGCTCCTGCAAGTCGGCCACGGCGTCGTGGAAGCGGTCCACCACAGCGTAGACCTCGGTACGCAGGCAGGTGGAGAGCACCACTGTCTCGGTGATGTTCGCCCGCTCGCCGAGCGCGGCCAGCACCTTGCCGAGCTGCTCGTCGGGAACGGCGATGCGTTCGAGCAGGTCGAGTGGTGCCCATTCTGGCTCCACGCCCACGACGACCATGGACAATGCCTATCTGGCTCCTCGTTCGGATCAGGGTGACGGCGACCACTGCGGTGCCGACCGAACCCGGTGCCCCGACGCTGTCGGGGCGGGCCGGCCTCTACCAGGATGCCGGGCCGGAGCCCGCAGCGCCAGGCGGGCTGCGCGACCTGGTGGGCCGAGCACGCTACCTGGTGGGCCGAGCACGCTACCTGGTGGGCCGAGCACGCTACCTGGTGGGCCCGGCGCGCCGGAGCGCCGCTCCCAGCGCTCGGATGGGGGCCAGAGCGAGCGGGCCCACACCAGCGAGCTCAGCGCTCGATGTGGGCCAGACCGAGCGAGCCCAGTACCGGGCCCATGGCCAGCTGGCTGCCCGCCGGCGGTGCCCCGGCTTCATGCCGGTGGGACAGGTGGAAGCTGATGACCTGTAGCTCGATCGACAGGTCGACGTCGCGCAACAAGACTCCGGGCGGCACGGCCAAGACACGTGACGCAAAGTTCAAGATGGCTCGGATTTCAGCCTGGACCATCCGCTCGGCCACGCTCTGCGCGTCGGCTGCCGGCGTGGCGATCACTCCGATGGCCGGTGGATCCGAGGCCACCTCTTCCTCGAAGTCGTCGAGATGACGGATGGCGATGCCGCGCACCCGGCTCCCGACCAGTTCGGGCGCCACGTCGAACAGCGCCGACACCCGGAACCCCCGCGACGTGAACCCCGGGGCGTTCGCCAGTGCCCGACCGAGGTTCCCGATGCCGACGATGGCCACCGGCCAGTCGTGGTCGAGGCCCAGCTCCCGGTCGATCTGACTGAGCAGGAAGTCCGCCTCGTAGCCCGATCCGCGGGTCCCGAAGGATCCCAGGAACGACAGATCCTTGCGCACCTTGGACGCGTTCACCCCGGCCATGGCCGCCAGCTGCTCCGAGGAGACAGTGCCGGTCCCCGAACCGACCAGCTCCAACAGAAGCCGCTGGTAGATAGGCAGGCGGGCTACGGTTGCCTCGGGGATGCGTCGGTTGAGGGGCATGAGAACCGGATCGTACCGAGCGACCGCTGGGTCGCACCAGGTGAGCCGGGTGAGCCAGGTCGGACGGCGGCGCCAGCACCTGGACAGAACGGCTCGGCACAGCAGCTCACCCCGCCCCGATCGCCCCGATCGCCTCGACGACGTGATGCGCGCGGTCAGCGGGCCAGGTCGCCATCGCTCACGCCGACCGCTTCAGCCGCGCCACCACTCCCCTCGTGCCCTCGTGCTCGCGACCACGCCCCCGGTCAGACCGGCATCTCGCCGGCCGCTCCGAGATCCCCACCGGCTGCTCAGCCGCTGTTGCCAAGCAGATCCACCAGGTCGCCGACCCGGACGTCGAGGAGCTGCGCGGCAGAGGAACGGTCGAGCACCAAGGCGAGACGTCCGTTCGCATCCACCAGCAGCCCGAGGCCGGAGCCCGCACCAGCGAAGCTCGCCACCCGGATCGCCTGCTCGCGAGTACCGCCGATCACCACGGTGACAGCAGCGCCGTCTGCGCCGAGCCCCGCTGCCTCGGCGTCGGACGGGCAGGCCGCGAGCTGCACGTTCCCGAACCGGTCCACCCAGGTCACCTCGGCCCGCAGCTCGCCCCGGCCCACCTGCAGCACTGGGTCAGGCAGTCCGACCAGGCCGTCGACGTCGATCGCGCACCCGACATCGGCCAGGTCGGCACCGGCCCACAACGCGGCCGCGACCGGCGCGAAGACGTCACGTCCGTCGAAGGTCCGGACGGTCACCAGATCGCTCCGGCGCAGCGCAACCGCCCGTCGGGGCCCGCCGAGCGTGGTTGCGCCCTCCATCAGCAAGCCGTTGTCCGGCCCGACCAGGTACCGGGGCGAAGCGTCGACCTCGACTGCCACTGCCCGGCGACTCGTGCCCACCCCGGGATCGACCACCCCCACGACCACCCCAGGCCCGAGGTGTGGGACGCAGCGCGCCAACGCCCGTGCCCCGCCGACTACGTCGAAAGGGGCGATCCCGTGCGTCAGGTCCACGACCGGTGCCGCCGGTGCCGCCGACACCACCGCGGCTCGCAGCACGCCGGCCAGCTCGTCGCCGTAGCCGTAGTCGGTCAGGAGGAAGACGCAGCCGGCGGGCACGGTCACTCGGCCAGGGTGCCCAGCTGGCGGGAGCGCTCGGCCGCCGCCGCCACTGCGTCGACCAGGGCGGCACGTACCGCCGCTCGCTCCAGCACCTGCAGGCCGGCCGCCGTCGTCCCCCCGGGCGAGGTGACATCCGCGCGCAGTGAGGCGGGATCGGCACCCGGCTGCACCAGCAGCCTGCCGGCTCCCGCAATGGTGCCGAAAGTCAAGGTCTCGCTGACCGGCCGGGGCAACCCTGCCATCACACCAGCCTCGACCATGGCTTCTGCTACCAGGAAGATATAGGCGGGGCCCGATCCGGAGAGACCCGTGACGGCGTCGAAGGCGGACTCGGCGAGCCGCAAGGTGGTACCCACAGCGTCGAGCAGCGATTCAGCCCAGTCCAGGTCCTCTTCGGCCACCTCCGCTGTCCCGCATAGAGCGGTCACACCGGCGCCGACCAGGGCAGGAGTGTTCGGCATGGCCCGAAGCACCGCCAAGCCTGGCGCCCAGCGCGCCAGCATGGGCAGGGTCACGCCCGCCATCACCGAGAGCAGGCGCGGGGTCCCGGTTCCCGCCACCGCTCGGCAGGCATCTGGCCCGTTCGCCGGCTTGACCGCCACCACCGCCCCCTCGGCCCTAAGCGGTTCGGCTACCACCTGCACCCCGGCCAGCTCGCCGGCCACCTGGCGCCGACGATCGGCGTCGGGCTCGACCATGGTGATACCCGACGGGTCGGCCCCCTGGGCGATCATGCCCCCCACCAGCGCGCTGCCCATGCGCCCTGCCCCCATCACCAGCAGTCGTGTCACCGGCGGTGCCATCGGGGGAAGGCTAAAGCCTGGCGGACGCCCCCGCTACTTCCCGACCGGGCTGGCGTGCCGTGGGGACCCGACGCCGCCGTCGCTGCTCCTCGACCACCGGCGCCACGACCGCGGAGCAGGACCCCACATGGTGGCTCGAAAGTCGAATCCCTGGCCGGGAGAGCGGCCCGGGCCCACACGGCGGGTTCGGGCCGGGCCCACCACCCGCCGTACCCCGGGCGGGGCCCACACGGCGGGTTCGGACCAGGCCCACCACCCGCCGTACCCCGAGCGGGGCCCACACGGCGGCTCGGGCGCCGGACACCCACGGCCCGCTGTCATCCGAACGGTGGATCGAGCCCCGGGGCACGGCGGGGAACGCGTCCCGCCGTATCCCGGACGGGACCTGCACGGCGCTTCGAGCAGCTCAAAAGGTGTCGAGCTCG
>JAJZNB010000148.1:0-3230 GCA_021848085.1 Actinomycetes bacterium
AGCTCCTCGTTCAAGCCGGCCGCCGCCGTGTCGGGGATGGCCCACAGCAGCACGGGCACCTGCAGCCGCTGGGCGGCGGCCAGCGCGGCCTCGGTGGCCCGGTGGTGGTCGGGATGGCCGGTGACGCCGCCCAGGTCGAAGGCGAGCAGGGCGTCGACGTCCCAGCGTCGAGCCCGCAGCACCACCTCGTCGCGCAGGTGCTCCAGCGCCACGTCGTTGAGCCCGCCGTCGGGGAGGTCGAGGAGGTCGACGTGGGCCACCCCCAGCACGTCGGCAGCCGCCTGCAGCTCGAGGGCCCGCACCGCGCCCAGATCGCCGACCTCGCCGGCACCCAGCGTCGACGACTCACCGCGGGTGAAGCTGAGGACCGCGACCGTGGCCCCGTCGTCGGCCAGGGCGTCGAGGACGGCACCGAGCCCGAAGCTCTCGTCGTCGGGATGGGCGCACACGGCCAGCACCGACGTCAACCCGAGTGCCGCCGGCCGGCGGCGGGCCGAGCTCGCCGCGGCGGCCCCGGCCACGCTCACGATCCCGCCGACTGGTGGGCTGGGGTCTCGGCCATCTGGCGGCGAACCTCGGCCATGTCGAGCGCCCGCACCTGGGCGATCAGCTGATCGAGCGACGGCGCCGGCAGCGCCCCGGGTTGGGCATAGAGGACGATGCCCTGGCGGAACACCATCAGGGTTGGGATCGACATGATCCCGAAGGCGGCCGCCAGCTCCTGCTCGGCCTCGGTGTCCACCTTGGCGAAGACCAGGTCCGGGTTCTGCTCCGACGCCTCTTCGAAGACGGGGGCGAACATGCGGCACGGCCCACACCACGAGGCCCAGAAGTCGACGAGGACGACGTCGTTGCCGGTGACGAGGTCCTCGAGGTTGTGCTTGCCGGCGGTGACGGTGGCCATGAGCGACTCCTTTCGGCACCCGGGAGGGCACGCAGTACCCATGGGGGTATACCGGGAGCAACACTACCCGACATCATCCGTCTCGACGATGCCGACGGGTCGTCCGTCTCGACGATGCCGACGGGCGAACGCGTCGGCCAGCGCAAGGACTGCGGCAGGATGCGCTCAGATCTTCGCGAGGACGCTGTCGGGCTCTTTGCCCGCCCGCGCCATGTCCCTGCCGAACTTCGGGCAGTACTGGGTCATGGCCATGTCGCAGCGCGAGCAGCGGGCGGGTCCACCGCTCGGCGGGGTCCACATGGCGTTGGCGCACGTCGGACAGCGGTGCGTCCCCCGGGCGCAGTCCCATCCCGATGCGGCGGACCTCGTGCCGACCTTGACGGGGCATCCGCGCCCGAGGCACTGGACCGAGTGCTCGTCGACGGCGATGACGTCGACCGGACAGCACGCGATGCACGCGTTGCAGTCGTCGCAGCGCCACTTGTCAATCTCGAAGCGCCCGAAGAACTCGTCACGCTTGGCGATCGCGCCTGTGGGACATTCGTACTCGCACGCCCCGCAGCCGATGCACTCGTCGGTGATCCGCAGGCTCATGACACGCTGCGAGCGAGGGCGGCACCCGCCCCGTCGAAGAAGGCCTGGAGCGTCTGGCCGTACCGGGAGAAGAGATCTTCGCCCAACTGGTCCTCGGCGGTGACGCGCATGTTGAAGCCGGGTAGCGCCAGGTAGTTGAGCGTCTGGGTCCGGCTGGCGTGCCCGTTCGCCACGATGTCGTCGTACATCTCCTGCCACGTCTCGACGCCTGCCTCGAGCGCGAAGTCGATGTCGGCGGTGCCAGGCGCCACGTCGCTGCAGCCGTAGCGCTCGAACACCACGGTGTACTCCCGGTCGGTGCTCTCGACGCGCACCCCCATCCGGCAGTCGACGACCCCCAGCTTGGCGAAGTCGTCCTCGTGGGTGTTCATGTGGTCAGCGAGGCGTTCGAGTGCCTCGACGCTGGGAAACTCTTCTGCCATCGTGGGTTCCTTTCGATCGGGCTCCCCGGCCCTGTCACGTCTTCGACGGAGGAAGCGGGAGGCGGCTGCCAAGCAGAAGTCCGAGAACCGGAGGTCCGAGCAACAGACGTCTCCTAGAAGGGGGCTGCAGGCGACAGGCGGCTGCGGTCCCGGCGGGGGAACCCGGCGCGGTCGCAGCGGCGGAAGTACTCCTCGATCATCTTCGAGTAGACGAGCCGGACCGTCTCGAAGCCGGTCTCCATCCCCTCCACGCCTTCGCCCGCGATGACGGCGAAGGGCTCGATCACCGATGCGCTGGTGAAGGCCCGCTGGATGATGTCCTCACCCGCGTCGGCGAACTGGTGAAGCTCGGTGAGGGCGGTCTCTCGATCCGGGTGGTGCTCCAGGAAGTACTTGAGGTGCATCGTCCCATAGGAGACGTGGCGCGCCTCGTCCTGCATGCACAACCGGAAGATCTTCTTCTCCACGTCGGTCGGTGAGAGGAACTCTCCCGCCCGGAAGATGTCCAGCACGAGGCCCTCGCCCAGGACGTGCATGAGGTAGGAGCCCTTCAGGTACGTGTCGGCGTTGATGATCATGGACAGTGCCCGCTCCGCGGTGCGCGAGGCGAGGCCGAGGCCGCCACCGTTGGCCAGAGCCCTCTTGCGGAACACCTCGAGGTGGCGCGCCTCGTCCACCACCTGGGTCGCCAAGAAGAGCTTCACCTCGTGGAAGTGCTGGTTCATCCTCCACAGCCACTTGGCGGGGAAGTCGGCGGCGATGAACTCGACCTCGGTGAGGAACGTCGCCACCTGGCACATCGCCCGCTCCATGTCCGGCGGAAGGGGCTCGAGGTCGTGCCATGGGATGTCGCGAGTGGCGTCCCACTGGCGCGAGATCGCCTCGTCGTAGAGGCTCTCGACGTTGTCTGCCCAGACCAGGTACTTGTCGTTGTAGGTGTAGAGCATCTGGGGCAGGTCCGTCTCGAAGGCCGCTCCGCGGGGGGCCATGCTGCCCCCGGGAGCCCTGTCGAGCACCTTGCCGTAGTGGTCGAGCTGGTTGGTCGCCTTGAGGGTGAGTCCGACGCCCGGGCGCAGCGCCGCCTTGGACCCCCACGCGACCCGCTCGTCGTGCATCCAGCTCAGGTCATAGCGGCCCTCGGCGATGCCGTCGAGATATGCAGCCCGCTCGTCGTCCTCTCGCGCGTCGCTCCCCGCGAGATCGATGATGGCCATGTCGCTCCTCCCACGACTGCTTCGACTGCGCCACCTGACGTGGACGCACTACACTACGTATATAACTCGACTTTCTCAGTTTTGGGGTCGTGAACT
>JAJZNB010000148.1:3240-7652 GCA_021848085.1 Actinomycetes bacterium
ACCCAAGACCAGCAGCCAACCCCCCCAGAGCCCCAAGGCGGCCAAGCGTCAGGGGTAGGCCAGAAGCCTCAAAACTGCGAAAGTCGAGATATAAGCTAAGTCGACAAATATCTACTGACTTGGCCCTAGTGGCCCCGCAATGGCCCCGACGGGACGCCATCTGCACCTTGGCCGCCTGGATGAAGCGAACCGCCTCGGGGTATCGCTCGGAGAAGAGCTGGGATCGCAGCTAGCGAGGGTGGAGGGTCAGGGGGGCCGAGGCGGTCTTGCAGCTGGCGGTGTTGCAGCTGTCGGTGTGCGACTGGCCTGACGTGTTCGGCCATGGCGAACGAGGGCCGGTCGAGGTCGCTGCGCTCGACCCGGCGAGGCCCCGGCCAACAGGGCGGCACATGGCCGGTCCTCGTGGTCTCGACCAACGCGTTGGACGCCTGGCCGGTCAGCCTGGTGATCGTCGTGCCGATCACCACAGGCGACCGCGGGTTGCATCGAGCCGCACCTCGCCCCGGTGGCGGTCGCCTGGCCGAACCGGCCGGCCTGACGTCGACGCCGGTTCGGCCGGCAGATGCCGTCAGCTCCTGGTGGGTCGGCGCGGAAGGGGGCTTTCGGTGCCGGTGCCCGACACCGGGTGCATGTGGGCGGCACGGGCACGAGCCGCCAGCGTCTGCTCACGCTGGGCCCGGCTCCACACCAGCTCCGGGCGCGAGCCGAGGCCCAGCCCGGCGGGATGCCGCGGTCCGCTCGACTCGCCGCCGCCTTGCAGCAGGCGCAGCACCGGCCGCCCGTCGGGGGTCCGCTCCGTCGCCGGCGTGCGAGCCCGCCAGTGCAGCGCGGCGGCCAGCAGGGCCACCACCACGACCAGGCCCATCAAGACCAGTGACGGAATCAGCGGCGTCATGTCGGTGCACCTCCTGCCGGTGCCGGTGTGCTGCTCCATCCCAGCCCACCTGTCTGCCCACAGTGTCGGACGGAGGCGGCCACGCCGCGCAGGGGACAAGGTCCCCGCGAACTTCCGAGCTTCACCCGAGGTGCCCAGCCGCCGGCGAGGTGCCCAGCCGCCGGCGAGGTGATCAGCGCACCAGCGAGGTGCTCAGCGCCAGGGAGGCCGAGGAGTCGCCGACGCCCAGGGTGTAGGTGCCGCCGACGGTCGTCCAGCGGCCATGGAGATAGCTCTCGAAGGCACGGGCCGGCACGTGCAAGGTCACGCCCGTGCTGGCACCCGGCGTCAGGGTCACCGGAGCGAAGGCCACCAGCTGCCGTGGGGGCTCCCCGGCCGCCGCCGGGAAGGTCAGGTAGGCCTGCACCACGTCGCCGCCAGCCAGCGGGCCCGTATCGGTCACCGTGCAGTGCACCGTGACGGCTCCGTCGGGCTGGCGGCCGACGGTGATGGAGCGAAGGGCGAAGCGGGTGTAGGACAGGCCGTAGCCGAAGGGGAACAGCGGCCGGGTCCCGGTGGCGTTGACGAAGCGGTAACCCATCTGCAGGTCTTCGGTGTAGGTGGAGGTGAGGCCGTTGCCGGGCCACTGGGCGCGGCTGGTGATGCCGGTGCCGCCGGCGGCGGCGGGAAAGGTGACCGGCAGACGCCCGGCGGGATCGACCGCGCCGTAGAGGACGGCGGCGATGGCGGCACCATCCTCCTCGCCGGGATACCAGGCTTCGACGACGGCGGCCACCCGGTCGAGCCAGGGCATCAGCACCGCGCCGCCGGTGTTGAGGACCACCACGGTGCGGGGGTTGGCGGCGGCCACGGCGTCGATGAGGGCGTTCTGGTCGCCGGGGAGAGCCAGGGAGGGGCGGTCGGCACCTTCGGTGCTGGGTGCCGCGGCGAACACCACCGCCACCTGGCTGGCGCGCGCCGCCGCCGCCGCTTGGGCGATGGCCGGGCTGTCGAAGGTCATGCCCAGGCGGAAGGCACCGAGGCGGTGGCCGCCGCCGCTGGGGTTCCACACCAGGTCGAGGTGGTAGGGGTGCCCGGCTCGCAGGGACACCGCCTGGGTCCAGGTGCCGACCCGGGAGCCGGGGGGCAAGGCGGCGGCGCCGCCGAGGGTGAGCGACACGGTGCCGGTGCCCTGGGCGTGGAACGAGTAGAGGCCGCTGTGGGCCGGGGTCAAGGTGCCGGACCAGGTGGCGACGGTGGGACCCCAGGCGCGAGGCAGCTCCACCCGGGTGCCGACGGTGGTGGTGGACCAGTCGGACCCGCCGGGTTCGGGGACCGTGGTGTCGGGGGCCGGACGGAGGTCGGCCGGGTCGGGGGTGATGGTGGCGGACGGCACCGGGTCGACGCGGCGCAGGATGGCGCCGCCCGGCGTGGCGTGGCGGATGGTGAAGGTGAGGCCGTGGCCGGAGCCGGAGGCCGGGGTCAGCCAGGAGGCCGGCACGTCGGGGAGCGGCCCGGTGCTGCTGGCGCCACCGGCCGACACGACGGTGGTGGTCGTCCCGGCCCGGCTGCGCAACGCGGCGAGCGGCGTCGACACCAGCGGCGGGGTGACCAGGGAGCTGCCACCGCCGGCGATGACCGGCGTGCTCGACGCGTCGGCGCCGATGACGGCCAGGGAGTGGACGGTGCCGGTGTGCAGCGGCAGCAGGTGGCCGCGGTTCTGCAACAGCACCGCCGCCTGCTCGGCGGCCCGCAGGGCCAGCTGCCGGTGGGCGGGGGTGTCCACCACGGTGCCGGGGGTGCCGGCGGCACGGTGCCCGATGAGGCCGTGGCTGAACATCTCGGTGAGCATCCGGGCCACGTCGGCGTCCACCGTGGCCAGCGCCAGGCGCCGCGACGCCACGGCCTGGGCCAGGGCCGCCACCGATCCCGGTTTGAGCAGGTCGGTGCCGCTGGTCAGGGCGGCAACGGGATCGTGCACCGCCCCCAGGTCCGAGCGGACGAAGCCCTGGAACCCCCAGCGGGCCAGGATCTGCTCGAGGGCCGGGTCCTGGCACTGGAAGGTGCCGTCGAGGCGGGGGTAGGCGCACATGATGGACGAGACGTGGGCCTGTTCCACCGCGGCGCGAAACGGTGTCAGGTACAGCTCGTGCAGGGCCCGTGCCGGGACCACGGCGTCGAGCCAACGCCGGTTCGTCTCCTGGTTGTAGGCGACCAGGTGCTTGGCCTGGGCCATGACCCCGGTCGACTGGATGCCGTCAATGGTGGCCACCCCCAACGCCGAGGTGAGGGTGGGATCCTCGCCGAAGCTCTCGAAGACCCGCCCGCTCTCGGGCACCCGGGCCAGGTTGAGGTCGGGACCCTGCACCACGTCGATGCCCTGGCCGCGCGCTTCGCTGCCTTCGGCCTGCCCGATGGCCCGGGCCAGAGAAGCGTCGAAGCTGGCGGCCACGGCCAGGGGGGCGGGGAAGGCGGTCACACCGGTGTCGCCGAAGGCCAGGCCGGCGGGGCCGTCCTGGAGGGTCAGCGACGGGATGCAGAGCCGCGGCACGCCGCTGTCGACGTTCTCGTAGGGCCCGACCTGGCGCAGCACCAGCTCGCCGAGCTTCTCGGCCAGGGTCATGCGGGCCACGGTGAGCCCGGCCAGCGCCGAGGGGCTGAGGTGCCGGGCCATGGCGCTGGCCAGCCAGGGGCAGTCGGTGACGGCGACCGCCGCAGTGGGCGGGGGGTTCGAAGGCCGGGCCGGGGAGGCGAGCTTGCCGGCGGTGGGCTCACGACGTCCGATGGCGGGCGCCGTCGGAGGCGCCGTCACACGGCGGGAGCCGACCGCGTCGGTGGGGGCGGCCACGGGCGTCGAGTGGCGGCCGGCCGCCGCCGCTGCCGACGGGTCGGCGTGCAGGTGCACTGCCGCGGCGCTGCAGACGGCGGTGGCCGCCACCACGACTGCTCTCCGCAGCCACCGTCGCGGTGTGGCTCCGGCCGCATCCCTGCCCACGACGCGCTCCCCTGGCCGATTCCCAGCAAAATCTCAGGTTAGACCCAGATGGCCGCGGGTGGGGGTCGCCACGGGGGATGATGTTCCCGCCACGCAGCGGGAATCAGCGGTTGCCGGCCGTCGGCGAAAGGAAGGATGGTGAAGATCGTCTCCGTCTGGCACGTGGGGGAGGTGGCCGAGGTGCTGGGCTGACGTCAGGCCGGCGAGCTCGAGCTCGAGCTCGAGGAGCTGGACCAGTTCCTCTCGGCGCGGGCCTTGGAGCACGACTCTCCGACGTTGGCGGAGCGGGCCAGGGCCTCGGAGGACCGCCTGGGGTTGCTCGAAGAGATGCAGTCGGTGCTCGCCGATTCCGCTGTCCCCGACGAAGCGGTCAGCTCGCTGCTGCTGGGATCGATCGGTGGAGCGGCTTCGCTCGGCCCGAGAGGCTTCGACGCGCTGCCTCCCATGGTCACAAGACATGGGCGCCTCGGACGGACTGCTAGGTGGCTGGTGTGAAACGGGCGACTGTGGAGTTCACCCGGGCAGGATCGTTCGTCATCTCGG
>JAJZNB010000066.1 GCA_021848085.1 Actinomycetes bacterium
CAGGTCGGCCAGGTCGCCGACGCCGGCACCGGCACCGGCGAAGGCCTCGAGCCGGCCGGCGCCGGCCGCTCCGGCGGGCGGACCCGCCAGGTCGGCGGCGCCGGCACCAGGCAGGCAGCGCTCGATCCACTGCAGCCGGTGCACGGCGGTCCCCTGGCGGGCCACCGAGGCCAGCACCTGGGCCCAGCCGGCCACCCGGTCGTGCTGCTCGTCGGGACCGCCCAGCACGAAGCCCCCGGCGGCAGCCACCACCACGGCGGTGTGGGTGCGGCGGAGGCGGTCGACCAGGATGCCGGCTTGGGCCGGCGCGCCGCCGGTGGCCGCCGGCCGGCCGGCGGCCTGCAGCGTCACCGGCACCAGCTCCACCCCGGTGAACGGCGCCGGGCGCTGCTGCTGCAGCCACAGCAGCAGCCGGGCGGCGCCGTGGCGAAGCAGGTCGGGGCACCACTGGTCCAGGCTTCGCCCGGCGACGGGCCAGGTGACGGCGAAGGCGGCGCCGGCCACCGCGGCCAGCGCACCGGCCGCCCCGGCCAGGTTCGGTGCAGCCCGCAGGGCGGCGACAGCCACCACCAGTGCGGCGGCCACCACCAGCACCTGGCCGGTGCGCCAGCCGGCCACCAGCCCCTGCCGCTGCAGCGGGCCGAACCGGTAGCCGGGGAGGCGGCCGGGGTCGTCGGCCGCCGGGCTCATGCCGTGGGCTCCGAGCTCGGACCGGCACCCGACTCGCCGCCGGCGCGGGCGGCGGCGTCGGCGGCGTCGACGGCGTCGAGGAGTCGCTCGGCGACGTCGGTGTGCCGGTACCACGGGTCGGCCTCGGGCCGTCCGTCGTCGGGGATGGTGACGCCGGCGGCCTCGGCCTCGGTCTGCAGGTCGACGCGGTTGCCGATGCCGGTCGAGTCGATGCCGGCGGCGGGTTCCTCACCGATCGACGCGGCGGCCCCGGCCAGGGCGCCCGAACCGGCGCCCAGCCCGCCAGCCGCGGCACCGAGCCCGCCCCCGGCCGCCTCGTCCAGGACGGCGCGTGCGCCGCGCACCGGCAGGAGCGCCGCCTGCTGCAGCCGGTGGCGGGTGGCCTCGAGATGGGCGATGGCGCCGGCCTCGACCGCCGGCACCAGCTTCAAGAGGGTGAAGGGCGACATGGTGGCCACCACCAGCAGGGCCAGGCCGGTCATCACGGCGGCGAACCCGCCGCCGGTCGGCTTCTGGCCCAGCCCGCCGGCCATGGCGGCGACACCCAGCGACAGCACGGCGGCCACCACCAGCTTCGACAGGATCAAGGCGGCCAGGGTGTCGACCAGGCGCCGGCACCAGTGCGACACCGCCGGCCACACCAAGGCGGCCAGCGACAGCGGCAAGAAGAGCACGGCAGCCGACACAGCGGCGGCCCGCACCACCAGCTCGAGCCACAAGGTGAGGCCGCCCAGCGCGCCGAGCAGCCCGGCAAGCAGCAGCACGAAGGCCGGCACGGCGCCGGCGCCGGCCCCGGCGGAGAAGAACCGGACCACCGGGTGCAAGACGTCGCGGCTGTCGGCGCCGGCGCCTCGCAGCACCTGGGCCGACAAGGTGTCGGTGAGGGCCAAGCCCAGGCGCACCAGCACCACCACCACGGCGGTGAGCAGCAGGGCCATCGGCAGCTGCACCAGCACGGCCCGGCCCATCAGCCCCGGGCTCTGGCGCCACACGCCCTGCAGCACCGCGGCGCACACCATGGGCACCATGACGGCGGCGGCGGTGGCCGCCATCACCGCCTGGTGGCGGGCGAACCAGGGGGTGCCCAGCGGCACGGCGGTGGTGGTGTCGAGGGTGGCCCCGGCCCGGTCGAGCAGCCACTGCGCCCCGTGGCCCACCCAGCTGGCGGCGGCGTCGAACACGGGTCCCAGGCTGGCGCCGGCCAGGTCGCCGGCCAGCCCGCCGGCGCCGATCACCGGATCTTCTGCCCGGTCTGGAAGAAGAAGTTGATCAGCGCTGGAGCGGCGCCGATGAGCAGGGCGGCGAAGCCCGACACCAGCACGGCCCGGCGGCCGGTGAACGACTGCTGGTAGTTCTGGGAGTGGGCACCCAGCGCCCACAGGGCGGCCCCCACCACCAGTCCGATCAGCGATAGGACCAGCGCCCAGGCGCCGATGCCGTTGGTCAGCTGCTGCAGCACGTGCCCGCCGGGCAGACCGGCGGGGTCGGGGTGCAGCTGTACCTGCATGGCCAGGACGGGGACCAGCCAGCGGGCCATGGTGCTTCGCCTCCTTTTCCGGCTGCCGGGTGCGGCCGGTGCTGCCGACGGTAGAGCCCCACCACACCAGTTTCAAGAGCTTTCATGATCTTTCACTGCCTTTCACCGGGCGGCGGGATGGGTGGTGCGGTGCATTTCACCGGGTGGCGGGGTGGGTGGTGCGGGGCCTTTCACCGGGTGGCGGGGTGGGATGGTGCGGTTGGGGTGGTGGCGCCTGCCATGCTGGTGGCGATGCTCGCCTCCAGCACCGTCGCCCAGGCCACCGCGCTGGAGGTGCTCGCCGGGGTGGTGGTCGTCGCCGTGGTGGCCGTGGTGGTGGCGGCCAAGCTGGGACGGCGGGCCGGGCGCCGCAACCTCGAGCAGCGCCTGGCGGCGCTGGCCACCCGCCTCGGCGGCGACGGCCTGGACGACACCGCCGGCGGGGTGGAGCCCGCCCTGCACCATCTGGAGCAGGTGACCGATCGGGCTGCCGAGGCGGTGGGCGAGTCGTCGGCCGACGCCATCCGGCTGCGGCGGGCCCTCGACACCTTGCCCCAAGGGGTGGTGGTCTGCGACGACCAGGGGCAGGTCGCCTTCCGCAACGCCCGGGCCGCGGGGCTGATGGGCGGGCGGCACGGCGACGCCCTGGCCGCCCAGGCGGTGGAGGACCTGCTGGCCAGCGCCTGGCAGCAGGGTGCCGCCGAGCGGACCCTCGACCTCTATGGCCCGCCCCGACGCACCCTCGAGGTGCGCACCAAGCTGATCGACGACGGGCGGCGCACCCTTGGGGTGATCGCCGTCATCGAGGACGTCTCCGAGCGCCGCCGGCTGGAGGAGGTCCGCCGCGACTTCGTGGCCAACGTCAGCCACGAGCTGAAGACCCCCATGGGGGCGCTGGGCCTGCTGGCCGAGACGCTGCTGGCCGAGGACGACCCCGAGGTGGCCCAGCGCCTGGCCCGGCGCATCCACAGCGAGGCGTTCCGGGTGAGCCGCATCATCGACGACCTGCTCGACCTGTCGCGCATCGAGTCCGAGGAGGCCCCCCCACGCGAGCCGGTGGCGGTGGGGCTGGTGATGGCCGAGTCGGTGGAGCGGGTCCGTCCGGCCGCCGAGCCCCGGGGGATCGTCCTCGACGTGCACGAGCCCGACCCGGCCCTGGCCGTGCTGGCCGACCGGCGCCAGCTGGTCTCGGCGCTGGTCAACCTGCTCGAGAACGCCGTCAAGTTCTCCTATGAGGGCGGCACCGTCCGCTTCTCGGGGACGCTGGTCGGCGACGAGGTCAGCCTGGAGGTGGAGGACAAGGGCGTCGGCATCCCCACCCGCGAGCTCGAACGGATCTTCGAGCGCTTCTACCGCGTCGACCACGGACGCAGCCGCGACACCGGCGGCACCGGGCTGGGCCTGTCGATCGTGCGGCACGTGGCCGCCAACCACCACGGGCGCGTCGAGGTCGACTCCCGCGAGGGGGAGGGATCGACCTTTCGGGTGCTGCTGCCCGCGCAGTCCAGCGCCGCCGGCGGCGGGTCGCCGGCGCCGGCGGACCAGACCCGGCCCGAGGCGCCGGGCGACGCCCACACCCCGCCCGCCCTGCCCGAGAACGGCCAGCCGCCGGCCGACCAGCCCTCGGCGGCGGCCACCCTCGACCTACCCGCACCACCTCCCACGGCCCCCGGCCCCCACGACACGGCCCCCGGCCCCCACGACACGGCCCCCGGCCCCCACGACACGGCCCCCGGCCCCCACGACACGGCCCCCGGCCCCCACGACACGGCGCCGGAGGCGCTGGCCGGCTCGGGCGAACCGGTGACGCCGGCGTCCCCCGACCCATCCGGGGGTGCAGGACATGGTTGAGGCGGCCGAGACCCGGCCGGTGTCGGTGCTGCTGGCCGAGGACGAGGAGAGCTTCGTGGAGGCCCTGGTGGTCGGCCTGGCCCGCGAGGGCTTCTCGGTGACGGTGGCCCGCGACGGGACCGAGGCCCTGGCCCTGTTCGACCGCGTCAACCCCGACCTGGTGCTGCTCGACCTGATGCTGCCCAAGCTGTCGGGTCTCGACGTGTGCCGGGCCATCCGGACCCGCTCGTCGGTGCCGATCATCATGGTCACGGCCAAGAGCACCGAGATCGACACCGTCGTCGGGCTCGAGGTCGGCGCCGACGACTACGTCACCAAGCCGTACCGGCTGCGGGAGCTGGTGGCCCGCATGCGGGCGGTGCTGCGCCGCGTCCCCCAAGAGCACGAGGCCGCCGCCGAGGAGGAGGAGGCGACCCCGGCCCTGACCGTCGGCGACGTCACCGTCGATCCCGACCGCCGCCGGGTGTTCGTCCGCGGCGAGGAGGTACAGCTGCGCCGCAAGGAGTTCGAGCTGCTGTCCCTGCTCATGACCAACGCCGGGCGGGTCCTCACCCGCGACACCCTCATCGACCGGGTGTGGGGCACCGACTACGTCGGCGACACCAAGACCCTCGACGTCCACATCAAGCGGCTGCGGTCCCACATCGGGAAGGACCCGTCGGCGCCGTCGGCCATCACCACCGTGCGCGGCGTCGGCTACCGCTACGAGGTGCCCCGCCAGCCGTGAGCGGCCCCACCGCCTCCGGCGGGTCCGACGCGCCCGGTCGCCCCAGCAGGCCCCGTCGCCCCACCGCACCCCGCCGCCCCACCGCCTCCGGCGGGTCCGACGGGTCCGGCCGGGAGGATCCGCTGGTGCAGCGGCTGCGGCGGGCCAAGGTGCGGGTCACCCCGGCCCGCCGGGCGCTGCTGGCCGTGCTGCGCGACCCGGCCCGGCGCCACCCCTCGGCGGCCGACCTGGCCGCCGCGGTGCAGCAGGCGCTGCCCGACGTCCACCTGTCGACCATCTACCGCTCCCTCGAGTCGCTCGAGGAGCTCGGGATCGTCGACCATGTCCACCTCGGCCACGGCCGGGCCATCTACCACCTGGCCGACGAGCCCCACCAGCACCTGGTGTGCGACCGCTGCGGCACGGTGATCGAGGTGCCCGACGACGTCTTCGCCGAGGTGGCTGCCACCGTCCGCCGGGCCTACGGCTTCACCATCCGCCCCCATCACTTCGCCATGCTGGGCCGCTGCGCCGCCTGTGCCCAGCAGGAGCCGCCCGCCCACGACCCAGCCGCCGGCGAGGGAGGGGCCGCCGGCGAGGGAGGGGCCGCCGGCGTGGGAGGTGGCCCGGCGACAGGCGTGCCGCTCACGACGGGGGTGCGGGCACCTCGAGCGAGCCGAGATAGGGGGCCAGCACCTCCGGCAGGTGCAGCGACCCGTCGGGACGCCGGCCGGCCTCCACCAGCGCCGCCCAGATCCGGGCCCAGGCCAGCGCCGAGCCGTTGAGGGTGTGGGTGAACTGCGGGGTGCCGCCGGCGGCGGGCCGGTAGCGGATGTTGGCCCGGCGGGCCTGGTAGTCGCGGAACCAGCTGACCGACGACACCTCGAGCCACATGTCGCAGCCCGGGGCGTAGACCTCGAGGTCGAAGGTCCGCGCCGAGGAGGCGCCGAGGTCGCCGGTGCACAGGTCGACCACCCGGTACTCCAGGTCGAGCTGGCGAAGCAGCTGCTCCACCCGCTCCACCATCTGGGCGTGCACCTGCGGCGCCTGGTCGGCGGTGGCGTAGGCGAACAGCTCCACCTTGTCGAACTCGTGGACCCGCAGCAGCCCGCGGGTGTCGCGCCCGGCTGCCCCCGCCTCGCGCCGGAAGCAGGCGGTGGCTGCCGTCATCCGCAGCGGCAGGGCGTCCTCGTCGAGGATCTCGTTGCGGTACATGGAGGTGAGCGGCACCTCGGCGGTGGGGATGGCCCACAGGTCGTCGCGCTCGAGGTGGTAGCCCTCGTCGGCGAACTTGGGCAGATGACCGGTGGACACCATGGTGTCGGTGCGGACCAAGGTGGGCGGGCGGATCTCCTCGAAGGCGTCGGCGTGGCGGTCGAGGGCGAACGCGGTCAGCGCCCGCAGCAGCCGCGAGCCCGTCCCCCGAAACAGCGGGAACATGGAGCCCGACAGCTTGGCACCGCGCTCGAGGTCCAAGATGCCCAGCGCCGCGCCGACGTCCCAGTGCGGCAGCCGCTGGTGCGGCTCATAGGAGCGGGGCTTCTCCGGCCAGCGGCGCACCACCGGGTTGTCGTGCTCGCCGGCGCCGTCGGGGGCGTCGTCGGCCGGCAGGTTCGGTAGCCACAGCAGCCGGTCGCGCACCTCGGCCTGGGCCGCCTCCGCCTCTGCGGCCACAGCCCGCTCCTGCTCGCCGACCTGGCGGCTCTCCTCGGCGGCGGCGTCGGCCCGGGCCGCGTCGCCGGCCCGGCGGGCCTCTCCCACCTGGCGCGACAGCTCCTTCACCTGGGCCCGCAGCTCGTCGCGACGGCCGACGGCTTGGCGGGCCCGGCGGTCGGCGTCGACCAGCCGGTCCACCTCGGCCGGGTCGACCCCCCGGCGGCCCAGCGCCGCCTTCACCGCCTCGGGGTCGTCGCGCACCAGCCTGATGTCGATCATGGTGGGGCAACGGTAGCCTCGCCGCTGTGCCCCCTGAACCGGCCATCGAGTGCCGCCAGCTGGTCGTCCGCTACGGGGAGCTGACCGCCGTGGACGGCCTGTCGTTCGAGGCCCGCTCCGGGCGGGTCCTGGCCGTGCTGGGGCCCAACGGCGCCGGCAAGACCTCCACGGTGGAGACCCTCGAAGGGTTTCGCCGGCCGACGGCCGGCCAGGTGCGGGTGCTGGGCCTCGATCCCGTCGCCGACCACCGCCGCCTGGTGCCGCGCATCGGCGTCATGCTGCAGCGCGGCGGGGTGTACCCCACCGCCACCCCGCGTCAGGTGCTGACCCTGTTCTCCCGCTACTACGACCATCCCGAGGACCCCGGCGAGCTGCTCCAGCTGGTCGGCCTGACCCAGGCGGCCCGCACCCCGTGGCGGCGGCTGTCGGGCGGCGAGCAGCAGCGCCTGTCGCTGGCCCTGGCCCTGGTCGGCCGGCCCGAGGTGGCCTTCCTCGACGAGCCGACGGCCGGGGTGGACCCCGAGGGACGTCTCGCCATCCGCCAGGTCATCGGCGAGCTGCGCGACCGGGGGGTGTGCGTGCTGCTCACCACCCACGAGCTGACCGAGGCCGAGCACCTGGCCGACGACGTCCTCATCGTCACCGCCGGCCGGGCCGTGGCCGGCGGCACCCTGGCCGAGCTGGCCGCAACCGGCGCCGGCCCCTCCATCCGCTTCGGCGCGCCGCCCGGCATCGACGTGGCTGCCCTCGGCGCCGCGCTGGGCCAGCCGGCTGCCGTGGTGGAGGAGTCCCCGGGCCGGT
>JAJZNB010000218.1 GCA_021848085.1 Actinomycetes bacterium
TCGGGCGCCGTGCCCCCAGGCGCTTCGGGCGCCGTGCCCCCAGGCGCTTCGGGCGCCGTGCCCCCAGGCGCTTCGGGCGCCGTGCCCCCGGCGTCGGGCACGGGGCCACCGCGTGACCACTCGGAGGCCGACACCGCCTCACCGCCCTCGGCCGGCTGCCAGACCATCTCGCCCGCCTCGTTCTCCACCCACTCGCCCTCGGCCCACTCCTCGCCGTAGCCGGCTTCCTCCTCGGCGATCTGCGTGTCGCTCTTGATGTCGATGCGCCAGCCGGTGAGCCGGGCGGCCAGCCGGGCGTTCTGCCCCTCCTTGCCGATGGCCAGAGACAGCTGGTAGTCGCTGACGACGACGGTGGCGGTACCGGTGTGCTCGTCGAGGCGGACCTCGCGCACCCGGGCCGGTTGCAGGGCCGCCTGGATGAGCTCGACGGGATCGTCGGAGAAGGGCACCACGTCGATGCGCTCGCCACGCAGCTCGTTGGTGACCATGCGCACCCGCGAACCGCGGGCGCCGACGCAGGCACCGACCGGGTCGACGTTGGGATCGTTGGACCAGACGGCGATCTTGGTGCGGTGGCCCGGCTCGCGGGCCGCGGCCCGGATCTCGACCACGCCAGAGCTGATCTCGGGGACCTCGAGCTCGAACAGGCGCTTCACCAGCCCCGGATGGCTGCGGCTGACGACGATCTGGGGGCCCTTGGTCGTCTTGCGGACCTCGACGATGTAGGCCTTGAGCCGCGAGCCATGCTCGTAGCGCTCGTAGGGCACCTGCTCGGCCTGGGGCAGCAACGCCTCCACCTTGCCCAGGTCGAGCAGGGTGTAGCGGTTGTCGGTCTGCTGGACGATGCCGGTCACGATGTCGCCCTCGCGCCCTGCGTACTCCTCGTACTTGAGGTCGCGCTCGGCCTCCCGGATCCGCTGCAGGATGACCTGCTTGGCCGTCTGGGCGGCGATCCGGCCGAAGTCCTCGGGGGTGTCGTCCCACTCGCGCACGACCGTGCCGTCCTCGTCGAGCTCCTGGCCGTAGACGCGGATCTCGCCCGACTCGGGGTCGATGGTCACCACCGCCTCCTCGGCGGCCCCTGGGCGACGCTTGTAGGCGGCGACCAACGCGTTGGCGAGGGCGTCGAGCAGCGTGTCGACGGAGATCCCCTTGTCCCGTGCGATCTGCCCGAGAGCGTCGAGGAACTCGAAGTTCGCCTTGCTCATGGTGTGGTCACCCTCTCCCTGTCGGCGCCAGGGCTGCTCGAGGCGGATCGCCGACGCGCCGATCCTCGCCGGCGCGCTTCCGACGGCTTGGGCGCGCCGCCCCACATGAAGACCGTCCGGGCGCGGTCGATGTCGCCGTAGGCGAGCCGGCGCCCGCCGTCGGGCAGCCCTTCGCCTTCCACCACGATGCCCTCCTCGTCCGCCACGATGAGCCGGCCCTGAACCCGACGCTCACCTTCGGTGGTCGCCACGGTTCGTACGGTCACCGTCTCTCCGACAGCGCGGGCGAAGTGGTCGGGGGTGCGCAGCGGTCGCTCCACACCCGGGCTCGACACCTCGAGCGTGTAGCGACCGGGGAAGGGGTCGTGGGCGTCGAGGACGTCCGACACCATCCGGGTGGCGTTCGACAGCGCCTCGAGGTCGACCCCGCCTGGGCCGTCGACCACCACCCGCAGCACCGCGGCGTGCAGCTCCACGTCCACCACCTCGAGCCCGAGCGGGGCGACGGCCGCGCCGAGCAGGTCGTACAGCTCGTCTGCCATCTGCGGCCACCTCCTCTCGGGCTCTGCTCCGACGGGCGTCGGTCCTCCTTCACCATGGTGCCGTGCCCGGCACCGCACCGTGCCGTGCCAGGACCAAGGCCACAAACAATGAAGCGTGGGCTGCCCGCCCACGCTTCGACGCACCACCTTCAGTCCCACTGAACGGCGACAGGACTATAGCAGCAGGGTCCTGCGCCGGCCCCGAGCGCCGATGTGTCGCCGCCTCACGCTCCGAAGGCCGGCGGCACACCCCGGCCGGGGGCCGGGCGCCCTTGCTGAGCTGGGACGGGCCGCCTCGACCAGGGGACGAGCTGACCTTCGCCTCTAGTGCACGGCCGGCGTCGACCGGCACAGTGGCGCCATGGTCGTGCCCGGCAGCACTCGGACCCTGGCTCGCGCCGAGTGCCTCGACCTGCTCGCCGGCGGCGGGCTGGGGAGGGTGGCCGCCACCGTCGCCGCGGTTCCGGTGGTCTACCCGGTGGCCTTCGGCCTGCTGGGTGAGGACGTCGTCTTCCGGACCTCACCGGGATCGCGGCTGCAGCGCGCCGTGGAGAACGCCGTGGTTGCCTTCGAAGCCGACGACGTCGACGGCAGCTGCCGCACCGGCTGGGTGGTGCAGGTGGTGGGCGTGGCCCGGCCGGTGTCCGGCCCGGCAGTGCTGGCGACGCCCCACCTGCGGCTCTCGACCGGCTCCGGGAGCGACCGGCTCGTCGTGATCTGCGACGCCGTGTTCAGCGGGCACCGGCTGCTTCCGGCCGAGCCCAGCCCCGCCTCGGGCTGAGCCACCTGCCCCGCCGGCCCGACCGCGGGGCCTGCTCGGTGGCGGCGGGCCTCCTTGGTGGAGATGGGCCTACCCGTCGGCGACGGTGCGCCGGATCAGCTCCACCTTCTGGCCGGCTTGGTTGGCGTCGGCACCCTTGGCCTCGAACAGCGCCCGCCGGTCGGCCTCGGCCTCGGCTTCGGCGCCGGCGTCGGCGGCGGCCAGACGGGCCTCGATCCCCTCGGCGACCAGCCGCTCCGCTTCGTGGACCAGGGCGTCGACCATCTCCGCCTCGGGCACGACCCGCACGATCTTCCCCTTGATGAACAGGTGGCCGCGGTGGCGGCCGGCGGCGATGCCGAGGTCCGCTTCACGGGCCTCGCCCGGGCCGTTGACGACACAGCCCATCACCGCCACCTGGATGGGCAGGTTGCGCTCCTGGAGCGCCTGCTGGACCTCGCGGGCGACGCCGATCACATCGATCTCGGCCCGCCCGCACGACGGGCAGGCGATCAGGTCGAGGCCCTTGCGCTCGCGCAAGCCCAGCGCCTCGAGCAGCTGGCGTCCGGCCCGGGCCTCTTCCACCGGATCGGCGGTCAGCGAGTAGCGGATGGTGTCGCCGATGCCCTCGGCCAGCAAGGTGGCGATGCCGGCGGTGCCCTTGATGAGACCCCCCGGGGGCGGCCCGGCCTCGGTGACCCCGAGGTGCAGCGGATGGTCGAAGGTCTCCGAAGCCAACCGGTAGGCGGCGATCATGAGCGGCACTGACGACGCCTTCACCGAGATCTTGACGTCGTCGAACCCGACCTCCTCGAAGTAGGCCAGCTCCGTGCGGGCCGACTCGACCAGCGCCTCGGGGGTGGCCCCGCCGAAGCGCTTGTAGAGCTCGGGGTGCAGCGATCCGGCGTTGACGCCGATGCGGATCGGCACGCCACGGTCGCGGGCCTCGGCCGCCACCTGCTTGATCTCGGCCTCCTTGCGCAGGTTGCCGGGGTTGAGGCGCAGCCCCTGCACACCAGCTTCGAGGGCGGCGAGAGCCATCTCGTGGTGGAAGTGGATGTCGGCGACGATCGGCACCGGCGAGCGCGGGATGATGTGCGCCAGCCCTTCGGCCGCCTCCTGCTCGTTGCAGGTGCAGCGGACGATGTCGGCGCCGGCGGCGGCCAGCGCGTAGATCTGGCTGAGGGTGGCGTCCACGTCGGCCGTCTTGGTGGTGGTCATCGACTGCACCGAGATGGGGGCACCACCCCCGATGGCGACGTCACCGATGTGGATCTGCCGGGTGGGCCGCCGCTCAGCGGCGACGAGGGCCGGTCGGGTCATGGATGCCTCACTTGTAGGGGTTGACGATCGGGTGGGCGATGTCCAAGAACAGCGCCGAGCCGGCGAACACCACCAGGAACAGCAGGAAGGCGTAGGCCAGCGGGGCCAGCTTGGCGGCATCGGCGTGGTAGGGCCGCCCCTTTCGGCTCCGGATCCGCTCGTAGACGGCGACGGCCACATGACCGCCGTCGAGCGGAGGCAGCGGCAGCAGGTTGAACACGCCGAAGAACACGTTGATGACGGCGAGGAACCACAGCAGGTCGAAGGCGCCGCTCTGCGCCCCCTGGGCACCGATGCGGACCACGCCGATGATCGACTGGGGCCGGTCGCCGGTCTTGGCCGCCCGGGCGGCGGCCCGCGAGCTGATGACCTGGTGGAAGAAGCGGGCCAGACCGTGCGGCGAGAAGGTCTGCACCAGCCCGGCCCAGGTGCCCGAGAAGGCCTGCCCGGTGAGGGTCCCGGCCTCGGCGAAGCCCCGCAGGGGGTTGACCGTCACCCCAGGTCCAGGCACGGCCTGCACCTCCACCCCGATGCGGCCGGCGGTGGCGGTGGTGCTGCAGCCGGCGGCCCGGGCGGCGGGGTCGTGGACGGGTGCCGGCGTCACCGTCAAGGGCACGATCCGCCCTTGGCGCTCCACCTGCAGCGACACCGGCCGGCCGGCGGCACCTTCGATGGCGCAGGTGAGCATGGTGATGGAGGTGACCTTGCGGCCGTCGACAGCCAGCAGCTGGTCGCCGGGGCGCAGCCCGGCGGCCTGGGCCGGATCCACCCCCTTGGCCACCGGCGCCATCGCCGCGATGCTGGCCCGGGTGCTGTGGGGCACCCCGACGAACACCGCCAGCGACCACAGCAGCACGAAGGCCATCAGGAAGTGCATGAAGGATCCGGCCACCGCCACCAGCAGCCGCTTGCGGAACGGCTGCTGGCGGTAGGTGCGAGGCTCGTCGGCGGGATCCACCTCCTCGAGGTTGCTCATCCCCACGATGCGCACGTAGCCGCCGGCGGGGATGGCCTTCACCCCGTACTCGGTCTCGCCGCGGCGGATGGACCACAGCCGGGGGCCGAAGCCGAGGAAGTACTCGGTCACCTTCATGTGGCTCCACTTGGCGGTGGCGAAGTGGCCCAGCTCGTGGAGCATCACCATCACCACGATGGCGGCCACCACCAGCAGGACGTCACCGGCGTGCAGGACCAGGGCCAACGCCACCACGGCGGCGACCACCACGGCCAAGCGGACCACAGCGGCGCCGTTGGATCGCCCACCGCGGCCCGGGGGCGGCCCCGGAGTCGGGGTGGAGGTCGCCGCCGCGGCGCCCGTGCGCGGCTCGGAGGTGCTCATGCCGCCCGCTCCCGCCGCCGGACGACGGCCTCAGCGTGGCGGCGGGCCCGACCGTCGGCGTCGACGACGTCGCCGACCTCGTGCACCGGGTGCTGCTCACAGGCCCCGAGGGTGTCCTCCACCACGTCGGCGATGGTCGACCAGCCGATCCGGCCGTCGAGGAAGGCAGCCACGGCCACCTCGTTGGCGCCGTTGAGCCAGGCCGGGGCCAGCCCCCCCTGGCGGCCGGCGGATTCGGCCAGCGCCAGGCACCGGAAGGCGCCGCGGTCGGGCAGCTCAAAGTCGAGGCGGCGCAGCTGTGTCCAGTCGAGGGTGCCGAAGGGATGCTCGAGCCGGCGGGGGTAGGCCAGGGCGTAGCCGATGGGCAGCCGCATGTCGGGGTTCGACAGCTGGGCCACGGTGGCTCCGTCAACGAACTCCACCATCGAGTGGACGATCGACTGCGGGTGGATGACCACCTCGATGCGGTCGTAGTCGATCTCGAACAGCTCGTGCGCCTCGATGACCTCGAGCCCCTTGTTCATGAGGGTGGAGGAATCGACCGTGATCTTGGGCCCCATGGCCCAGGTGGGATGGGCCAACGCCTCGTCGACCCCCACGTCGGCCAGCTCGGCGGCCCTGCGGCCCCGGAACGGCCCGCCGCTGGCCGTCAGCACCAGACGGCCCACCTCGTCGGGACCTTCGCCGCTGCGGAGGCACTGGTGCAAGGCGCAGTGCTCGGAGTCCACCGGCACGATCTCAGCACCAGGGGTGCGCCGCACCTGCTGCACCACCGGCGCCCCGGCGATCAGCGACTCCTTGTTGGCCAGCGCCAGGCGGCGCCCCGCGGCCAGCGCGGCCAATGTGACCGGCAGCCCGGCGAAGCCGACGACGCCGTTGACGACCACCTCGCCGCACCGGGCGGCGGCCACCAAACCGTCGGCGCCGACGGCCAGCTCCACCCCAGCGGGCAGCCGCTCGGCCACCTCGGAGGCCAACGCCGGGTCGCCGATGGCCACCAGCTGGGGATGCAGCTCGTGGGCCTGCTGCACCAGGAGGTCCACCGAGCGCCAAGCGGCCAGGGCCACCACCTGGAACCGCTGCGGGTCGCGTCGCACCACCTCCACCGCCTGGGTGCCGATGGAGCCGGTGGAGCCGACCAGGCTCACCGCCACCGGCGCGGACGGTGCCGCCGCGGTGGTAGGCGCGGCGGCCAGCGTGGTTGAGGGCGTGGTGGGGGTGGTCATCCCAGGTGCAAGACCCGCACGAGGTAGTAGGTGGCTGGCAGCACAAACAGCAGGGCGTCGAAGCGGTCGAGGACCCCACCGTGGCCCGGCAGCAGCGAGCCGATGTCCTTGAGGCCCAGGTCGCGCTTGATCATCGACTCCGACAGGTCGCCGAGCGGTCCCAGCACGGCCACCACGGCGCCCAAGACGGCGGCGGTGGCAGGGGTCCACGGATGCACCGAGCCGGTCAGCAAGGCCGACAGGACGATGCCGACCACGGCACCGCCGACGAACCCCTCCCAGGTCTTGTTGGGGCTGATGCGCGGCGCCATCGGGTGCCGGCCGATGAGGCGGCCGACGGCGAGCGCCCCGATGTCGTTGCCCACGACGGCCACCACGGCTCCAATGACGAAGGCGATGCCGTGGCGCTGGGGGAACTGCGACGGGGCCAGCAGCAGAGCACCGAAGGAGCCCAGCACCCCGACCCAGGCGAAACCGAAGATGGTGGCGGTGATCCCCTCCACCGGAGATCCCGGGTCGGCACCGGCCAGGTACCACAGCAAGGCGGTCACGACGACCAGCGCCGCCACCAGCGGGAGGGCGACCGGGCCCTTCAGGTAGGCGGCGACCAGCAGACCGGCCACACCCACCAGGCCCACCGGCACCGCCGGGTGACGCCCGGCGCGTCGCAAGGCGGCGAACGCCTCGGCGGCGGCCAGGGTGATGACCACGATGGCCAGCACCAGCGTCGCCACGGTCCCCAAGGCGAAGCAGCCGAAGGCGATCAGCGCGGCGGCCACCCCGGTGGCGATGGCGACCGGCAGGTTCCGCCCCGCCGAGCGGCTGACCCGCCCCTCGGGGAGCGGGCCCCGACGGCCGGCGGCTGGGTCGGATCGGGCGGCTGGGCCGGATCGGGCGGCTGGGCCAGCTGGGCTCGGCGGCGGCGAGCCCGCTCTGCGGCCCCGCCGGCCTCGACGACGTCCCGACCCGGCCCGGCGGATGGCGCCGGGCGGTGCAGCAGACGATCGGGAGGGCCCGGCGCTCGAGGCGGGCGGCACCGGCGGGGCCACCCCCGGCAGAG
>JAJZNB010000235.1 GCA_021848085.1 Actinomycetes bacterium
CAGGGGTGGCGGCCATGCCGACGACCGGCTTGTTCAACGCCTTGCCGCCCATCGACCCGTAGAAGCTGGCGTCACCGAAGGAGAACACTCCTCCGTCGGAGGCCACCAGCCAGTAGCCAGAGGCGACCGTTGGGCCGGTGGAGGGCGGTACCGGCGTCGCACTCGCCTGGTTGGAAGGACTCGACGTTCCGGCGGCGTTGACCGCCTCCACCTCGTAGAAGTAGGTCACCCCCGGGGTCACCGCGGTGTCGGTATAGGAGGTGGTCGTGCCCGACACCGTCGCGATCGGTGTCGCCGACTCACTACCAGAAGACGTGCCCCGCAAGATGTCGTAGCCGGTGATCGCCGATCCGCCGTCAGACGACGGTGGGCTCCAGGCGAGAGATACCTGCGACGTTCCCCCCATCGCGGTGAGCGACGTTGGTGCTGCGGGAGCGGTCGGGGGCGGGGTGGTGGAAACGGCGAAGACGGTTCCGGTCATCTGCGCCAGGGTCGGGCTTGACGAGCTCGTCAACGTGACCGTCACACAGGCCGGGGGTCCGGCGCTGTAGCTGGGTGTCGGGGAGACCGGCTCCCAGGCTCCTGCTCCGCCGGCGGCCTGCGGGTTCCACCACTGCAGGCTGCTGCCTCCGTTCAAGTTGCAGTCGTCGATGGTGGCGCCGGTGAACGAGTTACCGGACGACAACGCCACGTCGAAGTACTCACCGGAAGCATCGAAGCTCGGCGCGCCCGCCGGATCTGAGCTGTACTGGGCCACAGTCAGCCCACCAACCCCAGTGGCCGACGCCGTCGTGTTGTCGTTGGTGGCGGTGGCGGTCCCCGTCGAGCTCGACGAAGTCCCGCTCGTCGAGCTGGTCGAACCCGACGGTGGCGGTGGCGGCGTCGACGGGGGCGGAGACGAGGTCGGCGCGGCCGGAGTAGCCGACGCCTCGTTGGAGGCGGCCGAAGGTCCAAGCGAGTTCACCGCCTTCACGGTGAAGTAGTAGGTGGTGCCGTTGGTGAGGCCGGTGACGATGAAAGAACAAGTGGTGCTGCACACCGTGGAGCCCGCAGTACCGCTCACCGCCGTCGCCACCGCCGTGGCTGACTCTCCGCCTGCGCTCGTCCCCTCGTAGACGTTGTAGCCGGTGACGGCCGCACCACCGGTAAAGGTGGGGGCGGTCCAGCTGAGCGATACCTGGCCGCTGCCCGGTGTAGCCACCAAGCTGTCGGGCGGCTCGGGGACGCCGATCCCACCGCTGGTGGTGGCGGCGATGCCGCCGATGCCCACTGCCCAGCAGTCGACGGTCGACGCGCAGGACGCGGCGCGCACCCCTTCCCCCCCGCTGAACGGCTGGCCGCTCGCGAACCAATGGATGCCGTCGGCAGTGTCGAACACCGTGTTGTCCGCCACCAACACACAGGCCGTGGTCGACGCGCACGACACTCCCGTCACCAAGCTGAATGCCGATCCGGCCGACGGCAGCGGCTCCGACACCCATTGGGTCCCACTGTCGGTGGTCACGATCGCCACAGGGTCGGCGAAACCACCACTGGTATTCGGCACAGCTCCGGCAAAGCAGGTCGAGGTCGTCGGACACGAGATCGCCGTGACGTCGACGAGGCCCACGGGAGGGGCCTGGGAAACCCACGAAGCCCCGCCGAGTTCGGCGATGATCGCCGGGCCGGAAGTCGTGTATCCCGTCGCGTAGCAGGTCGTCGAAGAGGGACACGACACCGCCCCGAGGTAGCTGACACCGCTCGGAACCGTCGCCGGGGTCCAGGTTGAGCCTCCCGAGGCAGTCGTGTCGGCGTCGGCCGTGGAGATGATGACGGCTCCTCCCGAGGAGCCGTAGCCAACGGCGGTGCAGGCTGAGGTCGTGGGGCACGACACCCCGGCGAGCTCATCGACACCGCTCACACTTACGGGCGACCAGGTTGTCCCACCGTCGGTCGTCACCGCGATCTGCGCCGGCGATGTCGAAGGGGAGGACAGGCCGGCTCCGACGGCGACGCATTCGGTCGAAGACGGGCACGAAATGGAGTCAAGGAATGCGATCCCAGGAGGGATCGAACCGGTTGTGGGCGCCCAGCTGGAGCCACCGTTGCTGGTGGAGACAACCGACGGCCCAGAGCTGTCCGGCCCGAACGAGCTTTCGGTGGCATAGCAGGTCGTGGCGCTGGCGGTTGCGTTCGGCGGGCAGGAGACGCCGAACAGGTCGGACGCGCCCAGCTGCGGTGTCCACGCCGGCACCGCCACCACAGGGCCCGTCAGGGTCGACGCTGCGCTCGGACCCGATGCGTTCGATGCCTGCACGGTGAAGGTGTACGCGACGCCGTTGGTGAGACCGGTCACGGTTGCCGTTGTGGCCGTGCCGCTCGGAGCCAGCCCACCGCATCCGCCGCAGGCCGGGTTCGGCACGATGGTGTAGCTGCCAAGGGCCTGACCGCCGGTACTGGTGGGAGGTTGCCAGCTGACGATGGCTGTGGCATGGCCGGCCACCGCGGCCACCGCGGCCACCGGACCCGGGGCGCTGAAGCCGAAGCCGGTCGTCGCGGCGATCCCGCCGGGGCCGGCAGCGGTGCAGTTCGTCGTCGAGGGGCACGACACCCCGAATTGGCCTAGGCCTACTCCAGGCTGGAACTGCTCCGAGAACGGATAGCTCTCGCCGTACCAGTTGGTGCCCCCGTTGGTCGTGTCGATCGCCACCTCCTGCTGGGCCCCGATCAGACCGACGGCCCCCGACGTCGAGACCGCCATACCGACTGCCATGCAGGCGGTGGACGACGGGCAGGAGATGCCGTCCAGGTTGCTGACCCCCGAAGGGATCGTCTGGGAGCTCCAGGTGGCGCCGGCTGTGGTCGTCGTGATGACGGTGGCGGTCTCGGACCCCGCGGACCCCGACGCTGTCCCGATGGCGAAGCAGATGGCCGCCGAAGGACACGACACCCCGCTGAGGCCGTCGACCCCCGACGGCACACTGGTGGCGTTCGTCCACGTCGTGCCGCCGTCGACGCTGGTGACGATGTACGGCGTTGTGGGGTAGCCGAACGAGTTGCCTACGGCGACACACGTCGAGGGCGAGGTCACCGAGCACGACACGGCGTTCAGATTGGTGACGCCGGTCGGCACGGTCTCGGAGGTCCAGCTCGCCCCGGCGTCCGCGCTGTCATAGATGACGGCGGTCTGCGTCTGCGCGTCGTAGCCGACGGCAACGCAGTTGGTTGTTGTGCTGGTCGTCGCGGTGTAACAGGAAACCGCGTTGAAGATGACGTTGGGCGCGCTGAGAACATCTGGCGAGGACCACGTCTGGCCTCCGTCAGTGGAGGAGGTGCTGGCGGGCCCGAACGTGGTGCCGCTGGAATACGACCCGACCGCCACACAGTATGCCGTCCCCGGCACACAGGAGACCCCCGACGCTTGCATCCCCGCCGGCAGCGCTGCCTGTGCCCAGGTGGTCGACGCCGTTCCCGACGTGGTCGTGTACAGGTCGGAGCTTCCGACGCCGGTCGCGACGCACGAGCTTTGCGTCGGGCACGACACCGACCCGACACCCGGCACGAGCGTGGGGCTCGTCGACACGTTCCAGCTCGAGGCCGCGTTTGTCGTCGTGTAGGCGTAGGCCCCGGAATCCGCCGAGGTGCCGACAGCCACGCAGCTGGTGCTCGACGTGCAGTCGACGCCTGCCATTCCTCCAAGTGCAGAGCCCGTCGGGGTGAACAGCTCGCCGCTGTTGCTGGTCGTCGCGGAGATCCCGGCTCCGTAACCGACGCTGCCGACAGCCACGCAGCTGGTGCCGGACGAGCACGAGATGCCGGAGAGCGCCGGGAACGGCGCGACCGGATTCGAAGAGATGTTGGAATTCGGCCACGTGCTGTCGGTCCACGAGCCTCCACCGTCAGTTGAGTACCAGGCGGGAGCGGAGCTGCCGGAGCCCACAGCGACACACTCAGTGGTGCCAGACGGGCAAGAGATGGCATTGACGGTATTGGGAACAGATCCCTGTGTCGCCAAGGTGGAACTGGACCAGGTCGACCCGCTCGATGTGGTGTAGAGCGCCTGCCCAGCTGTTGCTTGGCCGCTGGGCGACTGGGGGGTCGTTCCTACGGCAACACATGCGGTCTGCGACGAGCACGACAGGCCGGTCAGGGTCGGCGTCCCCGCCGGTACGGTTTGCGAGGCCCAGCTGCCCCCCATGTCGCTGACGATGGCTCCGGTGGGCTGCCCGAACTGGCTGGTGGCGGAACCGGCGGCGTAACAGACCCCGACCGTCGGGCACGACACCGCGGTGAGGGCGCCGACCCCCGAAGGGACAGCTTGCGCCGTCCACGAGCTGCCGTCGTTCGCCGACGTCAGGATCACACCGGCGCTTCCCGCTGAATCCTCACCGACGGCGACGCAGTTGCTCGAAGACGACGAGGCGGCGCACGACACCGCCGCCAGGTTGCCCACCCCGGAGGGGACGGTGCTGGCAGACCAATTCGTCCCGCCGTCGGTCGTGATGAGGCTGAGCACCGGGGAACGGGACCCGCTGGGGCCGCCCACCGCCACGCAGTGGGTGGGGAGCGACGGGTCGCACGACACCGCGTTCAGCGCCCCGATGGGAAGCTGGGCGGTCCAGGCGGTCGTGGTTCCGGTCGCCCCTGCTGGCGAAGCGGCGACCAGGTTCGCAGCCACGGTAAGTGGAGCGGCGAGGATGAGCGCCGCAACGGCAACCTTCGTCCCCGCCATCCACCGCATGCTCCGCCGGCCTCGATCCCTGTTGCAGCTGGCCAGCGTGTGTGGCTTGCCCGGAGCACCTTCGGCATGGCTGCCCTCCGCGATCGAAGCAGCCGGAGCTCCAATCCGCCCTCCGCCCATCCCAGCCTCCTCGCTTCGGTGCCCCACCGTGAGTTCCCCGGCCGACGCATCGCCTCGGCACGTGTCACCCTAAGAAGTGGTTCATCCGACTTCTAGAAGCAGTTGTTGCTCTATTGCGCATGGCGGTACGCCGTCGGGAATGACCGAGCATCGGGGTCGCACTTCCGCGACAGCGGGAACGGACGCCGGGCGGCCGCCGGGAGCGGGCCGTCATGCGGCGTGAGCTGAACCGGGAACACAAGCGTCGGGTGGAGGCTGGGCTCAACCGGATGCTGGCTGCCCCGATCGACATGCTGCGTTCGGTCCTCAACGCCTCGTCGCTCGGCGCCGCCGCGGACATCCCCAAGCGCACCGCCACCGCGTGCTCCGCGAGGCGGATCGTGACAGCAGCGATCCTTGGGACGCCGGCGTCGGCATGGCCGGCTGAACCAGGCCGGCGTCCTGGGCTGTCGCCACCGCCGGCCAGGACCCCGCACCGGCCCCGCCGGGCATGCCCGTGACGATGCCCGCCGCCGTCTGGGATGCTCGGAGCCGTGTTCGACGACCTCCTCGATGCCAACCGTTCGTACGTGGCCGGCTTCTCGCTGCAGGGCCTCGCCCCCCAGGCAGCCAAGGGGCTGTGCCTCATCACCTGCATGGACACCCGCATCGAGCCGCTGCCCATGCTGGGCCTGCGGCCCGGTGACGCCAAGATCCTGCGCAACGCCGGCGGGCGGGTGATGCCCGAGGTGCTGCGGTCGGTGGTGCTGGCCGTCGCCTTCTTGGGGGTGACCCGGGTGGCGGTGATGCACCACACCGACTGCGCCATGACCAAGCTCGACGACGACGCCGTCCGTACCCAGCTCGGCCCGCAGCGGGCCGAGGCCGTGTCGGGCTGGGACTTCTTGACCATGGCCGACCCCGACCAGGCTCTGGCCGCCGACGTGGAGGCGGTGCGCAGCTGCCGGGCCCTGCCCGAAGGCATCGGCGTCGAAGGCTGGCGCTATGACGTCGCCACCGGAGCGGTCAACCGGGTGGTGGCGTTGCGTCGCACCGGCCCGGCCGGTCGCTGACGGCCGGTCAGCCGACCGATTCCGGCGCCTCGGGCTCGGCATCGAACTCGGCGTCGGGCTCGGCGTCGAAGCCGGCGTGGGGCTCGGCATCAAACCTGCCGTCGGGCTCAGCGTCGAAGCCGGCGTGGCCGGTCGCCCAGCGGGCGGCGGCGGGCCGGGCCGGCGCCGGCGGCGCACCGACCAGCGCCACCGGAGGCTCCGGTGCCGAAGACGCTGAGGGCGGGCCGGTCGACGCCGCCTGCCACCGCTGCTCGATGCGGCCCAAGTGCCAGATGGCCAGGGCGACCAGCCAGGTGACGACGAAGACGCCGACGATGACGAAGCCGGCGGTGTTGATGTTGAAGCCCGCCATGTCGGCCCAGAAGCCACCGTGCAGGCGCAGCTCCGAGGCCAACAGGCCCAGCAGCTCGATGGTGCCGATGCACAAGGCGACGAACACCGACAGGGCCGTGATGACGATGTTGTAGTACACCTTGCGGACGGGGCGGGAGAAGGCCCAGCCGTAGGCGAAGTTCATGAACGACCCGTCGATGGTGTCGAGCAGGCTCATGCCTGCCGCGAACAGCACGGGCAGGGCCAGCACGGCGTACCACGGCAGAGCCGAGTCGGCGGCCCCGGCCGTCGCCGCCAGCAGCGCCACCTCGGTGGCGGTGTCGAACCCGAGCCCGAACAGCACGCCGACCGGGTACATGTCGGCCGGGCGCCGGATGCGGCGCGTGAGGCGCCCGAAGAACCGGTTCATCATCCCCCGGGCCTGCAGCTGGCGCTCGAGCTCGGCTTCGTCGTAGGCACCGCGCCGCATGTGCAGGAACGTCCGGACGATCCCCACCAGGATCACGAGGTTGATGGCGGCGATCAGGTACAGGAAGCCGCCCGAGACCGAGGTGCCGATGACCGAGCCCACCCCGTTGAGCACCGAGTGGGGGTCACGCACGGCGTGGAACACGGCCCTGGCGGCCAACGTCAGCGCCACGCCCATGGCCAGCACCACCGACGAGTGGCCCAGCGAGAACCAGAAGCCGACGCTCAACGGCCGCTTGCCCTCGGCCATGAGCTTGCGGGTGGTGTTGTCGATGGCGGAGATGTGGTCGGCGTCGAAGGCGTGGCGCAACCCGAGGGTGTAGGCGGTGACCCCGATGCCCAAGCCGAGCCCGCGGGCGTTCGACGGCAAGACGGTGAGGGCGAAGATGCCCCAGCCGACGAGGTGCAGCACCCCCACGGTGCTCCCCATGGCCGCCACCTGCCACCGCTCTCGCACCGACAGACGCCGGCCGATGACGCCGCCCCGCCGCGACGCCGGCGACCTGGTCCGGCTGGCGGAGCCGGTGCCGGCGGGCGCGTCGGCGGGCAGGGGGCGGCGAGCCATTGGTAGTCAGGGGCGCGGTGCTCTTGCGAGCCCGGTTCCCCATCCCCCTTTCAATCCGTACGTGCGGTTTTCCCGCATACGGCTTACCGACGATCTTCTGGACATGGTTACGCTGCTTTCGGGTAACGGACGGTT
>JAJZNB010000093.1 GCA_021848085.1 Actinomycetes bacterium
GCGGCGAAGGTTGCGATCGTCAGGCTGATCTTCACGCTGTAGTAGCCCGGCCGCCGGTTCAACAGGCCTGCTGCCCCCACGTGGAGGGCAAGGTCACGGAAGCCGGTGTTCGCTGCGTCGACGGTGGTGGACGTGGTCTGCACGAGCCCTCTCCCCGAAGTCGTCGGAGAGCGCCACCGAGGTCTGGGGCAACGCCGAGCCGAAGCTCTTCCCTGGCGCGCATGGTACCCCCATCCCGGGCCGCCCTGGCTTCGGCGCAGGATCGGGCCGGCCCTCGAGCCGGGCTGCTGACGGCGCCAGCCAGACAGGAGCCCGGCTCGAGGCCCGGCCGCCTACGCTCGGAGTCGTCGCACTGTCCGAACGCCCGGCCGAAGGGGGCGGATCATGCTCGGCCAAGTGACGTGGTCCGATCTGGCGTCGTTTGCCGTGGCCGGGGGCACCCTCGTGCTCGCCTGGATCACTCGTCGCGCCGTGGTGGAGGCGCGTCGGGCGTCCGAGGCGGCTCGAGATGAAGGCCAGGCGACCCTCGCCATCGCCACCGAGGCGCACCGGGATCGCGAGCTCACATGGCGACCCGTCCTCACCTGGGAGGTGACGGACCAGACGGCGGCCGGAAGCGCCACATGGGCAGAGACGGTGGTCATCAAGAACGTCGGCCACGGGCCGGCGATCGCCTGCGAGTACGTGTCCGTCGATGACGACCGGTGGGCTTACCGTCGTGGGTTCGCGCTCAGGGCCGGGGAGGTGGTGAACCTGTCGGCCGAGGCCTTGGAGCCACCGTGGGCGGAAGAACCGCAGGGCTTGTTCGACCCCGCGGCGGGCGCGAGGCGCACGGGTCACCGACCAAACCGAATGCGGGTGCTCATGTGCTCGGACATCCTTGGCCGGCGGTGGCGGTTCTTCGAGGACTTCCCGCCCGAAAGCGTGGCCGGCGACGAGCCGAACCCACCACCGTGGGCGACGCCGCCGGAGTGAGGGATCAGCCTCGACCAGGTGCCACTGCCTGACGGGCCGGCGGACGAACGGGCGGCCGAGCGGAGCCACTTCCGTCGAGCGGAGCCACTTCCGTCAGCGGGCGGCGATGGCTTCGAGCACGTCGTCGAGCGCGGCCCGGCTGTGGCCGCTCACGAAGGCGTCGACGAAGGGCAGGGCCGCGGCCATGCCGCCCGTCACCGGCTGGTAGCCGGGGGCGGCCTTGCGGGGATTGGCCCACACGATCCGGTAGGCAAGCCGGCGCAGCCGCTGCATCTCTCGGGCCAGGACCTCGGGATCGCCGGTGTCCCACCCGTCGGACAGCACGAGGACCACCGCACCGCGGGCCAGCCCTCGTCGTCCGTGGCCGTCGTTGAACGCCTTCAGCGCCTCACCGATGCGGGTGCCGCCGGACCAGTCAGGGGCGAGGCGCCCGGCCCGCTCCAGCGCGGCGTCGGGGTTGGAGCCGCCGAGGGCGCGGGTGAGGCGGGTGAGCCGGGTGGCGAACACGAACGCCTCGGCCCGGCTGCCGTTGACGCTCGACACCAGCAGCTGCAGGTAGGCCCGGGCGTAGGATTCCATCGACCCGGAGATGTCGCAGATCAGCACGATCCGCCGGGGGCGCTGGCGCCGCCGGCGGTGTTGGGCGACAAACGGCTCCCCGCCGGTGCGGCGGGCCCGGCGCAGCGTGGCCCGCACGTCCAGCTCGGCCCGGCGGCGGTCCCTCGCCTTGCGATGGCTTCGGCGCGGCGGGGGGGCGAGCGACATGCGTCCCGTCAGATCCTGCAGCCGGGCCAGCTCCTCGGGGGTGAGCTTGGCGAAGTCCTGGTGGCGGAGGCGTTCGTTCGGGCTCAGCACTGCCGTCATCGATTCGTGCTCGCCCATCGCTCCGCTGGCCGCGCCGCCGGCGTCGGGCAGGGCCCCACCCGGACGGGGCAGCGGTCGCGAGCGTGGCGGCACCCCGGGCGGCGGCGGCCGGGTCTGGCTGTGTCCTGGCGCCGGGGAGGCGGTGTCGCCTCGGAAGTCCGCCGGGTCCACCATCCCTCCGAACACCTGGGCGAACACCCGATCGAAGACGGCCAGGTGGGCGTGCTCGGCCACCAGCGTCACCCGCCCCAGCCAGTACAGCTCGGAGACGGTTGCGGGCGGGGCCAAGGCCACCGCCGTCGCCCAGCGCCCCGCCCGCTCCGCTGTGACCGGGACGCCGGCGGCGTGCAGCAGGGCCGAGAACCTCGCCGCCACCTCCGCCAGGTCGGGCTTCACGCGCCGGACACCACCCACGCCGGCCCCTTCTCCATGACCAGCTCGAGGTCGTCACGGTACTTGAGCACCGAGCCGAAGGTCGCCGTCGCCGCTGGCCCGTCGAGCTCCTCCAGCCCGAGCAGTTCGAGGGCAAGCACCCAGTTGATGGCCTCGGCCACCCCCGGTGGCTTTTGCACGTCGAGGCCGCGCAGCCGGCGCACCGCCTCGGCCACCTGCACGACCAGCCCCTGGGAGGCGGTGGGCACCCGCCGCCGGATGATGGCCGCGGTGCGCTCCACGTCGGGGTAGTCGATCCAGTGGTACAGGCACCGGCGCTTCAAGGCGTCGTGCAGGTCGCGGGTGCGGTTGGAGGTGAGCACCACGATCGGCGGGTGGGTGGCGTGGATGGTGCCGAGCTCGGGAATGGTGACGCTGCCCTCCCCGAGCAGCTCGAAGAGGAAGGCCTCGAACTCGTCATCGGCCCGGTCCACCTCGTCGATCAGGAGGACCGCCGGGCGGGGTCCGGGGTGCTCCACGGCCCGCAGCAGGGGGCGGCCGATCAGGTAGCGGCGGCCGAACAGGTCGTGCTCGCTGACCATCTGGCCCGTCGCCTCGGAGGCCTTGATGGCCAGTAGCTGGCGGGGGAAGTTCCATTCGTAGAGGGCCTCGGCCGCGTCGATCCCCTCGTAGCACTGCAGGCGGATGAGCGAGGTGTCGAGCACGGCGGCGAGCGACTTGGCCGCCTCGGTCTTGCCCACCCCGGCCTCCCCTTCGAGCAGCAACGGCTGGGGCAGGCGGGCGGCGCAGAACAGCGCGGTGGCGATCCCCTCGTCGGCCAGGTAGCCGACCCGCTCCAGCCCGTCGCGCATGGCGGACGGCGACGGGACCAGCTCGGAGACCGGCGTCAAGGCTCGACCGCGTAGGCGCCCGGGTCGGCCACGAACGCCCGCTGGCAGCCGGGCCCGCAGAACCACACGGTCCGCCCTCCTTCCTCGGCGCGCAGGGTGTCTCCGCCCGCGACGACCGTCATGCCGCACACCGGGTCGGTGTCGTGGCACACGTCCACCACCAGCGGGTGCCCGGCCCGGGCCTTGCGGGGCTGGCCGGCGACGATCTCGGCCAGGATCGACAGGGCGACCTCCTCGGCGGTCCCCGCTCCGATGTCCAGGCCGGCTGGGGTGTGCACCCGCGACCTGCGCTGGTCGTCGACGGGAAGCCCGGAGACGACCGCGGCGCCCCGCTTCCGGCTGGCGACCAGCCCCACGTAGGGCACGTCGGCCTCCAAGGCGGCGACGAGCGGGGCCTCCTCGTGCTTGCCGTGGGAGGCGACCACCACCGCCACGGCGTCGGGACGGACCTCGCCCCGCCAGGCCTCCATGGCGAAGCCGAGCGGTCGGCCCAGGGCCGACAGCGCGACGGCGGTCGGTGAATCGCCGGCCACCTGCACCAGGGGCGGAGGCAGCGATGGCTCGAGGAAGATCTCGACGGTGCCGCCCGACAGACACGGGTTGTGCACCACTCGCTTGCCTTCCTGTTCGGGCTCTGGGGTGGGCGTGATGCGCAGCAGGACGGTGTCGCCGGAGGGGAGGGCTTCGAGGGACTGCTGGCGGACGGTCGCCTCGGCACACTCCCCGCCCACGAAGCCCTCGATGGTGCCGTCGCCGAGGACGATGGCCTCGTCTCCGGGCTTGGCCGAGGTGGGCCGCGCCGCCCAGACCACCCGGGCGTGCACGAACGGGACCCGCGAGCCCCGGAGGGCGGCGGCGCGCTCTGAGAGGTCCTGGCGGATCATCGTCCCTGTCTGCGCCAGCGCTACTCGATGGCGAGATCGGGTCGCATCGGCCGTCCCTGCAGCGCCCGCCACGTCATGGCCGGCGTGAACGGCATGTCCGCGGCGCGGATCTGCAAGGCGTCGAGGACGGCGTTGACCACGGCCGCCGGTGACCCCACCGTCGCCGACTCGCCTACGCCCTTGACACCGATCGGGTGGTGCGGGGACGGCGTGACCGTCATGCCCAGCTCCCAGCTCGGGCATTCCAACGACGTGGGCAGCAGGTAGTCCATGAAGGAGCCGCCGAGGTTGTTGCCCTCTTTGTCGAAGGCGATCACCTCCATGAGGGCCATGCCCACCCCGTCGGCCAGGCCGCCGTGGATCTGGCCCTCGACGATCATGGGGTTGATGCGCGGCCCGCAGTCGTCGACGGCGACGAAGCGCCGCACCTTCACCACCCCTGTCTGGCGGTCCACGTCGACCACGCAGATGTAGGCGCCGAACGGGTAGGTGAGGTTGGGAGGGTTGTAGACGACCGAGGCGTCGAGGTGGCCCTCGACCCCCTCGGGCAGCTCCAGGCTGCTGTGGGCCGCCATGGCGATCTCGGCCATGGTCTGGCCCTTGGTGGGGTCGCCTCTCACGAACCAGCGGCCGTGCTCCCACTCCAGATCGTCGACCGAGCACTCGAGGGAGGTGGCGGCGATGACGCGGGCCTTGTCCTTGACCCGCTGGGCGGCCACCGCGGCCGCCGCCCCGGAGACCGGTGTGGAGCGCGACCCATAGGTGCCGAGACCGAACGGGGCGGTGTCGGTGTCCCCGTGCAGCACCTCGATGTCCTCAGGCGGGATGCCGATCACGTGGGACACGATCTGGGCGAAGGTCGTCTCGTGCCCCTGCCCCTGGGTCTGCACGCTGAGGCGCAGCTGGGCCTTGCCGGTCGGGTGGACGCGCAGGTCGCAGCCGTCGGCCATCCCCAGGCCCAAGATGTCCATGTGCTTGCGGGGCCCGGCGCCCACCCCCTCGGTGAAGAACGACAGCCCGATGCCCATCAGCGGCACCGACGGGTCGCTCTCGGCCGCGGCACGCCGCTCCGCCTGCTCCCGACGCAGGGCGTCGTAGCCGGCGATGCGCATGGCCTCGGTGAGCGCCCTCGGATAGTCGCCCGAGTCGTACTCCCAGCCGGTCGGTGAGGTGTAGGGGAACTGCTCGGGGCGCAGCAGGTTCTTCATGCGCAGCTCCGCCGGGTCCATCTTCAGCTCGAAAGCCAGGCAGTCGACCATCCGCTCCACCAGGTAGACCGCCTCGGTGATGCGGAACGAGCACGCGTAGGCCACGCCGCCGAGCGCCTTGTTGGTGTACACCGCGGTGACCTTGCAGTGCGCGGCGGGGTAGTCGTAGGAGCCGGTGAAGATGTGGAAGAACCCGGCCGGGAACTTGGTGGGCTGGGCCACCCCGTTGAACGCTCCGTGGTCGGCCAGCACGTTCACCCGGAGCGCCAGGATCTTGCCGTCCCTGGTGGCGGCGATCTCGCCGTGCATGTGGTAGTCCCGGGCGAACGAGGTGGACATGAGGTTCTCAGACCGGTCCTCCATCCACTTCACCGGCGCTCCGGTGACGATCGATCCCACGATCGAGAGCACGTAGCCGGGGTAGATGCCGACCTTGTTGCCGAACCCGCCTCCGATGTCGGGGGAGATGATCTGGATCTTGTGTTCGGGTAGCTCTGCCACCAAGGCGTACACGGTGCGGTGGGCGTGGGGCGCCTGAGTGGTCGTCCACATGGTCAGCTTCCCGGTCACCTTGTCCATGTGGGCCACCGAACCGCACGTCTCCATGGGGGCGGGATGCACCCGGGGGTAGACGAGGTCCTCGGCCACGACCACGTCGGCGTTGGCGAACGCCTCGTCGCACGCCTGGGCGTCGCCCGCCTCCCAGTCGTAGATGTGGTTGTCGGTGCGCCCCTCCAGATCGTCGCGGATCACCGGGGCGTCAGGGTCGAGGGCGTGGGTGGCGTCGATGACCGCCGGTAGCGGTTCGTACTCGACGTCGATGAGCTCGAGGGCGTCGCGGGCCGAGTACTCGTCCTCGGCGATGACGAACGCCACCTCCTGGCCCTGGAAGCGCACCTTGTCGGTCGCCAGCACCGCCGTGACGTCGCCGGACAGCGTCGGCATCCACGCCAGGTTCAGCGTCTGCAACGTCTGGCCGGTGATCACCGCCTTCACCCGCGGGTGAGCCTCGGCGGCGCTGGTGTCGATCGACACCAGGCGGGCGTGGGCGTAGGGGCTGCGCAGGATGGCGCCGTGCAGCATGCCGGGCACGACGATGTCGTCCACGTAGTGGCCCTGGCCCCGAAGGAAGCGGGCGTCCTCCTTGCGGAGCATGCGGCCGAAGCCGAGGGGGTTGCCGGCCGGGCTCTTCGTGTCGTCAGGGGTGGGGGCTTCGGTGGCGGTCATCGGGCAGCCTCCTCTGCGGGCCGGGCGGCTTGGTGCTCGGCCGCCCAGCGGATGGCGCGGACGATGTTCTCGTAGCCGGTGCAGCGACACAGGTTGCCGCTGATGGCTTCCCGGATGGTCGCCTCGTCGGGGTCCGGGTCGCGGTCGAGCAGCGCCCGGGCCGTCATCATCATCCCCGGTGTGCAGAACCCGCACTGCAGGCCGTGCTCCTCCATGAAGCCCTGCTGGACCGGGTCGAGGGTGTTGCCGTCGGCCAGGTCCTCGACGGTGCGGACCTCGTGGCCGTCGGCCATGGCCGCCAAGGTGGTGCAGCTCTTGACCGGTACCCCGTCGAGCCACACGGTGCACGCCCCACAGTTCGAGGTGTCGCAACCCCAGTGGGTGCCGGTCAGACCCAGCGTGTTGCGAAGGTAGTGGACGAGCAGGAGCCGGGGCTCGATCTCTGCCCCGGTCTCTGCGCCGTTGACCCGCATCGAGACCCGCATCACGCCACCTCCCCTCGGGCCCGGGCGGCGGATCTGGTCAGCGCCCGGGCCACGAGCACCCCGACCAGATGGCGCTTGTAGTCGACCGGGCCGCGCTGGTCGGCCTGCGGCTGGCAGCGCTCGGCGCAGATGGCTGCCGCCTGGGACACCGCCTGCCCGGTGACGGCGCCGCCCCGAAGGGCATCTTCTGCCTCCTCGCAGGTGAAGTGGGCGGCGCCGACGGCGGTGAGCCCGATGCCGACGTCGGCGACGCGGCCGGTGCCGTCGAGCTGGACAAAGGCCCCGGCCGCCGCGATGGACCAGTCCCCGGCCCGCCGCTCCACCTTCTCGTAGGCGGAGCCGGTGTTGGGGCGTATGGGCACGCGCACCTCGAGAAGGATCTCGGCGGCCCCGACCGCCGTCTCGTACGGGCCGGTGTGGAACTGCCGCAAGCCGACGGTGCGCGTCCCGGC
>JAJZNB010000003.1 GCA_021848085.1 Actinomycetes bacterium
CTCGGCGCCTGGCGCTCTGCGAGGATGACCCTCCGCCCTCGGCGCCTGGCGGGCTCAGTGGGCGACGGGCGTCGGCACCGCCAGACGCAGGTCCTCGGCGGCGTGCTCGGGCGCCACGATGTTGATGAGCACTCCGGTGCCGAGCTCGAAGCCGGCGGTGGTGGTCAGCTTGGGCCAGACGTGGGCGTGCCAGTGGTAGGGCTCGGGGGCCCGGTAGGGCGCCGAGTGGAAGACCAGGTTGTAGGCGACGTCGCCGAGACGTTCCCGAAGCTGGCTCAGCACCACCCGCAGGGAGTGGCCCACCGCGGCCAGGTCGGCAGGAGACGAGCGGTGCAGGTGCGGACCGTGGGCCCGGGGGATGACCAGCATCTCGAAGGGGGTGCCGCTCCAGAACGGGCAGATGACCAGCACCCGGTCGTCGGCGTACACGACCCGGAACCCGGCGTCCTCCTCGGCGTCAGCCGTGGTGCACAGCAGGCACCGCCCGGCGAAGCGGGCGAACCCCGCCTGCTCCTCGGCCAGCTCGCGGGGGACGAACGACATGCCCAGGAGCTGGCCATGCGGGTGCTCCAGCGAGGCGCCGGCCTCACGGCCGGCGTTGACGATGGCCTGGCTGTAGCGCAGCCCGGGGACGGTGGAGTGCTCCTCCACCCGGTCCCGGATGGCCGCCATCACCAGGGCCGCCTGGTCGTCGGAGATGCGGTCCCAGCCCGACTGGTGCTCGGGGGACAGCACCAGCACCTCGTGGATGCCGCCCGCGGTGGCCTGGGTGAACACCGGGCCGCGGTGCTCCACCACGAAGGGGTTGTCGCCCGAGAAGGCGGGGTAGAGGTTGGGGACCACGCGCACCAGCCACCGGCCACTGGGCCCATAGGTCTCCAGCGCGGGCGGGGTGGCCTCCTCGTTGCCCGGGCAGAAGGGGCAGGGTCGAGAGGTGTCCGCCTGGGGGGAGGTGGGGGGTGAGAAGGCAGCCGGCCGCTCGGCCCGCTCCACGCTCACCACGACCCACCGTCCGGTCAGGGGATCCAGTCGCAGTTGGTTCATGGCTGGCCCGGCTTCCTCGTCCGCTGCGCTCGACGTGTTGACATCTCTGGGTCCCGCCAGGACATCGAAGACCCGACGGACCGACCGTTGCCCTCCCCTGCCGGCGCCTCCAACCTAGCGTTCGGAGCCTCGCCACCGGGGGACGGCACACCCCCTGCTTCGGCGCGACGCCAGCAGCCGGACAGGCGCCACGGCAGAGATTGTTGCAGCATTGATGTGTCGGGTGGTGGTAGGGCGGAGGCCGCCCTACGGGCCATCACGAGTGGTGCTCGCCGGACGTCGGGGGTCGGCGGGCACCGGTGGTCGCAGAAGGTCGGGGTCGCCGGTCGTCGGGGTCGCCGGTCGTCGGGGTCGCCGGTCGTCGGGGTCGCCGGTCGTCGGGGTCGCCGGTCGTCGGGGTCGCCGGCGTCCAGGTGGCTCGGGCCTCGGGGACCGCCCGGCCCCTGCCTGGCGCGGGCCGCCTGGGGCGGGAAGCATGAGCGGGTGCCCGATGACGCCGCCGCCCCCGTCCGACCGTCCGCCCGGTGTAACTGATGGCAGGAGCGCCGAGCCGCTGGTTGGCGGTGACGCCGCCGGTCGGCCCCGTCTACAGCCTCGTGCTGCTGGCCCACGTGGCCGCGGCCGTGGTCGGCTTCGGATCGGTCGGCATCACGGGCCTGATGGCGGTGCGGGCCCGGCGCGGTCCGCAGTCACCCGATGCTGAGACGGTGCGCCGGTTCTTCCGGGCGCCGGTGAACTGGCCCAGCCGAAGCATCTACCTGGTGCCGGCGCTGGGGGTGGCGCTGCTCGCCTTGAGCCGGGGGACCTTCGACGTCGGCGACCACTTCGTGATCGTCGGGCTGACGGTGTGGGTGGTGTCGGTGGTGGTGGCCGAGACGGTGGTCTGGCCGGCCGAGCGGCGGGTGGTGGCCGCCGTGCGCAGCTGGGGCGTCGCCGGAGGGGAGGCGTCCCTCGACCCGCTGCTGGCTGCCGCCGCCGGCGGCTCCGCCGGGTCCTCGGCTGCCGGGCCTGCTGCCGATAGGTCTGCTGCCGATAGGTCTGCTGCCGATAGGTCTGCTGCCGATAGGTCTGCTGTCGATAGGTCTGCCGCCGACCGGTCTGCCGCCGGGCCTGCTGTCGGCCGGTCTGCTGTCGATATGTCTGCCGCCGGCCGCCAGGCCGCCGACCGCCAGGCCTTCGAGCGTGACTGCCGGCTGCTGGAGCGCGGGGCGGTGCTGCTGGTGGTGCTGTTCATCGGCACGTCGTGGGCCATGATCGTGAAGCCCTGATCGGACGGTCGGCGGCGGGAGGGCCGGCGGGCCTTGGCGGGGCCTCAGCCATGCTGGAATGGCGGTGATGTCGTCGGTGCCAGCGGCCAGTGCCTACCTCGACAACGCGGCCACCACCCGCCTGTGGCCCGAGGCCCTCCAGGCGATGCTTCCCTGGCTGGGGGAGTGCTACGGCAACCCGTCGGGGAGCCACCGCCAGGCGCGGCGAGCGCGGGCCGCCATCGACGAGGCGCGCGAGCAGGTGGCGGCCTGCGTCGGATGCGGACCCGGAGACGTGGTGTTCACCTCCGGGGGGACCGAGGCGGACAACCTGGCGGTGCTGGGCGTCCACGCCGCACGCGGTGGCCGGATCGTGTGCTCGGCGGTGGAGCATCACGCCGTGCTGCACCCGGTGGAGGCGGTGGGCGGCTTCACCGCCCCGGTGGACGACGACGGCATCGTTGACCTGCAGGCGCTGCCCCGCCTGCTCGGTCCAGGCGTCACGCTGGTGTCGGTGATGCTGGCCAACAACGAGGTGGGGGCGGTGCAGCCCCTGGCCGAGGTGGCCGAGCTGACCCGGCGCTGCAGCCCGGAGGCGCTGGTGCACACCGACGCCGTCCACGGCGCCCCGTCCCTCGATCTGGCCGGGGCCGTCGCCCCCGCCGACCTGGTGTCGCTCAGCGCCCACAAGTTCGGGGGGCCGCAAGGGGTGGGGGTGCTGGTGGTGCGGCCGCAGGCGAAGCTCGCCCCGGTGCTGCACGGCGGGCCCCAGGAGCGCGGCCGGCGGCCTGGCACCCAGAACGTGGCCGGGGTGGTGGGCATGGCCGCCGCGCTGGTGCTGACCACCGAGCGGCGGAGGTCGTGGATGGCCGACGTGGCCCGCCGCCGCGACCGCTTGGCGGCCGGTCTGCGCCAGGCGGTGCCCGGGCTGCGGGTGACCGAACCGGCGGTGCGGGTGCCCGGCACCTGCCACGTTGCCATCGAGGGGGTCTCCAACGAGGAGCTGTTGCTGCTCCTCGACGATGCCGGTGTGGCGGCCTCGGCCGGGTCGTCGTGTGCCAGCGGCGCCTTGGAGCCCAGCCATGTTCTGACCGCCATGGGCTGGAGCCCCGATCGGGCCGCCACCGCGGTGCGGCTCACCGTGGGTGCGGCCACCACCGACGCCGAGATCGACCATGCTCTCGAGGTGATCCCCGCCGCGGTGGAGAAGCTTCGCAGCTGACCGGGCCGGCCACGGCCGTGCCGGCCTGGCCCGATGTGGCCGTGGTCAGTGGGGCCGAGGTCAGTGGGGCCGAGGTCAGCGGGGCCGTGGTCAGCGGTCGGGCGTGTGCAGTGCCGGTTGGCCCAGTGACCGGGCCGGCTCAGTGCCGGTTGGCCCAGGGCCGGCCGTGCCCAGCCTGGCCGGCGGCGGGCGAACCAGCGGGACGAGACGAGGTGGCGGCCGGTGCCGGCTGTGTCGCCGGGTGGCCGGGAGGCCGGCCGTGGCCGGGAGGCACCTCGCCCGCGCCGGTGAGCGGCCGGTTGGCGGCCGGGGGGGCGACGTGGCGAACCGAGGCGGGCGAGCCGGGGCTCGCCGGCGGGACGCTGGGGCCGTGGAGTGCCGGCTGGGGCACCGTGGTGGCGCTGTCGGGGCTGGTGCCGGTGACGGCCGTCGGAGCATGCGCCGGCCGCGACGCCGGGTTGGAGCCGGAGAAGCGGGCGCCGAGATCCCCACGGGCCAGGTCTTCCTGACGGATCGGCTGGTGGGCACGGCCGGAGCCCGCGCCGGGTCCCGCGAAGGTGGTTGCGCCCGCTCCCGGTGTGCCCGCTCGGCGGCCGGGTTGGTTCGGGGCATGGCTGCGTGCCTTCTGGGTCTGGATCGCCTCGGCCCGGGCTGCTGCCGCCTGCCCCTGCTGGGTCTGGCTGCTCGGGGCAGCCGGGGCCGGGAGGGGCGTGGCCAGGGCCGGGCGCCGGGCGATGGAGGTCAGCGACACGGTCGACGCGGTGGACACGGTCGACGCGGTCGACGCGGTGGACAGGGCCGACGCGGTGGACACGGCCGGCGCGGTGGACACGGCCGACGCGGTGGACACGGTCGACGCGGTGGACAGGGCCGACGCGGTGGACACGGCCGGCGCGGTGGAGGCCCTGGCATCGGCGGCCGGGGACGGTGCAGCCGTGCTGCGGCCGCCGATGGTGCCCCGGGTCGCGGTGACGCCGCCGGCCGTGGCGCCGTCGTGAGCCCTGGTTCCCTCGGCGCCCGAGGCGGGGCCCCGCCCTGGTCCCAGCTGGCGGTCGCCGGGCCCCGGTCGCAGCGTCCTCGTGCCGGTGCGCCCGGCAGGGGTGGCCGTCGTTGGGCCCACGGCGCTCCGCAGCGTGGTCGGGGCCTGGTGCCCGACGCCGAAGGCGATGGCGGCTGACGTCAGCGAGGCGGCCACCGAGATCGCCACGATGTTGCGGCGCCGTCCCGGGGCCAGCAGGTTCCGCCGCCGGGCCTCACGGCGCCGCTCGTAGAGGTCGGCATCGGCGGCCTGCAGCACCAGCAGCGGGTCGTCGTCGGCGCCGATCCTGGCCGACACCAGGCTGGCCACCCCCCAGGTGAACGAGGGGCCGCCCCGCCGGGCGGCCCGCAGCATCAGCTCCCGGGCGCCGGCGGCGTCGGTGAAGGGGGCCAGCACCACGAACTCGTCACCGCCCGTGCGGTAGAGGGTGTCCGCCTCGCGCAGCTCGCCGCGCAGGCTGGCGACCACTCCGACCAGGGCGGCGTCGCCGGCGGCGTGCCCCTGGGTGTCGTTGATGCGCTTCAGGCCGTCGAGGTCGACGGCGGCCACGGCCGTGTCGAGGCCGGACACCAGCGCGTTGGAGACGGCCCGCCGCAGGTCCTCGTCGAGGGCGCGCCGGTTGGCGCAGCCGGTCAGCGGGTCGGTGCGCGCCGCATGGCGCAGGGTCCCCGAGGCGGCGTCGACGGCTTCGAGCATCAGCTGGTCGAGCACCAGGTGCAGGCTGGCGGCATCCTGGGAGACGTCGGTGATCACGTCGCTCTCGACCAGCACCTCGCGCAGGCACGACAGGGCGGCGATGGCGTCGCCGGGGGAGTCGAAGGCCGCTCCCCAGCTCCGGGCGGCGCGGCCCAGGTGCGGCGTCTGGGTGCCGCGACGCAGCGCTGTTTCCACCGCCGTGACCAGGTAGAAGGCTTCGGTGCCCTGGCAGGCGCTGGCTGACACGTGGCGCCGGTGGCAGCGGTCGGCCCAGCGGGCCAGCAGGACCCTGCGGCGGTCGGAGGTGTCAGAGGAGGTCGGCAAGGCGGACTCGATGGTTGGTCGGGCTCGGGCGGTCCGGCGGGCGAGGGCCGGCGGACCGGCTGTCGGCCGCCTGGCCTCGGAGGATGTTGGTGTGTCGAAGCTGTCGGATCACTGGCTCTGGGTCTGTGGCTGGTGCTGGGTCTGTGGCTGGCGCTGTCGCTCCGCTGCGGGGGCTGTCGGGTGGTCGTGCCGCCGGGGGTGTGGTGGATGCCGTCGGCGCCCCTCTGGGTGGTCGGGTACGGGGAGCCCGGCCTCTCAACGGTCTTCGGCAGGACTGCGCTCTCACCGCAATTGTTCCACTGGGCGTGCTCGTTTTACCGCTCAGGCGAACAATTTCCGGGGCGTTGTCACCACCTTGCGGCCTCCGCCATGATGGGTGAGATCGACATCGGCGCTGCGTGGCGAACGCGCCCTCTGCGGTCGGTGCCCGGCACGCTGCGCGCGTCGTTGGCCGCGGCCGAGCACTCGACGGGAGCTCGCCGGTGGGCGCGCCCGGCCCGGTGGTGTCGCCCGGGCCCGCCGTGAGGGCCAAGCCCGGCGGCACGCCGCGGCCCGAGGCGTCGCGGTGTCCGCAGCCGACCCACCGGTTCCCTACGCTGGCACGGTGCGCGTGTTGGTGGCAATGTCGGGAGGAGTGGACTCGTCGGTGGCGGCCGCCCTGCTCGTGGCCGACGGCCACCAGGTGGTCGGTGCCACCCTGAAGCTGTGGGGGGGCGACAGCGACTCGGGCTGCTGCTCGGTGGCCGACGTCGACGACGCCCGCAGCGTGGCCCGGCAGCTCGGCGTGGACCATCACGTCTTCAACTTCGCTGCCGACTTCGAGCGTTCGGTGATCGAGCCGTACGTGGCCGAGCACGCCGCCGGGCGGACCCCCAACCCCTGCGTGGAGTGCAACCGGCACGTCAAGTTCGGCACGTTGCTGGCCCGGGCCCGGCGCCTCGGGTTCGACGCCCTGGCCACCGGCCACCACGCCCGGGTGGCAGCCGGCCGCCACGGCCCCGAGCTGCGCCGTGGCGCGGATCGCGCCAAGGACCAGTCCTACGTCCTGTCCATGCTCGACCGCAGCCAGCTGGCCGACCTGGTGCTGCCGGTGGGCGCGCTCACCAAGGCGCAGGTGCGGGCCGAGGCCACCCGGCTCGGCCTGCGCACGGCGGCCAAGGCCGACAGCCAGGAGGTCTGCTTCATCCACTCCAGCGTGGGGCGCCGCCGGTTCCTCGGCGACCGGGTGGCGCTGCACCCGGGGCAGGTGGTGGACGGAAGCGGGTCGGTGGTGGGCACCGTGCCGGCGGTGGAGCTGGTGACGGTTGGCCAACGGCGGGGGCTGGGGGTGGCCGCCTCGGGCCGGCGCCACTACGCCCTGCGGGTGGACGTGGTCAACCGGCTGGTGGAGGTGGGTGACCGCCAGGCGTCGCTGACCACGGCGCTGCCGTTCGAGGAGGCGACGACCGTCGACCCGCCCGTGCGGCTGCCGGCGCGGGTGTTGGTGCAGAGCTCGGCCCACGGCGGTGCCGGCGCCGGACGGGTGGAGCCGGGGCGCGTGGTGCTCGACGAGCCTCGGGTGGCCGTGGCCCCCGGACAGATCCTGGCCTTCTACGATCCCCACGACCCCGACCGGGTGGTCGGTTCGGCGGTGGCGACATGAGCACCGCCGGGCAGCCTGCGGACGGCAGCCGCGACCCGGCCCGGCGCGCCCGGCAGCTGCGGGAG
>JAJZNB010000226.1 GCA_021848085.1 Actinomycetes bacterium
TGCGAGCTGCCGGAGCTGGTCGACCGCGTCGTGCGTGAGGTAAAAGCGCACCGCTCGCTGGATCGCCTCAGTCTTCGATACCCCAGGGAGGCGCGCCATGAGAGAGGCGACGAGTACATCATCGAGCTCGAGGGTCGTTCTCACCCACCCAGCATGCCATACGATCTGGCAGATCCGTGTGGTGGGCGCAGAGGGACTCGAACCCCCGGCCTCAGCCGTGTGAAGGCTGCGCTCTAACCAACTGAGCTATGCGCCCGGTGCGGGCGATCGTAGCGCCCCCCGGCCGACCCTCCGGCGAACCGGCCAGCCCGGGTCCGGGCCCGGGCGAACCTCCGGTCATCCCGGTGCCAGCTGGTCGAAGCCGACCGCCGCTTCGAGGGCGGCCGCGGCGCGCATGACCACCAGGTCGGCGTGCTGGGGGCCGACCAGCTGCAGCCCGACGGGCAGCCCCGCCTCGGTGAGCCCGACGCACACCGAGGCAGCCGGGGAGCGGGTCATGTTGAACGGATAGGTGAAGCGCACCCAGTTGGCGTCGACGGCCCCGTTGATCAGGCCCTGACCGCGCAGCTCGCCCGGCGGCGGCGGACCGGCGCAGGTGGGGGTCACCAGCAGCCGGGCCCGACGGAACAGCTCCACCAGCCGCACGTTGAGCCGGTGGCAGGCGTCTTCGGCCTGCACCAGCCGCAGCGCGGTGAGCTCCTCGGCGGCCCAGTCCACCTGCACCTTCAGCAGCGGGTCGATGCGCTCCCAGACGTCGCTGCCGCGGAACGGCGCCAGGGTCCGCAGGTTGTACGCCATGGTGAGGGTCAGCCACTCCCCCACCGGATCCTCCTCGAAGACCGGTTCGACCTCCACCACCTCGGCACCGAGCGACTCGAGGATGGCCAACGCCTGCTCGCAGCGCGCTCGGACCTCGGCGTCGACCGGGGCGTAGCCGAGGGTGGGCGCCCACACCACCACCGCTGGCACCGCCGGATCGTGAAGAGCGGCGGACCACGACGCCTCGGGCAGCGGCAACGAGCGAAGATCGGTCGGCTCGGGCCCCACCACCACCTCGAGGGCGGCCACCACGTCAGCCATCCGCCGGGCCAGCACGCCCTTGGTCGACAGGTTCTGCCAGTCCGGTGCCTGCGGCCCGCCCGACGGCACCCGGCCCAGCGACGGCTTCAGGCCGCTCAGCCCGCAGCACGACGACGGGATCCGGATGGAGCCGCCGCCGTCGGAGCCGGTGCCCATGGGCACCATGCCCGAGGCGACGGCGGCCGCCGTGCCGCCCGAGGACCCGCCGGGGCTGTGCGCCAGGTTCCACGGGTTGGCCGTCCGCCCAAAGGTCGGGTTGGAGGTGTCGGCCATCCAGCCCAGCTCGGGGGTGTTGGTCTTGCCGATGACGATGGCTCCGGCCGCCCGCAGCCGGGCCACCAGCGGGCTGTCGGCGGTGGCCGGCGGCCCGCCGGCGAAGGCGGCCGAGCCGCGGGAGGTGACGAACCCCTCGGCGTCCTCGAGGTCCTTGACGGCGATGGGGATGCCGGCCAGGGCGCCGTGGGCGGCCAGCCCGGTCGTCTCGGGCTCGTGGCCGGCCAGCTGCTCGTCGAGGGCGGCGGCGGCAGCCAGCGCCCGGTCCCCGTCGACGGCGACGAAGGCGTTGACCGTGGCGTTGCGGGCCTCGACCTGGGCCAGGGCGTGCGACACCAGGTCGCGAGCCGACACCTGGCGGCGGCGCACCCTGTCGGCCAGCTCGGTCAGCGGGACGCGGCGGAAGTCGAGGTCCATCTCCTTGGCGTAGCACGCCCGGTGGGGTCGCTGCACTCGCCTCGACGGCGACGGGGCGGCGGCGTTCGGTTCGACAGCGACCGGCCGAACCCGCCAACCTTGCCGCCGTGTCGATCACGGGAGCCTCACTGGACCACGTCGCCGTCGCGGTGGAGCGCTGGGAGCTGGCCTGGCCTCGCTACGTCGGTCAGCTCGGCGGCCGGTGGCGCTCGGGCGGCAGCAGCGTCGGGTTCGCCCCGGCGCAGCTGCTGTACGCCAACCAGGCCAAGCTCGAGCTGCTGGCCCCTCACGACTGGGAGCGCAACCCCTTCCTGCGCCGGTTCCTCGACCGCAGCGGGCCCGGGCCCCACCACCTGACGTTCATCGTGGCCAACATCGAACAGGCACTCGGCGAAGCCCGGCGGGCAGGCCTGGAACCGGTCAACGTCGACCTGTCGGACCCCGAGTGGCGCGAGGCCTTCCTCCACCCCCGTCAGGCCACGGGCATCGTCGTGCAGCTGGCCCAGGCCGCCGGCAGCTGGGAGGCGCCGGCGCCCGCCGACTTCCCGGTGCCGCACCGCCAGCCGGCCGCCCTGCACCACGTCGCCCATGCCGTCGCCGACCTCGACGGCGCACGGGCGCTGTTCGTCGACCTGCTGGGAGGCACGGTGGCTGCCGAGGGCGCCGGGCCCGGTCCCTCGCCGAGCACCGGATCCGGCGCTTCCCAGCCGGCCGGGTCCGGCGGCTGGCGCTACGTGGAGCTGACCTGGTCTGGGCCGCTGCGGATCCGCCTCGTCGCTCCCGAGGCGGGCGGCGCCCCCAACCCGGTGGACGCCTGGCTGGGCGGCCGGGCCGGCCGGCTGCACCACCTGGCCTTCACCGGTGTCACCGCCGACGTGGTGGCCGGCCTTGGCGGCGCCGCCCATTCCCACACCGGCACCGGCCCGGTGCCGGGGGTGATCCCCGGCGATCCCGAACCCGCGGCCGTGGTGGAGCCCGACGACAACCTCGGGGTGCGGCTGGTGCTGTCGGCCACCGGCGCCCCGGTCGCCCGCGGCGGCTCCGGTGGCGAGGCGGACGAGGGCTCCCGACCCCAGTAGCCTGGGGCGGTGGCTTCCAAACGCGACCCAGCGGCCCCGGTCCGGCTGACCATGGGTCAGCGTCTGCTGGCCGCGCTGCCCCAGGTCCGGCGCCCGGCCGACGAGCCGGGGGCCGCCGAGCCCGCTTCGGGCCCCGCCGGCGACCCGGCGGGTCCTGCGCCCGACGCCGCAGGCGGCCGGGGTCAACGCCTGCGCGACCAGCTGCTGAGACCGGCCAACCCCAACCAGCCGCGCCGCAAGCCCGATCCCGGCGATTCCATGTCGCCCGCCGAGCTGGCCGCCGCCATCAAGCGGGTCGACGACCGCGAGAAGATCATCGCCCTGTACGTGGGGGTGCTCGGCGTCGCCTTCGGCATCTTCATCACGATCCTGGCCATCCACCTCAACCCGGCGGTGGGCCAGAAGAACCACGCCAACCCGTCGGTCATCGCCTGGGAGGGCGGAGCCCGGGTGCTGCTGGCCCTGCTGGTGATCGGGGCTGCCTTCACCCGCCGCCGCTCCCTCATCGGCTTCGCCCTGCTGTTCCTGGGCACGGCCATGGGCAGCCCCCTGTTCGCCCTGCCGTTCTGGGCGGTGGGCGGCTGGATGATCTGGCGGGTGTTCAAGTGGCAGAAGCTGCTGACCGCCAAGGGGGGCGACCCCAACCGCCGGGGAGCCCGCGCTGGCACCACACGGGCTGGCGCCACCCGCCCTGGCGCCAGCAACGCCCCGGCCGGCGCCAGGGCGGCCCGCAGCTCGGCCACCCGCCCCGAGCGGCCGGCGCTCGGACGTCGCGGCCGCAAGCCCGAGCCGGCCGGCCCGGCCGCCAACAAGCGCTACACGCCGCCCAAGCCGGCGCCGCGCCCGAGAAGCAGCTCCCGCTAGCGCCGCCCCCGACCGTCGGCGTCGCCGGCCCCCACCAGCAGCGCCGAGCGCAGCAGGCGAAGGATCTCCTGGCGGCGGCGCACCAGCGAGCGGGCAGTGGGATCCTCGCCGAGGGCGCGCAGCACCTCCACCTCGGTGATCATGCCCACCACGGTGGAGTAGATGGCCAGCAGCAGCAGCCGCGGCTCGTGGCGCCGCATGTGCCCGGCAGCCATCTCGGCGTCGAGGAAGGCCGAAGCCCGCTCCACCAGCGGGCCGAGCGCCACGGTCAGCCGGGTGGCCGGCGGTGCCCCCAGGCGGGCCGCCTCGCGGACCAGGCCGATCAGCTCGGGCCGGCGCGCCGCCAACCGGAACACCGAGCGCACCACCGCCTCCACCCGCTCCCATCCGTCGCCGGCGCCGTCCAGCGCCTGCTGGAGCGCCCCGGCCAGGTCGGCGGCCGAACGGTCGATGACGGCCAGCAGCAGGGCCTCCTTGGACGGGTACCAGTACAGGATCGACTGCTTGCGGATCCCCAGCGCCGCCGCCAGGTCGTCGAGGGAGGTGGCGTCGTAGCCGCGGCCGCCGAACGACTGCAACGCGGCGTCGAGGATCCGTCCGGGCGTGGCCCCCTCGGCCGACGCCCGCCTCGGCTTGGGCTGCGCCCGTCCCGCTGACGACGGTCCGCCGGAGCGGTCCCGGCCCGGCAGCGACGACGATCGGGAACGCTCCTGCTGCTCGGAACGCTCCCGCGTCGGCCTCGCCTCGGGCATCTACCATATGGTAGACACCAGACGTGCCCGGGGCCACCGCCGACCACACCGGAGGGACCGTCACGACCGCGCTGCCGCCGATCGCCGAAGCGCTGGCCGGCCGCCGGATCTTCGTCACCGGCGCCACCGGCTTCCTCGGCACGGCGCTGGTGGAGCGGCTGCTGCGCAGCGTGCCGTCGTGTGCAGTGGTGGTGCTGGTGCGGCCGTCGCGCCGGCACGACGCGGCGGCTCGGGCCCAGCGCGACATCGTCAACAACGACTGCTTCGACCGTCTGCGCGCCGAGCTGGGCGACAAGTTCGCCGGGCACGTGGCGCAGCGTCTCGAGGCGGTGGCCGGCGACGTGGGCCGCGACGGCCTAGGTCTCGACGAGGACGGACGGCACCTGCTGGCCTCGTGCGACGTGGTGGTCCACTCGGCGGCCGCCGTGGCCTTCGACTCGCCGCTCGACGCGGCGGTGGAGGTGAACCTGCTGGGTCCGTCACGGGTGGCGGCGGCCATCGAGTCGGTGGCCGAGCTGCGCCACCAGCTGCACCCCGAGGCGCCACCGACCCATCTGGTCAGCGTGTCGACGGCCTACGTGGCCGGCACCCACCAGGGCGAGGCCCACGAGATCCTGGCCACCGACGCCCTGCGCTCGGGGGCCCGCTCCCGCACCCACGCCACCGTCACCACCGAGGTCGACATCGACGCCGAGGTGGCGGCCGCCCGGCGCCTGCGGGCCGATCTCGAAGCCGAGTCGCGCACGCCGGCCCGGCTGCCTCGCTTCATCAAGGCCGCACGCCACGAGCTGGGCGGGGCCGGCACCCACCTGCTGGCCGAACGGGGCGAGAAGCTGCGCGAGGACTGGGTGAAGGCGCAGCTGGTCGAGGCCGGCCGGGCCCGGGCCCAGGCCCTGGGATGGCCCGACGCCTACGCCTTCACCAAGGCGCTGGGCGAGCGCGCGCTGGTGAACAGCCACCGGTCGGTGCCCACCACGGTGGTGCGCCCGTCGATCATCGAGTCGGCGTTGGCCGAGCCGAGGCCGGGCTGGATCCGCGGCTTCCGCATGGCCGAGCCCATCATCGTCTCCTACGCCCGTGGGCTGCTCCAGGAGTTCCCCGGAGTGCCCGAAGGCGTCATCGACGTCATCCCCGTCGACCTGGTGGTGGCGGCCATCGTCGCCGTCGCCGCCGCCGGACCCGACCCGGAGGGGCCGACGGTGGTGCAGGTCGCCTCCGGAGTCCGCAACCCCCTGCGCTACGGCCAGCTGGTCGACCTGGTGCAGAGCTGGTTCACCGACCATCCCCTCTACGACAGCGACGGCCAGCCCATCGTGGTGCCCGACTGGTCGTTCCCCGGCCGCGGCCGGGTGCAGCGCCAGCTGCAGCGCACCACCCGGGCCCTCGATGTGGTGGAGCGGCTGCTGGGTTCGCTGCCGGTGCGCGGCGAGCGGGCCGATCTCGTGGCGCGAGTCGAAGAGCGCCGGACCCTGGCCGAGCGCGCCGCCGGCTACGTGGAGCTCTACGGCGCCTACACCGAGACCGAGGCGCGCTTTCGCGTCGACCGCCTGCTGAGGCTGGCCGGGCGCCTGCAGCCCGAGGACCGCTCCGTGTTCGTCTTCGACCCCGCGGTGGTGGACTGGCCCACCTACGTGCACCAGGTCCACCTGCCCTCGGTGGTGGAGCACGCCCGAGTGCGGACCTCGCCGGCCCGCTCCACCATGGCCAGCCGCGGCGAGCGGGCGGCCAAGGCCATCGTGTCGCCCCAACGCCAGCTGGCCGCCTTCGACCTCGAGAACACCCTGATCGCCTCCAACGTGGTGGAGTCCTACGCCTGGCTGGCCAGCCGCCACCTGCCGGCCGGCGAGCGGGTGCAGCTGGTGGCCAACATCCTGCGCGAGGCGCCGGGGCTGCTGGCCCTCGACCGCCGCGACCGGGGCGACTTTCTGCGCAGCTTCTACCGGCGCTACGAGGGCGCCCCGGCCGAGCAGCTGCGCGGCGACGCCCAGCAGCTGTTCCACGACCTGCTGCTGGCCAAGTCGTTCCCCGCCGGGCTGGCTCGGGTGCGCCAGCACCGGGCCCTGGGGCACCGGACCGTCCTCATCACCGGAGCCCTCGACTTCGTGGTCGAACCGCTGCGGCTGCTGTTCGACGAGGTCGTCTGCCCCGAGCTGGGCGTCGACGGCGACGGGCGCTTCACCGGCCGCCTCGACCGGCTGCCGCCCACCGGGGAGGCCCGGGCTCTGGTGCTGGCCGAGTACGCCGACGCCGAGGGTCTCGACCTGGGCGAGGCGGTGGCCTACGCCGACTCCGCCTCGGACCTGCCCCTGCTCGAGTGCGTGGGCTTCCCCGTGGCCGTCAACCCCGAGGCCAAGCTGGCCGCCATCGCCCGCCGCCGAGGTTGGCACGTCGAGCACTGGGCCAAGGCCGCCGGCGGCGGTCGCCACCCGCTGCCCCTGGGCCCGGTCGACCGGGACCGCTCCCGCTGGTACAGCCGCCTGCACCAGCTGCTCGACCCGGGCCCGCCCCGCAGCTCGACGGGACCAGCCTCGCCGGCGGGCCCGCCGTCGTCGAAGGGGCCGTCACGGTGAGCACCTTGGTCTTCGAGCGGAACCTGGCCCGCTTCGCCGCCTCGCGGGTCGCCTCGGCCCTGTCAGGCTCCGGGCGCGGCACGCCGCTGGGTCCGCTGCGGCTGACCGACCTCGAACCCCCCGCGCTGCCGGGCCCCGAGTGGGTGCGGGTCCGTCCCCGCCTGGCCGGCATCTGCGGGTCGGACCTGGCCACCGTCGACGGCCGCAGCTCCCGCTACTTCGA
>JAJZNB010000043.1 GCA_021848085.1 Actinomycetes bacterium
CCACGAACGGGAGCGCCGGGAGCACCGCCCGTGCCAGCAAGGTGCCTGGCGGCATCACGGCCTGCAGGCCGCTCTCGAGCACACCGAGGGCGATGCCGCTGGCCAGCGCCCCCAACAGGCTGCGGATGCCGGCCAGGGCGGCCGCCGTCATACCGGCCACCAGCAGCGCCGTGAACTGCAGCGGCGCGGTGGGGTCCAAGGTGTTCTGGGTGGGTAGCAGCAGCGCCCCGGCCAGGCCGGCCAGCAGGCTCGACAGGGCCCAGGCGCCGGCTTCGACCCTGCCGGCCCGCACCCCTTGGAGCTGGGCCAGCCGGCGGCTCTCCACCACCGCCCGCATGGCCAGCCCGGCGCCGGTGAAGCGGAACACGGCGGCCAGCGCCACCACCACCGCCACCGTGATGACGGCGGTGGACACCTCGGCGCCGTTGACCGGGGTGGACAGCACCCGTAGCTCCACCGTGTTCGGGTTCAGCCACAGGTAGCCGATCCGGCCCAGCGGGGTGGAGCCGAACACCACCGGGACCAGCTGCGGGATGGCCACCAGCAGGCCCAGCGAGCTGATCACCTTGACCGTCGTCGACGAGGTCGGGATGTGGCGGAACAGCAGCCAGTCCATGGCCAGACCCAGCGCCGGGGACGCCACCACCACGGCCACCACCAGCGACAGCGGCTGGCCCAGGTGCTGGTACTGGTCGAGCCAGTCGTAGAGGAAGGCGGCCACGAACGACTGGGCGCCGAAGGCCAGGTTGAACACGCCGGTGGCCCGATAGGTGAGCACCAGTCCGACGGCCAGCAGCGCGAACCCGCAGCCGAAGGGAACCCCCGGGACCGCGTCGTGCAGCAGCTGGTCCACCCCGCCTCAGCTTCCCGAGGTCCCCGGGGTCCCCGGTGGCGGTGCCACGGTGCGGTCGCCGCTGCGGCCAAAGCAGTCGTAGACCTGCCCGGGGTGGGCCAGGAAGGCTGGGGCCAGGCTGCCGTCGTGCGCTTCGACGAAGCTGACGCAGTTGGGCGGGGGGGCGCTGGTGTGCGCCGTGCTCCAGTTGATGGGGGTCATCAGCCCGCCGGCGGTGAAGCCGCGCTCGGCGTTGATGGCGGCCACCAGCTTCTGCTGGGTGAGGGCACCCTTCACCGCCCGCAACCCGGCCACGAACTGCGCGGCGTTGATCCAACCCTGGAGGGCGGTGCCGTCGTAGGCCCAGCGCGGCTCGTACTTCTTCATGGTGGCCAGGTACCTGGCCATCCCGGGGTAGCGGCCGGGGAAGGCCGTCGCCGCTTCGAACGGGACGTGCTGCTCGATGAAGACCACGTCGTTGGTCAGTGTCGGGTTGTCCCGCACGGTCTGCTGGCTGTAGCCGGTCAGCCACAGGGCATGGAAGCGGCCGATCCCATACTGGCGCATGGCCCGGGCGAACGACAGGCTGTCAGGAGCTTCCATGCACGAGACGAGGAAGTCGACGTGGTGGGCCTTCATCTGGGTCACGTCGGGCACCACGTTGCCGCCAGGCACGAAGTTCAGGTCGACGACCGGCACCGGCACCCCCGCCGCCTGCAGGGCGTCGACCTCGGCCCGGCAGGCCTGCTGGGACTGGGCGATCGGATAGGCGATGACGGCAGCTGCGGTGGCACCCACCTTCTGGGCCACGAACGCGGCTTCCGGTCCGACCGACCCGACGTCGAGGTAGGAGCCAAAGGTGCCGAACAGGTTGGGAGCGTTGGCCCAGTCCGTGCTCACCACGTCACCGAAGGTGGGGGTTCCCTGCTGGCGGAGGTAGGTGGACGCGGTGAAGAAGGGGGTGGCCACCCCGACGATGGCGAAGACGTGGTCCTGGGTGACCAAGGTCCGGGCCACGTCGGTGTCGAGCGAGGGGCTGCCCTCATCGTCGCCCTGATGGGCGAGCACCAGCCGGCGGCCGTCGACACCGCCCTGGGCGTTGACCATGTCGAAGTAGGCCTTCACCCCGGCCGTGATCTCACCGAAGCCCGAAGCGAGCGGCCCCGAGGCGGTGGCCAGGCTGCCGACGTCGACGGTGTGGGCACTCACCCCGGGGGCGGCGGCGCTGTGAGCGGCCGTCGCCGTGGTGGCGTTGGAGCATGCCGCCAGCACCAGCGTCCCGGCCGCCAGCGTGGCGATGACCCGTGCCCGCCGTGCCCGGCTCCGTGGTTGCCGCATCTGTCCATCCTCCTCGATCCACCGGGCCTCTTCGATCCACCGGGCCTCTTCGATCCACCGGGCCTCCTCGATCCACCGGGACCGCCGCCGCGGTGGCGACGGGCGCTCGTTCCCTGGCGCCGTCGTGCTCAGCTCGTTCCCAGTTTTACCGCCCTCGACGCCCGTCCGCCGTGAGCCCCATCTGGTCAGAACCCCCCGAAGCGGGATCTCCGGCGCGCCGCCAAGGCCCGGACCCGTCCTGGGCGTCGACGCTGTGCATGACCAGCTCCTGGACCAGCGCCTCCTCACCGAAAACGGTGTCGCGGTCGGACTCGCAGGACCCCCGTCATTCCGGTTCGCCGCCGATGATCCCGTCGCGTCCGGCTGCGACCGGGCCGGGCCAGGGGGGCGAGCGGCCCCCCCCGGCCGGCGGGGACGCCCGAGCAGCCGCACCCGCAGCCCACTGGTGCGTCCGCCGGCTCGAGACGACCTACTACCCTTTTCACCAGGGACTTCGAAGGAGCGTCGGTGGCGACCGCAGACCGCGACAGGGGGAGGCGAGGCCGGCGCCGGATCGACCGACCGCTGTCGCCACAACGGGCGGGGCAGCTGCTGCACCAGGCCCGAACAGACCGGGGGATGACCTTGTCGGGCGTCCACGACCGCACCGGCATCCCCCGGTATCAGCTCGAAGCGCTCGAAGGCGGGGCGTTGGGACGCTTCTCCGACGAGATCAGCCTGCTCACGGCGTTGCGGCGCTTCGCCGATGTCGTCGGCGTCGACGCCCAGGCGCTGGCTCCGGCGCTGTGGGAGGCGTGGACGATCGGCCGCTCGGTGCCGGTCGTGTCGGATGGCTCGGCTCCGGCCGCTGGCCGGCTCGGCGTCGCCGAGCCGACGGGGGCAGCCCCCCTGGCACCCCGGGCCCACGCCGAGCCGAGCCGCCTGGCTGGGGCCCCGCCTGCACCGGCCACCTTCGGATCCGTTGCCGCGGCCAGCGCTGGACGCTCCGCCGCGGGGACGGCTCCCGGCGCAGGGCGTGCGGTCCTCCCCTCCGGCGCCGGGCGGCTGTCCCCGGCGGATCCTCCGGGGTCCGGGATGCACACGACCACGGCTCGGGTGCCGGTCGTGTCGCCGACCTCGGCCGTCACCGCCGCCCATCTGGTCACCACGGCGGCCGTCCCCGCTGTCGGTGCCGTCACCGGCCGCCGAGGGCGTCGCAAGCCGCCGCTGGCCCTGCGGGTGCTGGTCTGGTCGACGGCGGCGGCTCTGGCGGCGGCGGTCGCCACCCTCGAGCTGCACCGGGTGGTGCCGCGCTGGGTCCGCTCGGTCCGCAGCTTCGCATCGGGCATCACCCAGGGGACGGCGACGTCGAACCCCCACGGGTCCGCTCCGCGCACCGGCCGGCCCGACACGGCGAAGCCGGTGCCGCCGGCCGGTCACGGCATCGCCGTCACCCCGGACCCGGCCGGCACCACCGTCACCATGCCGACCGACGGGTACCAGGTGGTGGTGAGCGACCTGGCCCCGGCGTGGATCTCGGTCAGCGCACCAGGCGGCAGCGGGCAGCTGTTCAGCGGCGTGCTGCAGCCGGGCCAGGTCCGCACCTTCACCCCCAGCGGCGGGCAGCTGGCCGTCGTGTTCGGCGGGGTGCACGTGAAGGTGACGGCCCAGGTTGACGGGAAGACGGTGCCGAACTGGAGCTTCGTGCCGACCCAGGCGCCCACCACCGTCACCTTCCGCGGACCGGGCGCGCCGTCGACCACCACCAGCGCCTGAGCCGGCCGTGACCGCCCACCGCTTCACCGCCCGCACCAACCGGAGGGGCTCCACCGCCGACGGCTCCGACGGCGATCACCGAACCCATCGGGCCATCTGCGGGTGACCCCGGCCGGCCGCCTCAGGAGGCCAGCGCCTGGCGCAGCGCGGCCAGCGCCTCGTCGATGCGGCTGGCGTCGCGCCCGCCGGCGGTGGCCAGGCGGGGATCCTTGCCGCCACCGCCGCCGCCGATCAGCGGAGCGATCTGCTTGGCCACGGCGCCGGCGTCGCCGGCGCCGTCGGCCAGGGCCACCACCAGCGCCGCCGAGCGGCCGTCGGGGGAGCCGATCAGCCCCACCGCCCGCACCCCGTCGGCCTGGCGGACAGCAAGGGCCAAGGCACGCAGCGCCCCGGCGTCGCGTCCGTCGCGGCGGGCGACCACCACCCCGCCCACCGCCGCCGCGGCCAGCTCCGCCGCCGCCGCCGCGTCGAGGCGCGCCTCGAGCTCGCGGCGGGCCTTCTCGGTCGCCCGATCGTGCTCCTGCAGGCGCCGCAGGGCGTCTGGGGCTTCGTCGGGGCCGACCTTCAGGGCCTCGGCGAGCTGCTCGAGCAGCGCGGTCCGGCGTCGGATCTCCTGGCGGGCCGCCATGCCGGTGACCGCTTCGATGCGACGGAGGTTGGAGCCGACCGACGATTCGCTGCGGATGACCATGGTGCCGATCTGTCCGAGCGAGGCCACGTGGGTGCCACCGCACAGCTCCACCGAGGCGTCACCGGCCCGCACCACCCGGACCACTTCGCCGTACTTCTCGCCGAAGAAGGAGATCGCCCCGGCCGCCACGGCCTCGGCCTTGGGCATCTCCTCCACCCGCACCGGGCCATCGGTGATGATCTGGGCCGCCACCAGGTCCTCCAGATCGGCGATCTGCTCGTCGCTCAGCCCGGTGTGGAAGTTGAAGTCGAAGCGCAGCTGGTCGGGAGCGACGAGCGAGCCCTGCTGGCGCAGCCCTTCGCCGAAGGTGGTGCGCAGCGCCCAGTGCAGCAGGTGGGTGGCGGTGTGGCTGCGCCGCAGGGCGTCGCGGCGCGGGCCGTCCACCTGCAGGCGGACGTGCTGGCCAGCGGCCAGCCAGTCGCCGCCCTCCACCACGTGGCGGATCAGGCCGGGCAGGGCGGCGGTGGTGTCGACCACCTTGGCCTCGCCGCCCTCTCCGAGGATGCGGCCCTGGTCGCCGAGCTGGCCGCCGCCCTCGGCGTAGAACGGGGTGCGGTCGGTGAAGACCTCGAGCTGGCCGGCGGTGGGGCCGTGCAGCACGGCGACGACGGTCCCCTCGGCGTCGATGGTCGAATAGCCGAGGAACTCGGTGGGTCCGTGGGCGTCGAGCACGGCGAGGTAGCGGGCCGACTCCTCGCCGCCCTCGGCCGGCCCGCCCGACCGGGCCTGGCGGCGCTGCTCGGCCATGGCCTGCTCGAACCCGTCGATGTCGACCTCCACCCCGCGGTCGGCGGCGATCTCGCGGGTCAGGTCGACGGGAAACCCGAAGGTGTCGTGGAGGCGAAAGGCGTCGGCCCCGGAGATGGTGGTGACGCCCGACGCCATCAGCTCGTCGAGGGTCCGCAACCCGAGGCTGAGGGTCTCTTGGAAGCGGTGCTCCTCGCGGTCGAGCACCTCGGCCACGGCCTCGATGGTGCCGGGCAGCTCCGGGGCGCTGTCGCGCATGGCTTCGGCCACCGCCCGGGCCATCTCGGCCAGCACCGGCTCGGCCGCCCCCACCCGCTGGGCATGGCGGACCGCCCGCCGGATGATGCGGCGCAGCACGTAGCCGCGCTCGGTGTTGGAGGGGACGACCCCGTCGGCGATCAGGAAGGTGAAGGCACGGGCGTGGTCGGCCAGGATCCGCAGGCTGACGTCGTGCTCGGGGTCGGCGCCGTAGCGGGCGCCGGTCAGCGCCTCGGCCCGGCCGATCAGCCCCCGCAGCACGTCGGTGTCGAACACCGAGGAGACCTGCTGCACCACCGGCAGCAGACGCTCCAGACCGGCGCCGGTGTCGATGTTGTTCTTCGGCAGCGGTTCGAGAGACCCGTCGGGCTGGCGGTAGAACGACATGAAGACGAGGTTCCACACCTCGACGAAGCGCTCCTCCCCGCCGTGGGCCGGGCCGCCCTCTGACCCGAAGCCGGGGCCCTTGTCGTAGAAGACCTCCGACGACGGACCGCACGGTCCGGTGGGGCCCATCTCCCAGAAGTTGTCGTCGCCCAGGCGCTGCACGCGCTGGGCCGGCATCCCGGTCGTCGAGGTCCACAGGTCGAAGGCCTCGTCGTCGGTGTGATGGACCGTGGCCCACAGCCGGTCCGCCTCGATGCCGAGCACCTCGGTCAGGAAGCTCCAGGCGTACCCGATGGCGCCGGCCTTGAAGTAGTCGCCGAAGCTGAAGTTCCCCAGCATCTCGAAGAAGGTCAGGTGCCGGGTGGTCCGCCCGATGACCTCGATGTCGTCGTGCTTGCCCCGCACCCGCACGCAGCGCTGCGACGAGGTGGCCCGGGCGAACGGCGCCGGTTCCTCGCCGAGGAAGTACGGGATGAAGGGGACCATCCCGGCGTTGGTGAACAGCGGCGCGGCGGGGTGCGACGGGATCAGCGACGACGACGGCTGCAGGGTGTGCCCCCGCTCGGCGAAGAACCCGAGGAAGGCGGCGCGAACCTCGTCGGTGGTGGTGGGCGGCATCAGGCTTTCCAGACTCGAGGCTTCCAGGTTCGGCGCGACGGGCGCTCTCAGGATCGGTGCTTCGGTGAGCGCAGAGATCGCCATCCTATGCGGCTGGTGCGTCGGGACCTGCGACGACGACGCGCCCGCCGGACCCGGTGCACCCCGGACGCCGGTGCACCCCGGACGCCGGTGCACCCCGGACGCCGGTGCACCCCGGACAACACGGTGCCGAGCCGGTGCCGGGGGCCCGACGGCGCCGTAGACTCCATGGCACTGTGCATCAGGCGGCAGAACCGGCCGGCAGCGTCACCG